>JBEQBC010000002.1:0-171837 GCA_041640035.1 Candidatus Nanohaloarchaea archaeon | reverse complement strand
TAGAGGCAGGACGAATCGCAGCAAACTCATTCCTATCCAAAGAGTTTGACCCAGAAGAAGACTACAGACTTACAATTGTACCTTATCCTCACCATGTACTCCGATACCACCCACTGGCAGGAGTAGCCCAGGCAGACCGATACTACGAAGGAATGCGTAAGCCATTCGGACGACCAATCGGTCGATCAGCAATCGTAGATGAGGATCAGGTAGTTATCAAGGTTGAAACTTCCAGAGAGAACCTTCAGGAAGCGAAGAAATCCCTGGAACGAGCCAACCACAAGATGCCAGTCACTCACAATGTAAGGATGGAAGAATAACTCTCCTCCTACACTATCTAATACTTTCTTTTCCCGCTATTCACTTCTGAACACAGAACTGAGGTAATCTTTTAATCCGCTGAGCGACAATTCTCCTAGTAGAAGGCGATGGTACAGTGGAAAGGAAACCTGGACTACAACCAGGTCGGCGCAAAAGCAAAGCATCTGGATCAAGTAAACAGTTTTAATGTACCTAACTTCTTCGCTGTAACACGGAAAGAAGTAGAACAAATACTGCCGGAGCAAAGAGAACCAGAGAACATCAGAAACACACAGATCGAAGGAGAAGTAGGCCAAAAAATATCAGACGCCTACAGCAACATCGGAGTAGCATCAGAAATACGAAACGCATCAGGAAAAGCCAAAAACCTGGTAGGAAACCGCAGAGAAACAAGCCGCGTATCAGTACGAATATCAACAAACAAAAATGGAGGATACTACCGACTGGATGTCGGAAGCTCCGGACTGGAAACAGCAATACTAGAACTACTCGCAGAGTACTTTAAACAACACGAAGAAATGCCGGCCATACTCATACAGAAAATGGTTGAACCAGGGCACAGCGGCGCAATAATAACAGACTACCGACCTGGCCACACACTGATCGAATCCGTCAAAGGACTGGGCATACCCCTGGAAGAAGGCTCAACACAGCCAGAAGCATACCTCTTGAGAGACGAACAGGTAGTGGACAACCGGTTACCGGACCAACAACTCGAAGTATCACGCCATCCAGTCAACGGAGATAACCGCAGAAGAACATTAGACAGAACAGAAAGCCCCTACCAGAAAAGAAAGATACTGAAAGCAGCCTCAAGAGCATCAGAAACAGGCAAAAACCTGAAATATGTATACAAACGAGGCACATTCTACATAGTAGACGCAGAACCAGCAGAAAACACTATAGGAACAGAAGAAGAGAACCTGGACATGATCAAGGCAGCAGGAAACCCAGAAATCGAGAAAGGCTACGAAGAAGTACGCAGAATCTCAGAGATAAACGAACGCAGCGAAGGAACAATCGTAGCACGGAAAGGAGCATACACAGCAACAAAAGCCCAGGGAATCAGAGATCAGGGCAAGATAGACCTCGGTATCGCACCCCGTGAAGAAGTCCTTCCAGACCAAAACAGTCAAAGAACGCAGCGCCAGAGAGAAGATCAGAGACAGCAAGAAAACAGCAGTAACCCGTTCGGCAGAAGATCTCAAAGCTCGGGCATCAAGAAGACTGCTTCTGTAAACATACTACCACTCAATTCCGGGAGAAAATCCCTGCGTACCCGTCCTCCGTTCGAAGGCAGATACAATATCGTATCAGAGGTAAGAAACCGCAATGATATACCTGAAAGAGATGTTTTAACCAGTTATAGCGAAGTATTCTCGCACAGCTCAGATACCGCAGTAGTCGACTCACGGCTCGTACCCAAAGAAGGACTTGAGGAAGCGGTAGAGTACATTAACGCTGATACCAAGATCCTCATCGCTTCAGAAGTAGACAGGGAGACGGTCAGAAGCTTGGTAGAGGCAGATTTCGATGCAGTCGCCGTCGAATCACAGAACCTTGAAGATGTGGAGGAGATGGTTGAACTTGAGGAGCGCCGACTTATTCTTGACAAGGTACGGGAAGACTGAGAACACCGTAAAAAAGATTCACCTTCAATTCTAGTTCTATGAGAAGCCAAAATGTAGAGGACAAGACCAAAGAAAAATACAACTATGAGTCTCTAGAACAGATAATAGAAGATCTGGACGAAGACGAACATGAGAAAGTAGGTCTACAGGGTCCTGACGGCATCAAACCAACGATAATCGAATACGCTGATCGACTGGAAGAAGAAGGATATGAAACAGTTATAATCGGGGCTTCAACATTCGGAGCATGCGGAATAGCCGATGAAAAAGCCAAAAGAATGGGAGCCGATGCACTGATTCACATGGGGCACACAAGATTTCTTCACCCTGAAAAACAGCAGATGAAGGACTACGATGTATTCTACCTGCCATACAGAGAAGACAGAGACCTCATGGGCGTTCTAGAAGAACATTATAATGAAATTGAGGAAGAAACAGTCGGACTCGTCGGAGTAACACAGTACATGGACAGAGCCGAAAAAGCCCGAGAATTCCTAGAAGACAAAGGGTACGAAGTAGTCGATGGAAAAACCGGACTGCGGACCAGCGAACCAGGACAAGTACTGGGATGTGACGCAGGCGCAGCACACAACATCGCACACAAAGTCGACGCATTCGTATTCCTCGGCTCAGGACACTTCCACCCTTCACAGGTCAGCGAAGCAGGCAAAAAAGTCTATGTAGTCGACCCATACGAAGAACACATCTGGGTAGAACCAGCAAACAGCTTGGAAAACGAGATGCAAGCTGAATACGCACGCGTACTGAAGCACAAAGACAAGAAGAAATGGGGTATAGTCACCTCAAGCAAGAAAGGACAGAACTACATGCAGGCAGTACAGATCGCGAAGGAGAAACTTGAAAGTATGGGCAAAGATGTCTACATCTTCGTGGAAGACAGAATCTTCGAGTCAGACTACAAAGGATACGGCATCGATATCTATGTCAACTGCGCATGTCCAAGGATGACCAAGGACTGGCAGGACCTAGCTTTCGTATCACCGAAGGCGCTGGAGGCACTTGAAGATATCGAAGTCGAGACAGATGTCCAGAACAACAAATAATTCTTCTTTCTCATCGTTACATCCATAACTTTTTCTCACCAATTACACGGTAAGATGGAGTCTCTGTACGCAGAAAGCAGAAGAGATCTAAATCAGATGTTCGAAGACCTTGAACAGTACGAAAACACATCTTCAGTTCGTAGAGTCGAACAGGGTTTCACGGAAGAGGGAAACATGCTGGTACAGACACGGAGCTACAACGCGATAGTCACGCCGGACAGCATCCAGTTCAAAGGAATAGACACAACGATGAAGGACTTCCTTGATCTAGAGGAAGGTGAGGAACAGGTATTCAGTTATCTCAAAGAAAGATACAGCTCGCCGTCTTCTACCAGAAACTCTCGATAGCCGCTTCCTTATCCTCAAATGACTTCTTATCTTCGATAGCTTCCTCTATACCGTCGCTTGGTGACATATCACCGATCAGTACCGCTCCGATAACTCTGTCGTCTTCAAAAGCAATTTCCAGGTACTGGTCGCCGTCTCTTCTCCAGATCTTTTCTCCATGGTTCTCTCCCAGGCTGAGAAGCTGTACATCGAAATGACCTACACCGTAACTCGGAACAAAGTAGAACTCCTCTTTCTCTCCTGCAATGTTCTCTCCGGCTCTTCTGCCCATCCGGGCGCTGTGATCCCAGGTACCTCCCTCTCTACGATGCTCGAACAGAGGAGAGTAATAATTCACTAGGTCTCCAGCCGCGTAGATATCCTCTTCAGAGGTCTCAAGGAACCTATCTGTTTTCACAGCTCCGGTATCTGTTTTCTCTACATCCACATAACCGAAGTTCGGATCACGGCCTATAGCCACTCCTACTGCATCACAAATGTACGCTTCACCGTTCTCTCCAATCACCTTTCTGGCTTCTCCGTTTTCATGTATTATTTCGTCGACAGGACAGTTCTTTACTATGTTGACGCCTTTCTCCTCCAGTTTCTGGTGCACTATTTCTGCTCCTTCCTGGCTTATACCTCTGCGCCACCAGTGGCTTCCACGCATCAGGTAGTCGACTTCAACTCCGTGTTCGGCGTAGATGACTGCCAGGTCTATTCCTAGAAGTCCTGCTCCTATAACTACGGCTTTATCTGCTTCTTCAGCTGACTCCTTGATTGTATCTGCGTCCTGCCAGTCCCACATATAATGCAGGTTGTCGAAGCCTTCGTCCTCCGGAAGATGCTTCTTTTTCCCGCCTGTGGCTAGCAGAAGTTTCTCGTAACTGTACTTTGAGCCATCCGCACATTTTACTTGCTTCTCTTCTTTGTCTACATCGATTACTGTGGTCTCCAGTTCTAGGTCGATATCTTTTTCTTGGTACCAGTCTCTTTGATGTACCCTGGTGAATTTTTTGGGCATCTTGCCTTTCATGTAGCTCTTCAGGGTGATCCGGTTGTACAATGGTTCTGAGTCGGCGGTTAGTACTGTTATCGATGTGTCTTCATCGTTTCTTTTGATGGTTTCGGCTGCTGAGTTTCCTGCTACTCCGTCGCCGATGATCAGGTATTTTGAGTTGTTCATACTTTCTGATGTCTGAGCGACTGTTTTAAACAAAACTGTATAAAATAGTTGTCTTCCAATACAACAAAAGTGAAGCCGTTACTACTTGTGACTCACGCCAGAAGTGATGAGAGCTTTGACAACGGGATGCTCTCCGAAAGAATACCCGAAGCAGTCAAACAGTTCCCCGGCGATGTAGCACATATAGAAGCCAATCCCGACAACCTGGCAGAATCGAAAGAAGCAGTAGAACCTTACGGCGGAGAAGAAATCTACGACATACATATAGAAGATACCTGGAACGGCTTCATAGAACCGGAAGACGCAGAAGAACTACTTGATTACCAACCGATTTCACGGGCAGGAACACAGTTCAACAACTGCTGCGGAAACACGGACATGGCGCTCTCAGCATACGCAAACGGCGACCTACAACTAAACTACTTCACAGACCTGACAGTATACGAGGACAACGGAACGGCAGGTTTCCTCGAGAATAGAGAAAACTATGATAGACCCGAAAACATCAATGTGGAGCAGAACCTTGAGTTCAGATATGCTACCTTCTTCGACTGAAGGAAGGATAGGCTAAGTGTTTAAAAGAATTTCAGGTTAATGAATTGGTACAGTCAGCAGATAAACCGGTGCGGAGCTGGTGTAGTCTGGCCCATCATTTCACCCTGTCACGGTGAAGACCCGGGTTCAAATCCCGGGCTCCGCGCTTTAGACTGTATTTCTTTCTCAAGTAAATCCTTCATAACCAGCGTTATCGTCTTCAATATCAACTTCTTCAGCTTCCTCATCATCCGTAAAGTCTCTCTTCCTATCTTCTTCCTGCTCCCAGGTCTCCTCATGACCATCCAATAGCTCGTCACCGAGGTCCTGAAGATCTTTATCAGCCTCCGTATCAGAACGGTTCCCGTTCCGTGAAGACCTAGTTCTCGAGGAACTGCTTCCACTACTGCCGCTGCTACTGCTCTTGCTGCTGTTGCCGTCTTTTTTGGCCAGGGTCGCAGATTCAAGGTATTCCTGTCCTCTTTCTGTCACTTCTAGACCTGAGAAACTATCTCGGTCCTCTTCCACGAACTCGATCTCTTCCAGGTGCTCGGAAAGTTCGTGCGCATCCTCTACACGGTCAGATATAACCCCGAATCCTTCACCTTCATCAACTAGGTCGAGAAGAAGTGCTGCCTGCGTGCTCTCAAACCTCTCATGGTCCAGACCGAGTTCATCACGATTCTCGGCTTCCTGATCTTCAGCTATTTCTTCCTCGAAATCTTCTATACTTTGTTCTTGCGTCAGGTGGTACAGGTCTTCTCCGATCAGCCAGCGAATCTCTTCTTCCTCTGAGAACGGTTCTGCGGCATCAAGTCCTTCCAAAAACTTAGGTTCAGGACTGTAATCTTCGAACATTCCGATGACTTCTGTTCCCGGTATGTATTCTGAAGGTCCTCTGCCAGGCCGCAGGTTTCTCAGATAGTCTGAATCTACTAATTCGTTTCTGTAGTTTGAGACGGTGGGTCCGCTGACATCCAGTGATTCTGCCAGTTCCTGTCTGGATACGCCGGCCAGTGTACCGTAAAGCGTTAACGCTTCGTTCTCGTTCAGGTCCGGGAAAGCGTCATGCAAGAATTCTCCTCCTGTCTGCTGAGGTATACATGTGCTTTGCTGGAGAGAGCTGCTTTCACGCCGTTATCGGATTCGGTGACTAGGTCCTTCTCCTCCAGTGATTCGATTATCTCCGCTCCGTTGTCATAGGTTTCGATTATATCGCCGTAGTCTCCGCCAGAGTCCAGAAGCCTGAGAGCTTCCTCCTCACGGTCAGTTACCGTTTCCACAGTCAATCCGTTGTGATTGAAAAGTTAAGAATTTTTACCTGTGTTTACAGGCTTTCTGCGTGATGCGAGTTTCTGGACTGGGTTGACTCGGATATCTGGATGAACTCCGAGTTAGCCTGGGCCTCCGGTATGTTGCCCGCTCCACAGTAGCTGATACTTGAACGAAGACCGCCTCTCAGGTTGGAAGTAATTCTTTCCAGCTCTCCCTTGTACTCTACCTTGGTTTCTACTCCTTCAGGTACGCGGTCAGAGTACTTTTCATCCCTTTCCTCCCTTTCAACTCGTTCCTCTGCGGCTTCACGGGACGCCATACCTCGGAAGATCTTGTATTTCTCTCCTTCGATCTCCATCAACTCGCCTGGTGCTTCATCTGTTCCTGCGAACATGCCCCCGATCTGTCCGGCTGCTGCACCGGCTGCAACTGCTTTCGCTAGGTCACCGGGTTTTCTGATTCCTCCGTCCGCTATTACAGGTACATCTACGGCTTCGGAACAGTTCTTCACCGCTGTGAACTGTGGTACGCCGGCGCCAGTCATCTCGCGGGTGGTGCATGCTGAGCCTGGTCCGATACCGACTTTGACTGCGTCGGCGCCGGCTTCCTCGAAATCCTTTGCTCCTTCTGCTGTACCTACATTTCCGGCTATTACAGGTACGCTGGTTTCCTCGCTGTAGAAACGGATATCCTCCAGAAGTGATTCGTGGTGACCGTGAGCGATATCAAGTACTATGAAGTCCACTCCGGCCGATATCAGTTTTTCAGCTCTTTGCCGGTCATCCAGTCCTACCGCGCCGCTGACCAGCAGATCTCCGTTTTCATCGGTCGCAGCTCTCTCGTTTTCGACCTCCGCCTCCTTCACTTCAGCTATCTGTTCGGCCTGTTCGCTTGGTGTCAGGAATCGATGTATACATCCGAGTCCGCCCTGTCTTGCAAGTTCCTCAGCCATCTCTGTTTCAGTTACAGTATCCATGGCAGCGGAAACTATCGGTAAGGATAGTTCTCTTCCGGCTATTTCTGTAGAAGTATCGACATCTGAAAGACTTGTTACACTGGTTTTCTGTGGCTTGATCAACACATCGTCGTAGGAAAGTCCTTTCTGCAAAGGTATCCCTCAAGTGGATACGAACTCTTCGGTTAAAAAGACTTCGCAGGTTTCCATCACCAAACCATAAAATAAATTCTGTTAATCTGGATACATGGAGAGCTACATAACGGAGTTCCAGAAAGACAGAGAGAAGAACTCAGATATACTGATCACGATAGACGGGCCGTCTGGAGCCGGAAAAGGAACACTAGCAGAGTTCATCTCCAGAGAACTGGACATACCAAACTACTCCGCAGGCGACTTCTTCCGACAGCTAGCACAGGAAAAAGGACTGACGGTCGAAGAGCTAAGCGCACAGGCTGACAAAAAGACAGACATTACGGTTGATGAACGCACACTGGAGAAAGGATTAAACGAATCATGTGTCATCGAGTCAAGGATTTCCTCATGGGTTCTGGGAAGCTACTCAGACCTAAGAATCTACCTGACAGCTGAAATCGATGAAAGAGCGCGAAGAGTTAAAGAAGACAGTGATGCAGGTGAAAGAGATGATGAAGATGATAAATCAAGTTTTGAAGAAGCGAAGGACAAAATTGAGCAGCGTGACAAGGATAACAGGCAGCGTTACAGCGATTACTACGGTATAGATGTTGAAGATTTAGAGATGTACGACCTGATTATAGACAACACTGATTTAGACCTGGAGGAGCAAGAACAACTTGTGAAGAAAGCACTGAAGAAGAGGTTTCCAGAGAAATTATGAGCTACGAAATACTTGAACACTCCGCAGACGAAAAATTCCGCGCACAAGGAGACACACTCGACGAAGCATTCAAAGAAGTAGTTAAAGCATTCTCCGAAATAGTGGATGGCGGAGGAGGAATGTACACCCACAGCATCGAAGTCGAATCAGAAAATTTAGAGGCGCTGCTTTTCGACTTCATGGACCGACTGATCAACCTTCAGGATATTGAAGATGTCGTCATCAGCCATGCCAAAAACCTGGATTACGAGGAACTAGATGAAGGTCACAGAATCGAAGCCGATATCATGGTCGACACAATCAATCTGAACCAGCAGCCTATGGATATCAAGGCACCGACCTACAACGAGATGAAGGTAGACTACATCAAAGGAGAAGGCTGGGAACTGGAAGCAGTCCTAGATATCTAAAAAATTTTCAACGGAGAATCTATTCTTATGGAGATAAACAAAGTCGAAGACAACATCTACGAGATACCGCAGAAAGGCGAGATGAAGAAACCAGCACGGATATACGCATCGGAAAAACTACTGGACGAGATGAAAGAAGACCGTGCACTGGAACAGATCAAGAATGTAGCCTCACTGCCAGGAATAGAGAAACAGGCAGTACTGATGCCTGACGGACACCAAGGATACGGATTCCCTATCGGAGGCGTAGCAGCCGTAGACGCAGAAGACGGATTCATCAGCCCCGGCGGAATAGGCTTCGATATCAACTGCGGAGTAAGACTTCTCAAAACAGACCTCACCTACGAAGACATACAGGGCAAAGAGGAACAACTCGTAAACATACTATACAAACAGGTGCCGTGCGGACTAGGCGGCGGCAGCTACATCGACACAGATGAAGACGATCTCAAGGAGATAATGAAGAAAGGCATCGACTGGATGATAGAAAACGGCTACGCCACAGAAGAAGACAAGAAAAGATGCGAAGAAAAAGGAAGACTGCCAGGCAAACCGGAAAAAGTACCTGAAGACGCAATCAAGAGAGGAGTCGACCAAGTCGGCAGCCTCGGAAGCGGCAACCACTTCCTCGAAGTACAGCGCGTAGGAGAAGTATTCAAAGATGTCTACGACCTGGAGGAAGATCAAATCGTAGTCATGATCCACTCCGGAAGCCGAGGACTCGGCCATCAAACCTGTACAGAATATCTCAGAGAGTTCGAGAAAGAGTACCCTGAGATCGCAGAAAAGATACCGGAGAAAAACCTGATGTACGGACCGCTCAACGAACAACTTGGACAGGACTACCGTGATGCAATGTACGCAGCAGCAAACTACGCATGGGCAAACCGGCAAGGAATAACAGAAGCAGTAAGAGAAGCACTCGACAAACTTTTCGGCAATGTCGAAACCGAGCTACTGTACGATGTATGCCACAACATCGCTAAGGAAGAAACTCATGAAGTTGACGGCGAAGACAGAGAATTGCTGGTTCACAGAAAAGGAGCAACCAGAGCCTTCCCGAAAAGCAGGAAAGAAGTGCCTGAAGTATACAAGGATATCGGGCAACCTGTTCTACTGCCTGGAAGCATGGGTACATCAAGCTATATTCTTGTAGGTGGCGAAAGCTCGCTGGAAAGAAGCTTCGGTTCCACAGCACACGGAGCAGGAAGACTAAAATCCCGTAACCAGGCGAAGGAAGATCACAGCGCCGACAGGCTTCAGAAAGATTTAGAGAACAAGGGAATTTTTGTCAAGGCACGCAGCGGGGAGACCGTTGCTGAGGAGGCTCCCGACGCGTACAAGGATATAGATGAAGTTATCAGGGTCTCTGACGAGCTTGATATAGGACGGAAAGCTGCCAGACTCCTTCCAGTTGTCAACATCAAAGGATAAATAGATCTCAGCATATAATGTATAATGGCTATGACACTGGAAGATATAGACGAGAAGTTCCTCCACACTAACACATCTGATGAAGTTATCGACGAGGAGCTTCAGGAGGAGATAGAGGACCTATTAGATGACAATACCCGTCAAGAAGTACTGGAGGAACTGGATGTCCTCTCACCTGAAGTAAGGGAACGGGCAGAAGAGATCTTGGAACAGGTGATCTTCCAGATGTATAGCGATGAGATCAGGCAGGATCAGGAGCTTGAGGATCAGGTTGAAGCTGCTGCTGAAGAGGTCAGAGAGTTCTCCGGTGAGCGCCGTGAGAATGTGCTTGAAGCTCTTTCACCGAAGTTCAGGGAAGCGGTGGAGGAACTTCTTGAGGACTAGACCTACAAGGGACACCCTATTTATAAAATTTACTTTCTATCGTTTTCTTACTCCCGAACGCCTGATATGAATCGGGTTGTTCTCTGGGAGTCCAAGCCTCTTTGAGGCCAATGGAACAGCAGTTCAACCAATCATCACTTCACACAAAGTGTATTGGCTATCTGCATATGCTTTAGAGGTGTAAACAAATAGCATGCCTAAGAAAAACAGACCTAGAAGCGGATCACTTGGATTTAAGCCCAAGGTACGAGCTGAGAGAATCTACCCGGAGATCAACTCCTGGGAAGAAACCGACGAACAGAAACCACTAGGATACGCTGGATACAAAGCAGGAATGACCAGAGTCCTAATGGTAGATGACCAAGATGGAGCAACTCAAGGACAAGAAAAAGCAGTACCGGTAACAGTACTCGAAGCACCACCGCTCAGAGTATACGGAGCACGATTCTACACAGAAGATCCAAACTCAGGAAAACAAGTATTCACAGAGGCATGGACAGAAAGCCCAGCCAAAGAACTACAGAGAGCTGTAGACACTCCAAAAGAAGGAAACATGGACAACCTCGAAGCAGCAAAAGAAATACAAGACGAAATAACAGATGTCCGACTACTGGTACACACACAGCCACAGAAAGCAGCAATCTCCAAGAAGAAAGCAGAAAACTTCGAAGTAGCAATCGGAGGAAGCGTTGAAGACAAGTTCGAATACGCAGAAGACATGATCGGAAAAGAAATCAACTTCTCAGATGTATTCGAAGAAGGAATGTACTCCGATGTAGTCGCAGTAACCAAAGGAAAAGGAATGGAAGGACCAGTCAAAAGATACGGCATCAAGAAACTAAGCCACAAGACACAGAAGAAACGGAGAAAAGCAGGGAACGTTGGACCATGGCACCCTGACCAGCTAAGCTGGAAGATCCCACTACCAGGACAGCAAGGATTCAACAACCGTACAGAACTAAACAAGAGAATCCTCTCAACAGGAGAACCTGAAGAAGTACAGGTCAGCGGAGGATTCAAGAACTACGGAGAACTTGAATCAGAGTACATACTAATCAAAGGATCAGTACCAGGTTCCACAAACCGACTGATCAGACTGAGAACACCTCTCAGAAAAGACGAAAATCCAGGAGAACCAGAAATCACCTATGTGGAACAATAAACGAGGTTTAACACAAAATGGAACTACCAAACCAGTTTGAGGAACGAGTAAGACCGGACATAGTAAAGAGAGCAGTCCTCTCAATTCAATCCAAGAACCGGCAAAAATACGGAGCAGACCCAGAAGCAGGTCTCCGACATGTAGTAAGATGGAGACAGCGAAACAACGCATACAGAAGCCGAAAAGGAAGAGGACAGTCAAGAATCCCTCGTAAAGTAATGCACGCACGAGGAATGCAGATCTACGGAGAAGGAGCCGAATCCCCATCCACAAGAGGCGGACGAGCAGCTCACCCTCCAAAAGCAGAGAAAGACTTTGATGAAGAAATCAACGACAAGGAAAGAAGAAAGGCAATCAGATCTGCAATCACAGCAACAACCAAAGAAGACCTCGTACAGGAAAACCACCGATACGACGGCGAAGTACCAGTCGTAGAGGAAGGACTAGAAGACCTGGAAAAGACTAAGGAAATCCAAGAGAAGCTTGAAGAACTAGGAATGAGCGAAGAACTTGAACGAGCAGCAGATGTAAGCTTCAGAGCAGGACAGGGAAGCAACAGAGGAAGAAAATACAACCACAGAACAGGACCTCTAGTAGTCTTCGGCGAACAAACAGATGCTATCAAAGCAGCCCAGAATATTCCGGGCGTAGACGCAGTATCAGTAGAAAATCTGAACGCACAACTGCTTTCATCCGGCGTAACACCGGGCCGACTCACAGTTTGGAGTCAGAAAGCAGTTGAAAGACTGGAAGAGGAAAACCTCTTCCAATAAATGAGGTTTAACACACGATGCAGGAAGAAAGAGCATGGGACATAATTCAGAATCCACATCTAACAGAGAAAGCAATGGATCTGGTAGAACAGAACCAACTAGTACTGATCGTCGATCTTGAGGCCGACAAGCCTCAAGTTGAAGACGCAGTCGAAACACTGTTTGATGTCACGGTTAAAAAAGTAAACACCGCTATCACTCCACAGGCAAAGAAAAAGGCATTCGTCACACTAAGCGAATCAGACGATGCAATGGATGTAGCAACTCAGTTAGGTATGATGTAAACAAGGTGAATCAACTATGGGAAGTCCACTAAGACAACAACGACGAGGAAAAGGATCTCCGAACTACAAAGCCAACGGCCATAAAGGCAAAGGCAGCGTAGAACAGAAAAACGCAGAAACAACAGGAACAGTCACAGATATACAGCACGATCCAGCAAGGACTGCTCCCGTAGCAGAAGTAGAGTTCGAGGACGGCGAAACAAGAAATGTCCTCGCACCAGAGAACCTTGCAGTAGGAGATGAAATCGAAATAGGTGTAAGCGCATCAATCGAAGAAGGAAACACACTCCCACTGGCAGAAATCCCAGAAGGAGTACCAATACATAATATCGAAACACAGCCTGGAGCAGGCGGGAAACTAGTTAGAAGCAGTGGAACATACGCATTCGTCGTAACACATGAAGAAGACGGCGTACGAATCCAGCTTCCAAGCGGCAGCTTCAAGAAACTGTCCAAGAAATGCCGATCCACAGTTGGAAAGGTAGCAGCAGGCGGAAGAAAGGACAAGCCATTCGTCAAAGCAGGAAACAAGCATCACTCCATGAAGGCGAAAGGCAAACTGTATCCAAAGGTTTCCGGTGTTGCAATGAACGCAGTAGACCACCCATTCGGTGGATCAGCAAAACCTGGAAAAGCAAAAACCGTATCCCGGCATGAATCGCCTGGTAGAAAGGTCGGAAACATCGCCGCTAAAAGAAGCGGTAAAAACAAGGACTAAAACAACTAGAGTGATACTATAATGTCAGAAGATTTCAAATACAGAGGAAAAAGCCTTGATGAACTCAAGGAGATGAGCCGCGACGAGTTCGCAGAACTCCTCGATGCACGAGGACGACGCAAGCTCAACCGTGGCCTGAATGAAGACGAGAAAAAGCTACTGGAAACACTTGAAGACAGCGATGTAGCGAAAACTCATGAGAGAAACATGATTGTACTACCAGAGATGGTGGGCAAGACAGTCAAGGTATACAACGGCCAAGGATTCCTGGATGTCGAAATCCAGGCAGAAATGATCGGCCACTACCTAGGAGAACTATCCAAAACCCGAAAGAAAGTATCACACAGCGCACCAGGACTTGGAGCTACAAGATCTTCCAAGCATGTACCGCTCAAGTAGTGATCAACAATGGAAACAACAGCACACCAGGCAAAGGCACAGGGCAAAAACATGCCCGTTTCCTGGAAGGACTGCACCGAAATCGGTCGCTTCCTGAAAGGAGACTCAGTAGAGAAAGCGAAAAGAAAACTGAACAAGGTAATCGAGAAGGACCTAGCAGTCCCATACACCAAGTTCGACAGCGATGCAGGACATAGAAGCGGACACGGTGACTCAGGTAAATACCCTGAAAAAGCCGCAAAGAATGTTCTTGAAGTGCTTGAAAGCGCTGAAAGCAACGCAGAACATGAAGGACTAAACCCTTCAAACCTGTATGTTGAAGACTTCATCACTAACCAGGGAAGAGAATTCAGAACTCCTGGAAGACATCAGGGAACAAACAAAAGAGCACATGTCGAAATCGTGGTAGGAGAGAAATAAAAGAGGTTATACTAATGCAAGAAAAACAATTCATTCAACAAGGAGCAAGGAAAGTAAGGCTGGACGAGTTCCTAGAAGAAGAACTCGAAGGCGCAGGATACAGTAAAAGTGAACTTGTAAGAACACCTACTTCAACAAAAATAGTAGTACACGCACAGCGTCCAGGACTCGTTATCGGACGCGGTGGATCAAGAATACAGGAACTTACAGAGAAAATGGAGAAAGAATTCGATTTCGAGAACCCTCAGATCGAGGTCAACGAAATCGAGAACCCTGACTCCGACGCAGAAATCGTAGCAAAAAGCATCGCCTCCTGGCTAGAAAAAGGAGGACACGCCAAAAGAGTCGGATACACATACATCCGAAGAATGAAGGAAGCAGGAGTAATCGGAGCAGAAGTAGAGATTGCAGGAAAGCTATCTGGTAACCGAGGAAGAACAGAGAAATTCTCATTCGGATATGTAAAGAGATGCGGAAACACATCCAAGGACAATGTCGAAAAGGCATACCAGCTTGCAAGAACCAAGCCGGGAGCAATCGGCGTAAAAGTCCGGATCATGAAGGAACTGCCAGAATTCAAGCACAGAGATGTCGATGTAAGCAAGGAAATCCTTCACCAGTCAGAAGGAGAAACAGCTGACGAAGCAGAGAAGCCAGAGCTCATCGACAAGATCATCCAGGAAGCAGATAACATGACCTCAGCAGAGCTCGAAAGAGCTATGGAGGATCTCGAAGAAGATGTAGATACATCCAGTGTCGAAAAATCAGAGATTAGAGACGCATTCGAGAACCAGCCAGACGAACTAACAGAAGAAGA
Source organism: Candidatus Nanohaloarchaea archaeon (assembly GCA_041640035.1). Lineage (GTDB taxonomy): Archaea > Nanohalarchaeota > Nanosalinia > Nanosalinales > Nanosalinaceae > JBEQAZ01. The sequence goes on along the minus strand of JBEQBC010000002.1, from coordinate 156,884 downwards.
CGAAGACATTGAGGAAGAAGTAGAGGAAGCAGTCGAAGAAGCTGAAGAAGAACTGGAAGAAGCCAAAGAGGAGGCAGTAGAGGCTGAAGAAGCTATCGAAGAGGCTCAAGAAGCTCTTGAAGAAATCGAGCACGACGAAATCGTTTCCAACACAGTAAAGGAAGCAAAGGAAGAAGTAAGAGAACTAGAAGAAGAGCTTGAAGAAGTGCCAGTCGACGAACTGATCGAAGCTGAGGAAAGCGGAAAAAGCAGAAAAACACTTCTAGAATGGTTGAGGAACCGCAAATAGAGGCGATAAAAAATGGCAATCCTAAGAACAGAAGAAATCCGGGACATGAGCAAAGACGAACTCAAACAGGAAATGACAGATCTGAAGAAAGAACTCGTTGAAGAACGAGGACAGATCGAAGTAGGAGGATTCTCCGAAAACCCTGGACGGATTAAGGAAATGAAGAGAACCATCGCCCGGATCAAAACAGTCCTCAACGAGGAAGAATAAAACCTTTTAACAAGTTCTTTTCTCCATTATAAATTATACTTAAAATGTCCGAGACTTGTCCAAAATGCGGAATGCCACAGGACCTTTGTGTCTGCGGCGACATCGCAAAAGATGAACAGAAAATAACTGTCAAAATCGACACAAGAAGCTACAACAAGGAAGTCACAGTAATCGAGGGAATCGACGATTCAGTCGACCTTGGCGACCTATCCTCCAAGCTCAAAACAAAGCTTGCCTGCGGCGGAACAGCCAAAGACGGCAAGATAGAGCTACAAGGAAACCACAAAAGAAGGATAGAAGATGTCCTTGTAGACCAAGGCTTCGACCGATCACAGATCGAGATCAAGTGATCAAACCTCTCTAACAACTTTTTTCCCACATTTTCTCTCCTTTCAATACCTGTTCTACCATGCCAAGAACCTCTGAAAACATTTTTCGTCACGAACTAATAGGCCTCCAGGCAGAGGTAAAGTCTTCACCAGATGACTCACAGGAAGATATCTCAGGTGAGATACTTGACGAAACGCAGAACACTCTGAATATTGATGGGAAGAAGGTTCCGAAGAAAGGCCGCAAATTCATAATACATGTACAGGATAACATGGTTGAGGTCGAAGGTACGGATATACTGGAACGACCTGAGGATAGGATCTAACCAAAACCACCCTTTTAAAGTTTACTTTCCACTTTAACTTCACGACCTGAGAAGGGAAACACAGTTTACCCGGTTTTCCCTGACGAAACTCGGACACATTAAGTGTTCGATACTTTCGGTTAGGTCTGTCAAAATCCCTGCTCGAACACCTCAGTTAAGGTGAGGTACTGCATATTACTCTTTGACAGATTCTAACTGGAAATCACTGTAGTCAGGCAGAACCAGATAAACCAAGAACTTGATTACTCCCTTCCATCAAAACAACGAGAAGACAACCACAAAAGGTGACAAAACAGCTTTGACAACCAATACCGAAACAGAATACCCAGTAAGCGGCGGACAGTTCACAGGAACAGTAGTATCCAACAAAATGGAGAAATCAGCGACCGTCAGATGGGAATACGCAGAAAATGTACCGAAATACGAGAGAAAAGAAAGAAGAAACACAAAAATAACCGTCCATGTACCAGAGGACATGGAGGTAGAAGAAGGAGAAACAGTTAGAGTCGGCGAAACACGACCAATCTCCAAGACAAAAAGCCACATCATAATCGAAAAAGTAGACGACGAAGAGGCTGAAGAACAATGAAGCCAGTAGGATCCAACATCACAAGAGGACTGGACATCGGAGCAGAACTAACATGCGCCGACAACAGCGGAGCTAAAAAACTGAAGATAATCGGAGTAAAACATAGACAGGGACGAAGAAGCCGACGAAACAGCGCAGGAATCGGCGACACAGTCAAAGTCAAAATCCTGAAAGGAGACCAGGAAGTCAAACACCAGGTATACGACGCAGTAATCGTAAGACAGGCAAAAGAATTCCAAAGACCAAACGGACTCCGAGTAAAATTCGAAGACAACGCAGCTGTACTAGTAGAAGAACAGACAGGAATGCCAAAAGGATCAGTAACACGAGGCCCGATCGCAAAAGAAGTAGTACAGAGATACAGCTCAGTCGGAAAAATCGCATCACAGGTAGTATAGAGGTAAACTAGATAATGACACAGAAAACACAGAACTGGAGCCGAGAATGGAAAGGAAGCAAAAACCCTTCCAAACAGAGAAAATACCGTAGAAACGCTCCAAAACATGTAAAAGACAAGCTTCTCTCAGCAAGACTCAGCGACGAAATCAGAGACGAACTGGAAACCAAAACACTTCCACTCCGAAGAGGAGACCGAGTACAGGTCATGACCGGAGAATTCGAAGGAAGCAAAGGAATAATCAGAAACATCGACAGAGAAGAACAGAAAGTATACATCGACGGCCTATCCAAGAACCGTCAGGACGGAACAGAAATACATGTACCGTTCGCACCATCCAACCTTCAAGTAGTAGCACTAAGCATCGAAGACGAAAAACGAATCGAAAGATACGAAGAAGCAGACATCGCAAGCATCGAAGTAGACGAAGAAGAAGTCGAAGAAGTTCTCGAAGCAGCAGAGGAAGAAGATGAAATGATGAAGCAGATGCAGGCAGCACAGCAGATGCAGGACATGGACGAAGAAGAACTCGAAGAACTTGAAGAAGAGATCGATGAGGAACAACTCGAACAGATGCAGGAAGAAGCAGAAGAAGAGACAGAAGAAGATGAGGACCTCGATGAAGAGATCGACGAAGAAATCGAGGAAATGGAAGAGGAACTTGAAAAATCCGAAGAAACTGAAGAAGACGAAGAAAACAAGGAGGAGAAGTAAAATATGACACATCAGAAAAGACTTTCCGCACCACGACACTACCCGATCCAGAGAAAGGATCAGACCTACATCACAACCATCACGGGTTCAAGAGAGAATACCGACGCCATCCCGGCACTGGTATTCCTCAGAGATGTAACAAACTACGCAGAAAACAAGAAAGAAGCAAAAGAAATCATCCGAAACGGACAGCTACTAAGAAACAACGAACCAGTAGGAGATATCCGTGAAGGAGTAGGCAACCTGGACCTGATCGAACTACCTGACGCAGAAGAAAAATTCCGGGTAGTCAAGAAGAAAAACGACCTAGAGTTCCAGGAGACAGACAGTGACGAAGTGATCGCAAAGATCACAGGCAAGAAAGACGAAGGAGGAGAATATGTCTACCATCTTCACAACGGAGAAAACTACCAGACAGACGAAGAATACGACGCAGGAAACACACTCCGACTGAACGACGGAGAAGAAGTAGTACTAGAAGAAGGAGCACAGGTCCTGGTAACAGACGGAAAACACGCCGGAAAAACAGGCGAACTACAGGAAATCACACGGCAAGGAGTCAACCCAGACACAGCCACAGTAAGCAACGGCGAAGAATTCGACACACGACTCGAAAACCTTGTAGCAACAACAGGACTTGACCTAGGTGACACACAATGAACGAGATGAAGCAAGTACATATCGAAAAAGTAACAGTTAACATCGCAGAAGGACAGGTCGGCGACGGAGTAGAAAAAGCATACGACCTGATCGAAAAACTGACAGGAAGAGAACCAGTAAGAACAGAATCCGGAGAGACAAGTAAGACATTCGGACTAAGAGAAGGCCTCAACATAGGAGCCAAAGTAACACTTAGAGGAGAAGAAGCAAGAGAATTCCTAGAAAAAATCCTTCCAGCAGTAAACAACGAAATCTCAGCTCGAAGCTTCGATGACAACGGAAACTTCGGATTCGGAGTATCCGAATACATCGATGTACCAGGAATGGACTACGACGCAGACATCGGCATGAAAGGTTTCGAAGTAAATGTCAAACTCGAAAGACCTGGCTACAGAACCAAGAAAAGAGACCACAAGCCAAGAGAACTAGGAAAAGACCACAAAGTAGACCGTGAAGACGCTCAGGAGTTCGTCGAAGAAGAACTCGGAGCAGAGGTGGTACAATAATGGGATACGAAGAAATACTCGACCAGATCAGCCACAAAGACGGAAAGAGACGGAAGTTCGAGAAACACAACACACCTAAAGAAAAAGACTTCGGAAAATCAAAGAAAGAATGCAGAAGATGCGGAAGAACAGGCAGAGGAGTCATCTCAAAATACGGACTTGACTACTGCAGACAGTGCTTCCGTGAAATCGCAGAAGACCTAGGATTTGAACAGCTCAAGTAGGTGACCAAAAAGATGAAGCAAGATCCACTCAGCGACGCACTATCCGCAATCAATAACGCAGTACAGCAAAACCGTGAATACGCAGAGATTGAACCTGCAACAGAGACAATCAAGCAGGTACTCATCCAGCTACAGAGACTGGACTACATCGGCGTATTCGAACTGATCGAGGACGGACAGGGAGACCGATTCAGAGTAGAAGTAACAAACAACCTGAACCAGTGCCGACCGATCAAACCAAACTTCCCAACACAGGTAGACGAATTCGACAAATGGGCAAAGAGATACCTACCAGCCCGAAACTTCGGACACCTGATCGTCACCACGCCGAAAGGCATCAAAACCCACGAAGAAGCAATCGAGGACAATCACGGCGGAAAACTCCTCGGATATGTCTACTAGTGATCCAACAATGAAAGAAACAGTAGAACTACCAGAAGAAGTCGAAGCAGAATACCAGGACGGCGTACTCACAGTCAGCCAGAACGGTACAGAAGCACAGAAAGAACTGGAACACGCACTAGTAACAGTAGAAGTAGGTAGCGACGAAGTAACAATCAGCACAGACTCACACAAGAAAGATGTAAAGAGCATAGTCAACGCCTTCAGAAGCCATGTAAACAACATGATCGAAGGCCTCGAGAATCCGCACACATACGAACTAAAGGCGGTCTACGCCCACTTCCCGATGACAATCAAACAGGAAGGAGACAAAGTGCTGGTAGAGAACTTCATGGGAGAAAGAAAACCAAGAGAAGCAGACATCATGGACAACGCCAGTGTACAGGTTGACGGCGATGAAATCACAGTAACCAGTCCAGACAAAGAAGCAGCAAGCCAAACAGCAGCACGGATCGAACAGCTCTCCCAAAAAGGAAACCGTGACCCACGAACATTCCAAGACGGAATCTACATCACCAACGCGGAGGATGGTCAATAATGACACAGAGAGAAGATAAACACAAGAAGAGCAAACTGAAGAACACATCCTGGAGAAGACCTCGAGGAAAGCACTCAAGAGCCCGACTTGAAAAGAAAGGAGCAGTACAGGTTCCGAAAGTCGGCAGAAGAACAGCAACCGAAGACAGAGGAAAACATCCTTCAGGACTCGAAGAAACACTTGTCCACCGACCAAAGGATCTAGAAGAAATCGATCCGGAAACAGAAGCAGCAAGAATCAGCTCAAATGTCGGCGGACGGAAAAAACAAGAAATACTTGAAAAAGCAGACAGTCAGGACATCAAAGTCCTGAACAGAGGTGAAGAATAAATGGACCTCAAGAATCAGAAAAGAATGGCAGCAGAAATCCTTGATGTCGGAGAGAACAGGATCTACATCGATCCTGATGAACAGGAAGAAGTATCCGAAGCAATCACACGGAACGACATCAGAAACCTTATCGAAGGAGGAGCAATCCAGAAAAGAGACGAAAAAGGAACATCCAAAGGCCGAAGCAAAGAGATCAAGAAACAGAAGAAGAAAGGACAGAGAAAAGGCCAAGGAAGCAGAAAAGGAAAGAAGTCAGCACGGAAAAGCGACAAAGACAAATGGATGGAGAAAATCCGGGCGATCAGAAACCGTCTCAAAGAGATGAGAGACAATGACGAGATCACACAGGAACAGTACCGGAAGCTTTACGACATGAGCAAAGGAGGCTTCTTCCGAGACACAAAACACCTAGAAAACCATGTAGAAAACAAGATGGAGCAGTGAAATACTAATGGCAGATTCAACAAACTTTAACCTTCCTTTCAGAAGACGAAGAGAAAAGAAAACAGATTACGATCAGCGACTGAAACTTCTGAAATCAGGTCAACCAAGAGCAGTAGTAAGAACATCAAATCAGCATACAACCGTCCAGCTCTCACACTACAGTGAAGAAGGCGACGAAAACACAGCACAGACAACAAGCAAACACCTTAGAGAGTACGGATGGGAACAGCACACAGGAAACCTTCCAGCAGCATACCTGACAGGATACCTGGCAGCAAAGAAAGCAGACAGCAACGAAGCAATCCTCGACCTAGGACTCAAGACACCAAAACAGGGCAGCAGAGAATACGCAGCCCTCAAAGGCTTGATCGACGGTGGACTCGAAATACCAGCCGGCGACGGAATCTTCCCAGCACAGGAAAGAATCCGGGGAGAACACATCGAGGAAATGACAGGAGAAAATGTTCCTGAACAGTTCGATAAAACCCTTGAAAAAATTGACGAAGAATATGAGTGATATAGAATGGCAGAACAACAAACCGAAGAAACAGAAGAAGTCTGGAAACCAAAGACCAAGCTAGGAAGAGAGGTCGCAAAAGGACAAGTAACCACCATCAGAGAAGCACTCAACCATGACCGAGAAATCATGGAAACAGAGATCGTCGACCAACTCACAGACCTGGAAGAAGAAGTGATCCTCATCGGAGGAACACCAGGAAAAGGAGGAGGAAAAAGAAGAACAGTCTCCAAAAGAACATGCAGAATGCATAAATCAGGAGAAAGATACAACACCAAATCCATGGCAGTCCTCGGAAACAGAAACGGAATTATCGGACTAGGCATGGGAGAAGCAGACGACACAAGAGCAGCAATCGAAGACGCCAACCGCAGAGCCAAGCTCAACCTTATCGAAGTAAGCAAAGGATGCGGAAGCTGGGAATGCGCATGCGGAACAGACCACAGCGTACCATTCAAGGTAACAGGAAAATCCGGCAGCGTAGAAGCAGAACTCAAACCAGCACCAAAAGGAATCGGCATCGCAGCAAGCGACGATGTCAAAAAAGTACTCGAACTAGCAGGCTTCGAAGATGTATGGGTAGAAAGCAGAGGACAAACCCGTACACGAGAAAACCTGATCAAAGCAGTCTTCAATGCACTAGAAAAAATCGGAGAATACAAAGGTGAAGAACAGTGATAGCAGCAATCAGAATCAGAGGAAACAGAGACACACCACACGATATAGAAAGAACGATGGAAAACCTCAACCTAGATAAGAGAAACCAGTGCGTAATCTACGAAGACGAAGAATCAATTCAGGGAATGTTCAACAAAGTCAAAGACTTCGTAACATACGGAGAGATCAGCGACGAAATGATCGAAGAACTTGAAGACTCCAGAGATGTCGAAGTCGAACACGGAACAACAGTAAGCCTTGCACCTCCAACAGGAGGATTCAAAGACACCAAGAGAAATGTGAACCAAGGCGGAGCACTCGGCAAGAGAGAAAACCTAGACGAACTACTTCAGAAGATGGTGTAAACAGATGACAAAGAGAAGATCCAAGAAGAACAAATCCGGCAGCCACGGACACGGAAGCAGCAAGAAAAACAGAGGAGCAGGCCACAGAGGAGGCCGAGGAAACGCAGGACGCGGAAAGAAAGCTAAGCACGAAAAAATGACCAAAGACGGCGTCCACAAACTCGGAGAAGACGGCTTCAACACTAGAAACGAAGACCAGACAGGAATCAACCTACGAGATCTAGACCAGCAGATTGAAAGACTTGTAGAAGAAGGACTAGCAGAAGAAACAGAAGATGGCTTCAAAGTCGATCTAGAGGAACTAGGCTACGACAAAGTACTTGCCAAAGGCCGACTGACCAAAAACATCGAGGTACACGCTCCAAAGTTCTCAAGCAGAGCCGAAGAAAAGATCGAAGAAGCAGAAGGCAAAGCGGTAAAGACAGAGGAGTAAAAAACCCTCATACATAACATATTATTTACACGGTTTTTCCACTTTTCATGTCCCCAGAACCACCCAGAGTAAGCAGGAGTGAAAAACAAGAATGTCAGAAACATTAGTCAAAGCAGCTCAGTACCTTCCAACAGTAAGAGAACCGGAAAAAGAACAGTCACTTAAAGAAATGCTTACCTGGACAGGGATAGTACTACTACTATACTTCCTTCTAAGCAGCATACCTGTATACACACTCGGAAACCCTGTAGCATCAGGGGCACTTGGACAGCTGCAACAGTTCCAGACACTTGTAGGAGCATCAATCGGAACAATACTGACACTCGGAATTACACCGATCGTCACAGCATCCATCGTACTACAGATGATGGTAGGAAGCGAAATACTTCCATGGAACACAAACACAGATGAAGGACAGCTAAAGTTCCAGTCCGCACAGAAACTCCTAGCATACGGCCTAACAATCTTCATGGCCCTGGGGTATGTACTCAGCGGAACATTTGGAAACCTTCTACAGGCATCAGTACAGAACTCATACCTAGTAATCTCCCTGATAACAGCGCAGATCGCACTAGGAGGAGTCTTAATCATACTACTTGACGACCTCGTCAAGAAATGGGGATTCGGACAGGGAGTCAGCCTGTTCATTGCCGCAGGAGTATCTAAACAAATCATAATCGGCTTCATCAGCCCACTAACCCAGACACAGGACCTATTCTGGAATGTAGAAGGAAACCCTGCAGGAGCACTACTCAACTTCGCAGTAAACCTAGAAGCATCAGCACTCCTACCAGTAGTAGCAACAATAGGAGTATTCGCAGTAGCAGTATACCTACAATCCATGCGAGTTGAAATACCGCTCACATTCGGAAATGTAAGAGGATTCGGACAGAAATGGCCGCTCAAATTCCTATACACCAGCGTAATGCCAATCATATTCGTCGGAGCACTAGTCGCAAATGTACAGATTGTCGGCTCCGCACTAACAGGAGGAAGCGGAACAAGCATCCTCGGAACCTTCAGCAACGGACAAGCAACAGGCGGACTCGCAGGATACCTCAACGCACCAACAGATGTAATAACCGGGCTAATCCAGAACGGATTCGCCGCAGTAGGCCCATCAGACATCTTCCACATATTCTTCTACCTAGGAGTATACATCACAGGATCAACAGTATTCTCCATCTTCTGGGCACGAACCAGCGGACAGGACTCACAGAGCGTCGCAGAACAGATCAGCGAAACAGGCATGAAAGTCCCAGGATTCAGAAAAGACTCTCGAGTCATCAAAAAAGTACTAGACAGATACATCCCAGGCCTAACCGTACTTTCCGGAGCAACCATGGGACTGCTAGCAGCATCCGCGAACATGACACAGGCAGCAGGAGGAGGAACAGGAATCCTGCTAACAGTTATGATCATCTACAGAATGTATGAACAGCTAGCACAGAAACAACTGGAAGAAATCCACCCAGCACTCGGAGACTTCTTCCAGTCATAAAAAAACCATTTTTTAACCCAGAAAACCCCAACATAAAGTAGAGACAGAAAAAATGATTACAGGACTCAAAACAGCGCTATTCAGCTTCTACAGCGCAATCTTCCAGCCACTCCTATCAATGGGACCGTACATAAGTCTCGGAGCAATAGCAGCAGGACTGGCAATAATATTCTCACTACTATACTACATCTTCCTAGACCAGGAAAAACGGGACAAGATCAAAGAAAAACTGGACAAGGAACAGGAAAAACTGAAGGAAGCACAGAAGGACGAAGACAAGGACGCATCCGAACACATGAAGAAATCCTTCGAACTGAACAAGAAGTTCATGATGGTCAACTTCAAACCATCAATCGCCACCATGGTCTTCGTCATGCTAATCTTCCCATGGCTAGGAGCCACATACGCACCAGCAATACAGCTCCAACCAGTCGACAACTCCACAGAGATGTTCCAGGGAGAGTTCTCATACGCCGGCCAGTCAACAACCCTGAATGTAGACAACACCACAGCCAACAAGACGGTAGAGATTGACGGCGAACAGTACCAGGTAGGAGACAAAGTCGAAAGATACGGAATCCAGTGGCTGATCAAAGACTTCAGATACAGCGAAGGCGGACTAACCAGCACAGAAGGATACAGCCTCAAACTAACATCAGAGTTCGTACAACTACCAATCTCAATACCGTTCGCAGGAGACGAACTCAACTGGCTAGGATACTACATCATAGTACTCATGCCACTCAGCATCCTATTCAGAAAACTACTCGGAGTACAATAACACAATATTTTTTCTCTTCTAATTCCAGCACCGGTCTGATTAAAAAAAGTCTCTTATTAGTTAATAGGTATGGTTCAGTGGTATACAAGAGAGGAGGCAGAGCCGGAGCAGGGCTATGGAAAGCCGCCGCACAAGAGAACAGTAGAAGAACTGTTGGAACAGTGCTTCGTACCTATCGACAAGCCACACGGACCGACCAGTAACCAGGTCAGCCACTGGATAAAAGAGGAACTTGATCTCAGAAAGACGGGGCATTTCGGCACACTAGATCCTCACGCAACCGGAATACTGCCTGTCGGAATCAACAAGGGAACCAAGATAGCAGACGCACTATCCAAAGCAAAGAAGGAATACATAGCAGAAATCGAACTTGACGAAGAAATAGGTACTCAGGAACTCAAAAAAGTACTCAGCGAATTCGAAGGAACCAATACTCAAACGCCGCCAGAGAAAAGCGCGGTGAAGAAAGAACCACGGGAAAGAGAACTGTACGAAGCGAAACTAATCGAAAACAGGGAAGAAAAGATACTTGTACGGCTTGAATGTGAATCAGGGTTCTATGTAAGAGTGTTCGCAGAACAGCTCGGAGAAGAAACAGATACAGACGCAGAGATGACAGAACTCCGCAGAACCAAACAAGGAGAACTGGAAATCGAAGACACATACACACTTCAAGATCTGGTAGACGAATACCAGTTCCACATACAGGACGAAGAATCCAAGCTCCAGGAAATACTTCAGCCGATAGAAAAAGCCGTAAACCACCTATCCAAGATAGTCATCAAAGACACAGCAGTAAACGCCGTAGCCAACGGAGCAAACCTTGGAGTAAACGGGATAACCAAACTACAGGACGGAATCAAGGAAGAAGAAACCGTAGCGATCATGACCCTGAAAGGAGAACTCGTCGCACTCGCAGAAGCATCGATGAACTCCCAGGAAATGTACGACGCAGAAGACGGAAAAGCAGCCGAACTAGAAAAAGTCTTCATGGACCCGGAAACATACCCGAAAAACTGGGATCAATGAAATACAATGAAATCTGACGATATCGACTTCCTACTGGAGTCATACAACCTCAAGGACGAACCGCGTACAGGATGGCTTTTCAAAGGAATCAAAGACCCTGAATCCGTAGCATCACATGTATGGGGCGTCAAATTTCTATGCCTACTCTACGCCGAAGAAGAAGGAGTAGATGAAGGAAAAGCAGTCAAAATGGCTGTTATACAGGATCTACCAGAAGCCAAAACAGGCGACCTAGTATCCAAGAAACACTCCGACAGATACGAAAGAACAGATGAAGAAAAGGAGGAAATGGAGAGAAGAGCAATACACGACCTACCTCCAGAAAGCAGATTCGACGATATAATAGAGCTCTGGGAAGAATACCAAGAAAGAGAAACACAGACAGCCAAATTCGTCAAAGACATGGATGTCCTGGACATGTGCATCCAGGCGCTAAAATACTCCAAACAGAGACGCCACTCCAAAGAAAAATCACTCGACGAATTCTTCCAGCACTCAGAGGAAAGACTCAACACAGAAACAGGAAGAGAACTTTTCGAAGAAATCAAAAAGAGATACGAAGAAGCCAAACTAGAGTAAGGTTATAAGATACTTAACCTGAAAAACAGTTCATACAGCCTTTTGCCGGGATGGCGGAGCTTGGTTGAACGCGCCGGTCTTGAGAACCGGTGGGACATACCGTCCCTCCTGGGTTCAAATCCCAGTCCCGGCGACCACTTTCTTTAAATTACAGAACCTTTTATTTCTTGATATGGCTTTGACTGCCCGCGATATAATGGATGAACCGGATTTTATCCCGCATGATACAGATATAGATACTGTTGTAGAGGAGTTTCACGGTTCTGAGAACGCATTGATAGTTGAGAAAGATGGCGATTTCGTGGGCGAGATCCATGAAGAAGTTCTTCTAAAACACCTTATACCTGAGGAGAGACTGGATGAGGAGAAAGTCGTAGGTATACTTGGCTTCAGCTTTGATGGAAGCTATACGCCGGATACAGCTGAAGATCTGATGAACAAACACGAGATAACAATCGAACCTGACGAAGAAGTTGGAGAGATGGCTTTTCTGATGGATAGAGAGGATATCAGAGCCTTGCCGGTCGAGGAAGACGGCGAAATAATCGGCGTCGTACATGAAGACACACTGATTGAGGAGGCTCACAATGGCTAGTCTCAGCGGAGCAACACTGCTCTCAGTCGGAATACTACTCGCGTTCTCCTTCCTAGTCGGAGAACTCTTCGAAAGGATAGGACTGGAATCCATACTGGGCTACATAGTAGCCGGGGTACTTCTAGGACCCGGAATCACAAACCTGGCATCATACACTTCTCTGATACCTGAAGGATGGGCGATATCAGCATCATCCGTAGCAGGATTCGCCACAGTAGGCGCCACACTCATACTTTTCCAAGCAGGACTGAAAGAAGAAAATGTAGTTGATATATTCACGCACCGTGAAGGCCTACAGCTAGGTACATCTATACTACTCGGAACATTCGCCGTAATATTCTCAACCCTTCTACTACTTCAGCCATCCTACCTACCGGATCAAGGGGTATCAGCATTCCTGTTCATCGCTTTGGCATACGCGGTAGTAGATATAGGAGTTCCTTCCAAGCTGATGATGTCAAAAGGACTGCTAAGAGAACACATCGGCAAATACACGATAAAATCATCTGTAATAAATGTAACAATGGGCTTCATAGCACTGACCGGTCTTGTAGTCTATGCAACACAGGGATTACAGGCTAAACTGATCAAGATAGGATCTATCTTAGGTTTCATCGCGGTATTCTACATACTACATGAATTTATCCACAAGATCGATGACTACATCATGATGTTTGAGGAGACAGAAGCACAGTTCGCAATAACCTTCTCACTGCTGCTTTTCATGTCTTACATAAGCCAGACAGTAGGACTATCCTCAGTACTCGGCGCATTCTTCGCAGGAGTCATCGTATCAAGAAGCGACTTCACAGACAGCCGCGCATTCCAGGAAAAAATAAGCGCCATAGCAGAAGGACTTTTCATACCGATATTCTTCGCCTGGTTCGGCCTCGGACTAACAATATTCGGAAGCTCCGGGATGATAGCAAACATCGATGCAGCATTCCTGCTCTTCGCACTCTCAACAGTACCAAAGATCGTAATCGGATACATAGTATCAAGGCTACACGATATAGAGAAACCAATGACAGTAGCGGCATCACTGCTCAGCCTGGATATAGAAACACTGGTAGTACTGATAATCGCGATAGATCTAGGTGTTATCTCAGAGCAGATGCTTCAGGTATTCGCACCAGCAGTACTGTTCTCAACACTCACGATAATAATCCTTTACACCGTGCTCGATAGAGAATAAAACCTAAACCTGATTCAGAAGCAGCTCCCGCTCCAAACGGTACAGCTCCTTCCTGCGACTGGCTATGTGTCTTGTAACGGTGTAAAATATGAATGTGACTGTTGCACCGATATAGGATGCTATCTGCTCGATGATTCCAAGACCGTAGATATTGAAGGTGCTTGCTATCGAGCTGATTAAACCTGCGTATAGAAGCACCCGTGAAATATTGAATACTGCCTGTGCAAAACGGTAGCTATCCAGAGACTCTTCATAATCCTCAAAATCAAGATCTTCTCCTTGAATCCTTTGCTTAAGTTCGTAATCTGATGCTCCGATCGGGGTGATACTGAATATTTTCTCATCCCAACGGTTAACGAACTCTTTCATAGACCTGTAATGAACAAGTTCTCAGCCATAACTTAATAGATAACCAGCTCAAAACATACAGTAAGAATGTTTGTAGGCGACGAATTCGAAGATATCGAAGCCGAGGAATGGATAAACGGAAAACCAGACTTCAGCCAAGGCAAACACCTAGTACACCTGTGGGATCCGAAATGCCTCAGATGCCATACAGAGCTGGAGATGCTGGCAGAGATAGCCCGCAACCGTGGAATACACCTGGTCGTACTTCACCAGCCTGAGCACGACTTCGAGGACAGAGAATTCCTGGAAAAAACCATCAAAGATAAAGAAGCAGACTTCAGCGCCGCACATAAACCAGAAAAACAGCGATGGATGGAAAGAAACTCGCCTAAAAAACTTGTAATAGAAGATGGAGAAGTCAAACACCACAGCTCAGGCGACCACGACCTCAAAGACCTGGAGGACTTCCTCGGCATACAGACAGAACTCAGGGTACCTCACAACCCACAGGAAAAACACCTAGGTCTCAAGAACTCCGACCTACATCCAGAACACCGATTCCACGGCAAGAAAGAGGTCAAATCCAAGAGCCCCACCAAAACAGACCTGTCGATATCAGGAGAATGGAAACAGACAGAAGAATGTCTAGAAGCAGGAGAAAACGCAGAGATCAGCTTCATAACTGGTAAAAACCAGCTTTACATAGTAGCTGACCCAAAGGACTCTGTCAAGACTGTAAAAGTATACTCAGATCATGAAATGGTCGGGAAAGAGAACATCATGTTCGCCGGCATCTCCCATCTCGCAGAACTCGGGAAAAATAATCAGAAACAGGTTAATATCGAAGTAGAGGAAGGATTGAAGCTTTACAAGATGGACTTGATCTAGAAACCGTAGATATAAAATTCTCATATAACAGGTTAAATCTGTGAAACCAGAAACACGGATAAACATATTCGCCGCAGCATCTATTCTGCTTTTCGGAACACTTCTAGGTGGCTTTGTATCCTACCAAACACTTGACGAAAGAATTAACGAACTTGAGAATCAGGAGCCGCAACAGCAGACACAGACAAGAATCGTAAACACTAGTTACAGTCTCAACACTTTATTCGAACAGACAGATCAATCAGTAGTAGCTATACACACCGGAGGACAGACACAGGCAGAAGGCTCAGGGTTTGTATATACTGAAAGAGGTCATATAGTTACAAACTACCATGTAATAGAAGATGCGGAAACGATAACGGTTACATTTACGGACGGAACGAGCAGAAGAGCAGAAATAACAGGGACTGACGAATACACAGATCTCGCTGTGATCAAGGTACAGAAAAACGATCTTCAGCCTTTGGAACTTGCGGAAAGCACAGATGTCAAGGTCGGACAGCGAGTAGCAGCAATCGGAAATCCTTTCGGACTTGAAGGATCGATGACTTCTGGCATCATATCACAGAAAGAGAGAAGAATCCGTGTAGGCGGAGGATTCTCCATACCAAATGTACTCCAGACAGATGCCGCAATCAACCCTGGCAACAGCGGAGGACCACTTCTCAACATGGACGGAGAAGTCATCGGAGTCAACACCGCGATCCAGTCCAACACCGGCACATTCTCAGGTATCGGGTTCGCAGTATCCTCCAAAACTGTCGGAGAAGTAATACCTAGACTGATAGAGGAAAATGATTACGAGCATTCCTGGATAGGGATAACAGGAGTAAATGTAGACGCAGAAATCGCCCGTGAAATGAATTTAGAAAATTCCTCAGGTTTCCTGGTTCAAAGTGTGATCGAGGACGGCCCTGCAGCTGAAGCAGGTCTCAGGCCTGGAAATAGAGAAATGGAGGGTAGAAATATCGTTCTTGGAGGCGATGTAATAGTAGGTATTGAGGACAGAGAGGTTGAAGACATCAATGATATACTTGACTATCTTCTAAGAAATACTGAAGTTGGAGATACTGTAGATGTACATATCATCCGGGATGGAGAAAGACAGACTGTAGAGATGACTCTTCAGGACCGTCCAGATACCTAAACCCGGTAACGCAGAATAGCTGCCAGTCCAGTGAATCCTTCCAGTCTTTCACCGGCTTCATGGTCTGTATGTACGACCTGGACCTCGCCGCCCTGCTGCTCCACCGTTTCAACAATATCTTTCCTTTGACGCGCCTTTTTCGGAGTAATTAACAGTTTTTCAACAGCACCCATTTCCGCTAGTTCCTCTACTTCCTCTCCGTAGCTTACCGGCTCGTCTTTTCTCAGTTTTTCCATGAATTCCTCCATTATCTGGGTTTCATCAGCTACTCTGGAGGATCGGACTACTTTATCCAGTGCACCACGCTTGATAGCTTCATGTAAACCGGTTTCTCCTGTAACTGATGTATCCTGCATAAAAAGGTTCTCGACTTCCAAGTGGTTTTTCAGGCTGTTCTTCGTGAATCCTGGCCCGGCCAGAACCACGAAGTCGACATCGCCTTCAACTCTTCTTATCGTTGCAGCGACCTGCTTCAAGAACTCGTCTTCTGATTTCTCAGAGCCGTACATCTTTCCAGGAAGGTTTTCCTCTACTCCAGAAAGGCTCTGTATTCCGGATTCTCTGACTATGTAGAAATCGGCTTCTCCCTTCTCAACTAGACAAAATAGGACGCTGTAAGGATCTTTCTCGCTCCATTCCTCCAGTTTATCCCAGTCACCTTCTGAGAAGTCACGCCAGAGCTCGAGTTCGGATCCGTTCTCTACATTGAAGCTGTGGTATCCAAGCTCTACATCGTCTCCAGCTTCTGTTATCTCTCCGGTAAGCCTGAGTCGTCCGTTCTCGAAACTCTTCTTCTCAAGCTGGATCGTAATCTTCATGCTCTTCTTCTCTCTTCCCTCCAGCTTGGTTCTCTGTGTGAACTTTCTGATTTTATCGCCTTCTCTGAAGAAGTCTTTGATACGCCAGAGATCGTCCTCGTTCTCGACCTCAATCTTCGCGTATCCTTCCTGACGGTTCTGGTTTAACAGTTTCATAATTACAGGTTGCCCGGCCTACAAATAAAAACCTCCATAAGCAAAAACCTGTTATATGGCTCAACAGTTCGCAGCGATACTAGGAGTCGGACTCGCAATATTCGGATTGTTCTTCATAGCAAGCGGCGAGTTCGGTGGAGGACAGCCAGCAGAAGCCATGACACTGTATGAAAACGATTTCGGACAGGTAGGATCCTCCAATGAAGACTACAGGAATGTAGACTTCGGAAGGATCACTGTGGGAGAAACCCGTGGAAACATACCGGTCTACAACAGAGAAGAAATCACTATTTCTGACAAGCTTCTTGGCGGTGGCTCAACAACAGTACAGTACAACGGAACACAGCCAAGAGAAGGAAATGTAACCTTCGAAGTACTTGGAAAGCAAGGAAATGGAAAAGTCAAAGTCTCAGTCAACGGAGAAACCGTTTTCAACGAATACATGGTCGCAACCGCCGAAAGAACAGTCGAGATACCTGAAGAAACACTAAAGAACGGCATGAACAATATCAAGATTTCAGCAAACCGTGATGGCATCCTAGGAAATGTTGAATATGCTTTAGAGGACTTTGAGGTAAGAGTTAATGACCGTAAGTACCACGATTATGAGACAAGCTTCCGTATGTTCGAATACGAGATACAGGACTTCGATACAGCAACCCTAGAGATGAATCTGCCGCCTGGAGAAACAACCAAGAATAGCCCTCTTGAAGTCTATGTAAATGATAATCAGGTATTCAGCCAGCGAACAGTCAGGGGGACACAGACAGTAGAACTGACTCCTGCAAACAGCGATCTCGAGCCAGGATACAACACTATTAGATTTGAAACGGAATCCGACTCGGAATATGTGTTAGAGAACGCAGTACTATCAGTTCGGTACCGTGGAGCAGTCCAGCTAGAAGAAGTTGAAGACAGCTTCGCACTCAACCAGACAGAGCTAAACTATGCTCAGAGAGGAAATACTAACGAGACTATCACATTTGATTATCAGAATCTTCTGACAACAGAACCGATGAATGTAACCCTGAACGGGAACACATTTGAACTTGATCCGGAAACAGGTCAAAACACGATTAACATCGATTCAGAAGATTTAAGTTCTCAAAACCAGCTAGAAATAATAAGCAGAAATGTGTACGAACTTAACGACTTTGAGATCAGATCGGTGAAGACGGAGGAATAATAGATGGGACTACTGACGATGGCGATACTGATTATAGGAGACTTGTTCCTGCCACCGCCAGGTATACCGCTGTTCTCAATCCTCTATTTCGGATGGAAATACATCAAGATAAAGGTCAAAGCCGACATATATCTGACCTACCTCCTGTTCCTAGGAATACCGCAGATAATACTGTTCTTCATAATAAGATTGATCGCTTTACCGTTCAAGGAAAGCTATGGCGTCCTCAAATGGATTGAAGATAAACTTGAGAACCTGACAAAGGGAGTAGAGTATGTAGAACACAACACCAAGAAATCTGTGTTCGGCGCGGCAATCTTCCTAGTCTTCGCATTCGCAATCTTCCAGCCATCTCTAGGAACACTAACCTCAGCAGCATCAGTCCTCTCATTCTCAAGCATACAGGGCGCACTAATAACAGTACTACTACTTCTGGTAGGAGCCTTCCTCCCGATAATCATACTTGCAACCATAGTAAGCGTTCTCAAAGGAGGTATCGGCGGAAGCGATGACTCTGGGTCCAAGCTAGACTCAATGTATACAAACCCAGGAGCCTCTTCAGCAGCAGACGAATACAGGGACGCTATGGAATCAAGAGGAGAACTTCACGAGGCCAAATCAGCAGTAGAGAAAGGAGCCTCAAAGGCCGCAGAAGCAGAAGGAAGCGGCATAGTCGAATGGTTCAAAGGATGCGTACCAGGCAATGTCTCAAGTATAGGAGGAAAACTAGCAGAACTCAACCCGATGGCCTCCGAAGCTGCTGAAGCCGGCGCAAAGAAAGCAACTAAAGCCGGAGTCGCGAGTGAAGGAGCTGAAATGGGTTACGAAGCCGTCGAGGCAGGTGAAGGAGTAGCACTCTGGCCACTAATGCTATTTGCAATCGTACTGTTTGTATTCCAGATCGGAATCATATTCGCACTGTTCGGATTCATGCTCAAGATATACATGCCTCTCATAGGAGGACCGATAATGGGTGCATTAGGATTCTCAGCAGAATATGCAAACTACGGAGGACAGGCAATCGCACCATACATTCCAAATATAGACTTGGAGCCTGTAACGCTGGCAGTTCAGAGTCAGGTGGCCAAACTTCAGTGCTTTGCACAGGGACCGGAATGCTTCACGGAATGGCAGATGAACAATACTCAACGTCCAGGTTCAGAAGAGCAGGGAGAAGAGTATGATTTGACATCATCAGGTTTTGAAATTGAGCAAGGTCAAACAATAGATGTAGCTTATCAGAGACCTTGGAGACCTCTCAGCGTCTCCTTTGCATTAGAGAACCCTATGAATGGTCTCAAAGGTATTGCTGCCAGAGATGTCCAGTATAGAGTTGATATAAGAGATATAAGTGGAAATAGTGTTTGCGGGACCGATTTCCTACCAATAAGCTTCTACCAAGATGTAGATGGCACAGATCGTACCACTATTCCGCCTGGTGACAGCTATGTAGTTGGTGTAGGTACTGAACAGGAAGAAACTCTGAAAGAGGAAATCAACCTGTTTGATTGTAGACTGCTTCAGCCAGGTCAGGCCAAGCTAACGAGGACAGCAGAACTTAGCTATATGTATGATTACTTCTCGCAGTCTAACCTGAGAATCAGAGCTATGTCCTATGAAAATTACGCAGACAGAGAATTGGAGAGAGGCTACAAAAAGTCTGAGACTGCTGATACTCCCGTGAAGAGCTATATCAATGTATACGCTCCGGTAATATATGATGAAATGGATGATGGGGAAAGAAGATCTAGGCCGTTTGAGGTACAGATTGGTTTCCAGACTGATGATTCAGATGTAATTTACAGGATTGATCCGGAAAGCGTTACTTTTACGCCATCTAGGTCAACGGAAATCGTTGAGGGGTCATGTGGTGACTTCACACTTCAAGATACTGGTATGGCTAATGTTCAGACTTATGAATTGTCTGAACCTGGTAGAGAACAGATAAGAAGAGAAACAATAGAAGCCGATAGATGGTATACAACTGCACGATCTCCGAGTGTTATGGAGTGCACAATGAAACTAGCTAATCCGGATGAGATTAGCTCTTCTGGTGAGACCCTCATCATGGATGTTTCAGCTAATTACACGGTGATCAAGGATGGAATAACAGATGATTTCCAGGTCTGGAATACCCTATGTTCTGGAAGAGATTGTCCATTCCTCATACCGAAACAAGAGCTCAATGGACAGCCAGAATGGGTCAAAGACAACTTCTTGACGACATGTGACTCAGCCCGGAGATCTACAGCAGTAGGAGGATGTGATGTTAGAAGCCTTGGTATGGAGGTCGGCGCAAGTATTGAAGACGAGAGAAGTCTAAACGAAGACGCATGGGTAAATGGCCTATACGAAGGAGAGACCATAAACTATGAAAATATCAATGAGGGAGACATGGCTATAGATTGGAACTACATTATAGAAGAAGAAGTCACTGAAAGCGATAGAAAAATAGCCTACTTCAGCAAAACCGGAGGTAAGCCGGTAATAGGTATGCAAACGGGAGAATGGGAATATGTAAATCTCGGTGAAGATGAACTAGACGTTGACGCACCGCCCGCCGCAATATATCTTACAGATGTAGGAGGAAGAGATGTTGAATCAAGAGAAATAACTTGGAGAACTGTCTGCGCTGATTTACAGAATAACAATAAGAAGAGAGCAGTAGAAGAGTTTGCATTAGAATGGGAGGAAAGTTATGCAGAACAGGTATTCTTCCTTAAACCTGCCGATGTAAGAACATCATGTTCTCCAAGTCAAGGTTGGTTAGATCAGGCATTTGATAACCTTTTGGACGGTAAGGACAGGAGAGATGCCTACAACGAAGCTAAGAATGGGTGCAGTGGTGTATTGACGATGCTTGAGTCTGGAACCTACTCTTGCTTTGAAGGCTAAGCTGTTATCAATGATAGAATATTTCTTGTTCCGAGCGCGAATCCGAGTAGGGCTATGAGGAATAGGTAGTAGTTTCTTTCTTCTCCTTCGAATTCTTTGTTTATGTAGAGTACTGCTGGGAAGATGACTATTCCTTTCATGATGAACATTCCTTTTGGACCCATCAACTGGATGAAGTAGTCGGCTAGCACATGTTTTTCGGTTCCGCCGTAGTTCAGTACTACGAAGGTGCTTGATGCATCCCAGAAATGTGCGTATATTGGAATTAAATCAATAGTTCGATTCATCTCTGTTTTAATCGCTTTCAAAATTCCGTAAACTATTCCTAGGCTTAGAGCAGAGATGATGATGAACCATGAAAGTCCCGAAAGGGTGCTGTAGTCCATCACGAATAGTTCCAGGATGATGACCAGTGCCGCTGCTCCTCCTGTAATATAGCTGTACCGCAGATCCTCAAAGTTTTTCTCTATCTTTTTCCCTACTGTCAACATTGACAGTGCGAAGCCGATTAACAAGATGTAGATGATAGGTGTTTCCAGCAGTATTGTGTCCACATAGCCTCCGTCTTTCAGGCTGCGGGTCACCCCTCCTAAGAAGATGTAAGGAGTGAGTGCTGTAACTAGATCTCTGTCAAAATCTAAATCTAGTTTTTCGAAGAACCATGGTATGAAGTAAATTGTAAGTACTGCGAAAAGCAGAGCATATGTGATGGTGTTGACAGGATTATAGTAGACTGACTCATCTATTATCGGCAGCCAGTAGTATTCGTATAAAAACCTTTTAATCCCAGCCAACATAACTGTACAATATATGCACAACAGTAAAGTAATTATGCTGGTTCTAGCAGCTACAGTAATTATATCCGGATGTACAAATGGCGGATCAGGAGAAGAATCACATGAAGGAGACGCGATCGCAGTAGAAAGATTCGAACTAGTTCCACAGACCATATACTCGGGGTCAAATGTAACTGCAACACTGAATGTAAGGAATGTAGGTAATACGGAAGCTAATATCACGGTTGGAGATCAAGGTAAAAATGTTCTAACCAGCTACACGCCAGACTTACTGTTGATATCGGACTTTGGAGCGGAAAGTACTAATACAACTGAAACCAAAGAAAGATACACTTTGAGACCGGACGGCACTTTATCCATGAACTGGGATTTACACCAGTTCGACGAGAGCCGAATCAGATTCTACGCCGACCAGACAATCGATATGTCCTTCAGAATACCTTTCCAGTACACCGTACAAGCATACCACCAGTTCCAGGTGAAGGATAACAGTGATGTTGAAAGCCTTGAAGGTCTTGGAGCAGCTTCCTCCAACGGACCGATGGATGTAACCATAGAACTAATCGGAAGTAGCTCTGAAGGTGGTTCTCCGGTCTTCATGGAGGGAGACGACATCCAAGTTAGGGTAGAATTTGCCAACCAGGATACCGAGGAAGGAGATGGAGTAGGTCTTCTGAACATCGAATCACCGACTATTCAAGTACCCGGCAATGATGTAGAAGTAAACAACTGCAACACACCAAGCAATATACAGGTCAGAGGCTCATCCTCTACCAGTATCACATGTAATGTAGATGTCAACAAAGAAGTTGATTCAAGTATCAGAGAAGAAATCCGAGTTTCAGCAGACTACAACTTCACAAAAACCGTTTCAAAAGACCACATAACGGTGCAGTACCGTGGATAAACGAATTCTAGCCTTAATAGCGGCAGCAGTCATAGTCTCAGGATGCACAAGCCTAATTGAAACCAATGATTCGCCAGAAGGAATAGAACCAGATCCAGGAAAAGGCCTAGAACTAACAGAGGTTTCTGTAGCGGATAACCAGCTCCGTGCAGGTGACGGAAATCTAGGTCAGCGAACAGAGATACAGCTTGTTCTATCCAACCACCACGAAATCGATGTCGACCCACAAATCGAGTTAGCTAATACAGGATATCTAGAAAATGTAAGCGATACCACTACTGATGAAGCATGTAACAAAGAGAATTTGAATGCAGTGAGAGAGGAAACAGTGGATCAAATGAGATGTACCTGGGAAGTATACGCCCCTAACAGATCACGGTTAGGACAGTTTGATCAGAAACAGGAATATGTTTCAGTAATTGTTTCCTATGATTCACAGGTAACCAATAGAGAACCGCTTACATTTAGTTTCATGGATAGAGACGATATAGAGTCTTCAGATCAGGTCACAAGAAAATTCTCAAATAATGAAGTTACATTGACTATCACAGCAGACAACCCGGCGGCTCTGGACAGCAGTTTCAACCAATTTGAGCTCGATATAAGGAACAGTGGACCAGGCTCCGTTGAATCAGAGAAGTACGACTTCAGTTATACTCCTAGATCAATATTTGAGGATGATGACGGCGATTTGATATGTCCTTCAGATGGCCGTAGGAGAAATACGGAGGATGATGAGTTCAGTGATGAATGTGCGTTTAATGTGGATTCAGAGTCTCAGCGTAATGTTTTCGTTGCCGCATCCTATAAATACCAGAAACAACAAACCCTGCCTATAACAATAGTACGATAACCATGAAAACAAACAAAACAGCTTTAGCACTTATCGCAATTACCGTCATCATTGCAGGATGTACTAATGGTGGCGGCGAAGAATCAGCTTCAACAGCTGGTGTTCAAATAACCAATTTCTCCGCAACTCCTTCTAGCACCTTTAGTGGACAGTCAGCTCAGATATCCATGAGCGTAATCAATCAAGGAGGAGTTGATGCATCCAATGCAGTAGCCAAGCTTTACCAGGCTCCTATCGGAGGAGGACCTGGCTCTTGGGAGATTGAATCAGGGCCTCAGATTGTAGACATAGGAGGAATTAGAGCAGCAGATCCAGAGAATGAGATACCTGCTCAGACAAGAAGGCAGAACTGGGCGCTTACTGCTCCCGACCTAGGATCTCAATCTGTTGACTACAATTTCCAGACTCGGCTCTACTACGACTACTCATCCGAAGCAACTACACAGATTGAACTTGTACGGGAGGACGAATTCCTGCAGGGAGACTACAGTCCTTCAAGACCTTCAACATCCAACACAGATGGTCCGATCCAGATTGATATCAATACACGCAGCCCGGTCAGATACTTCACATCTGAAGATGGGGAAAGTTCAAGTGTTGACTCCGATCTCTGTGTAACAGTCAGAAATGAAGGTCAGGGAACACCATTCGCACCTAGTGTCGATGAATACACTGATACGCAAGATGGAGAAATCACAAGCATTGATCTAGGTTCAGAGGACAACGATCCAAGAGACAAAGTAGAAGTTAGTGTATCTGAATCCGCAGGAGTAGACTTCCCCGCAGCAAATGACGATGGAACTGCGACAGAGACAGTAATGTTGACAGGTTCAAGAGGAAATCACTGCTTTGAGATGACTCTGCCAGACTCATTCTCAATCACACAGACAGTTCCTCTAACCATTGACGCTAGCTACAGTTATTACACGGATGCAAGCACGACGGCTACAGTTCAGCCAAGGCGGTAATCAGTCCGTTTCTATTTTCTCTTCTTTCTATTTTTGAACTGAGAAAACAATTCTCTAGATAATGTTTCGCTACTAGGCAACACCTTATCGTCTTTTGGTAACATTTTCTACTATACTAGCTCTATGAGCTTTATGCTTTTCAGAGAGAAATTAGATATCTGGTGAAGAGTCTGTGAAGTTTTTCAAATGTTTGTATTAATTGTGGTATCGGATCAGTTACTTGGTTGTCTTTGACATACTCGAACAACTAGGCAAATATGGACAGTTAAGCTGTTGAGAAATAAGTAATGAGAAGAAGATGAGAGAAGAAAAATATTTGGCAAGTTATCTGGTTTCTCTGTACAGGATGAGTCCTGTCAGGACTGCTCCTGCTAGGATTGCTCCTAGGAGCTTGACCAGTGTGCTTGAGTTAGCTAGGCCTGTGATTGAGTCGCCTAGTCTTGTGAATGCGCCTGTTACCTTGTTCTGGTTGTTTCTGATTGATTCCTCTACTTCTTGGCCTATTACCAGTGTAACCTCTTCGGTTTCAGTTACATTGGTTCCTACTGCTTCTGCTGTGATCTGTACTTCTCCCTTCTTCTCGTAAGGGATTCCTGCGTAGATGTAGGCGTGTTCTGTTTCTCCTGCTTGGACTGTGACCTGTTCTGGTCTGAGTGAGATCCATTCTGGTCCTTGGCTGTCTAGTCTGTAGGTGTTCTCCTTTGAACCTGTGTTCTCGAGTTTGACCTCGTAGACTGCGCTTCTGTTCTCTCCTGCGCTGAGAACTGTTGGAACTACATTCATCTCTAGGTCCCAGCAGTTGTCAACTGTGACTGTTGTTGAAACAGTGTCGCTTGTCTCGTCGAATGTCTGTGAAACTGCCTCTACATCAACACCGATTTCGCTACCTTCCTCATAGTCCGAACCTGTGAATCTGATTGGAACTCTCTGTGATTCTCCTGGTTCAAGTGTTACTTCATCGCTTCTGATTTCTCCTTCACTTGTTGAAAGATCGAAGGTGTCTGTTGCCTCGCCTGTGTTCTCAACACGCAGGCCTACATTTCTTTCCTGATTCTCACATACGGTGTAGCCGTCCTGGCTGAATGAGGTCTCTACATCCATGCCGTTGTAGGATTCGACCTGTACAGTGCTTGATGCTGAGGACTTTCCTTCAGCTGAGATATCGATGCTGGTGGTTCCAAGTGTTTCAGGTCTGTAGCTCAGAGTAACTGTTTCTGTACTTTCTGCACCGACTTCTACCTGGTTGCTTGTGAACTGTCCGTTGCTTGCGGAAAGTGTGAATGTGTCGGCTTTGGTTCCAAGGTTCCGAACTGTTATATCGTACTCTGCTTCTGTGTATGCAGCTGTTCTCTGGTTTTCAGGTGTTACAGACATCTCAGATGTGTAACATGTTTCAACATCTAGGTTGAGTGTCTGGATATCCTGAGCGTAGCTTGTTGTTGATGCTGCGACTACATTGAAGCTTTCTTGCAGAGCTGTTTCTGAGGATGTTGTGACTGTAACTGTCTTGGTTTCTCCTTCTGCAAGGTTTACACGGCTCTGGGAAAGGTCGCCTCTATCTGTTGTTAGCTGGAATTCTTCAGGCTGCATACCTCTGTTCTCAAGTACTAGCTGGTACTGTGCCTGTTCTCCTCTACAAACAGTTTGAGTGCTGTCTGCTGTGATCTCGATATCGTGGCCACGGATCACATCTGCTTCTCCCTGTACGGAGTAAGTTTCGCCAGAAGCTCTTGATTCTGCGTTGATAGTAAATGAGTAAGTTCCTGCTTCAGTATCAGTAGGCGGGTTATAAACAACATAGATCTCCGCGCTTTCTCCCGGTGCAAGTGTTTGACCGGTGTTCTGTGGTATCCTTGATGGCATCACTCTAACTCCTTCGTTAGGGGATGAGATAGTATAGACATCTTCTGTCGTACCAGTATTTTCGATCTCTATCTGGTACTCTGTGAATGAGTCAATCCTCACATCGGAGGACTGAGGGAACATGTACATTTCGGCTGGGCTTGCCGCAGCCACGGCTGTTGTAAGAGTTAAAAGTGCAAGTAGTAATCCAAGTTTGGAACCTTTATAGTTCATAATTGTCACCTAATAATAACACCTCAACTAAATCTTTTATATTAATTTGTAGTAGTGAAAAAAATTGGCTACTCGGGCATAAATAGAAACCCAAGTCAGCCCAAAAAGTACTCTAAATTCCAAGGAATCTGAAAAGTCTCTGGAAAAATCCTGGAGGATTCGAATCAGTCGTACCCTCTGTCTCCAGGATTATCTCCTGACTGTAAATCGTGGTTCCCTTTGAACTTACGCTGAGCAGTGGACGGTACTCGCCCTCCGCTCTTGGCGTAAGGTAGATGTAGACTGTCTCTCTTTCACCGCTTCTCAGCTGAACTGTCTCATCACTCTGAGTGTACCATCTATCATCAATACCTGTCAGCTCAATATCGTAGCTCTTCAGATCATCGTTGGTGTTATACAATTCTACTCTCGCGATACTGCCTCCAGACTCAACCGAAGCCAACTGTCCTGGGAAGCTCTCTACCTCATTACCCTGCTCAAGTACCTGAACTGCACGGGTTGAACTTCCACCTGAACCGCTTGTCAATGCTCTTACTTCGTAGATCGCTGTTCCTGGCTCACCTGCTTCTGTCTCGAAGCAGACTTCTCCGACCCCGGTCTTTGACTCAACTACATCTCCGTTCCGAAGCAGTACCACATCTGCGTCAACCTGCGAACTTACATCTGCACAGATCTCGAAGGTCTCTGATTCAAATACCTGTCTTGGAGCTGTGATTCCACCTACCGTCGCTGTCGCCAGGACTTCTACATTTCTTGTACGGGTCAAACCACCTGCCTCTATGTCGATGCTCTTGGTTCCCGGCGTGTTGAATCTGACATATGTTGAGTAGTAGCCTGATCTGTCGGTGCTCGTGCTTGCGATCTGATCGCTGTTGGATTCGAACTCTACTTCTGCTGCTCCACGAATCCCGTCAACGAATCCTCTGATATTGACTGTTTCTCCTGCCTGGATCGTTCTAGGGTTGACTTCTGCAGTCAGACCTGTTGCCTCTGCGTCAGGCTGATCGGTTGTTCCGCAGTCCTCGACCTCTACTTCTCCGGTCTCTTCGTCGTATACCGAGTTCTCGATCGATACTGTGAACTGTTCTGTTCCGCTTCCCTCTACATTTGTCAGAAGGACTTCTCGTGTTATTGTTTCTCCACGGTCTGTGACTACTTCTCTGTCTGTATCTGTTCCAAGTCCTTCGGTTCTCATGGTGACTATCTCATCAGAGTCACGGCTGTTCCTGATAGATACTACAACGGATAGTGTGTCTCCTCTACAAACTGTGTCGTCATATTCCAGATCTGTTATCCTTATACTGTCTTCATCTTCGGAAACCATCTCGAACAGTACAGGTGTTCTTTCTCCTGCTTCGATCTCTACATCTCTTGCCTGATCGAGGTATCCGTCTTTCTCTGCTGTGATGGTGTAATCTCCTTCTTCCAGGTAGATGAATGCTCTTCCGTCATCATCTGTGTACTCTGTTTCGTCATCTCCGTTCTCTGCTGTGATTTCTACATCTTCAAGTCTCTCTCCGTCAAGTTCTTCTGCAAGTACGGATAGCTGACCTTCGTTTTCTGCTGATTCATCTCTTTCTAGTTCGAAATCCACATTTCTGGTTTCTCCGCTGTCAACAGTTCTTGTCTTTGTTTCTGAATCGTATCCTGGTTTGGAGGCGGTTATATCGTATGTTCCGCTTTCGATGTTTGCAGTTGCTTCTCCATCATCGTCGGTGTACCGTGTGAAGTCGTCTCCGTTCTCTCCGCTGATTGTTACATCTTCGAGTGAGTCTCCGTCTTCATCTTCTACATCGAAGTTGAAAGTTGCATCGTTCTCTCCTTCCTCGTTTACATATAGTGTATCGATTCGATTCCATTCCTGGTATCCGCATGGGTTTTCTCCTCCGGATTCGGTTGTTACTGTTGCTATGATCTCTGCGTCGTAGTCGCGGCTGATTGTTATGCTGTATTCCTCTTCTTCACCGCTGTCAAGTGTGTCTTCTTCCAGGCTTTCTCTGTAGTCGTTTACCTGGAACTCTACCTCTATGTCCTGTCTGTCGCCGTCGTTCTCGACTGTGATGCTGATAGTGCTTTCCTCTCCAGGCTGTACATATTCTGGATCAAATTCGATGTCGCCTACATCTATATCACAGTCATCCGGTTCAGTTCCTACATCTATGATCTTTGTTTCGTCATCTTCGTTTTCTCCGTTGCTGACTGTCAGCTCGACAGGGTATTCGCCCTCCTCATCAAACTCGTGTTCTACCTCCTGTCCGCTGGCTGTTTCTCCGTCTCCGAAGTCCCAGGTCCATTCCTCGATATCACCTGAACTTTCAGATTCGAACTCTACTGTTTCATCTACCTCCGGATTTTCCGGATGGTAGTCGAAGTCTGCTTCAAGGTAAACTTCGTCAACGAACTCTACTGTCTGTATATCTGATTCCTGTTCTTCTTCGTCATCTCCTGTTCCTGCGACTGCTACTGCTTTGTAGTCTACTTCTCCTTCTGTACTTCTGCTGTAATCCGGTAGATCGATACTGCAGTCAGGCAATCCTTCACAGTCCTTGTCATGGTAAGTATCCCAGTCACCGTGCACTCTCTGTTTTATCATTAGTTCTTGGAGGTCTCTTCCGCTTGCGCTTGCTTCTATCTCCATGTCTTCATCTGTAAGCTGCTGGTTCGGCAGATCATTCATCGTTACTCCGTCTATGTAAGCGTTCTGTAGGTCGAATGATCCGTCTGCATCTGCTCTTACATCTCCGTCGTTGTCTACTGCTTCTACGGTCCATGTGTATGTTCCTTCATCCAAGTCTTCGTCGAGGCTGTAGCTTGTCTCGTCTATATTATCTTCTGAGAACACCTGGTCGCCGTCCTCATCCTCTACCGTCAATGTGTAGTCAATATCTACATCTTCCGGGTTATCGACGAACCAGTTGATATCGACAGGTGATTCTACTTCCGGGGTGTTGATAGGGTAGTCTGCGCTTAATGAGATCTGTGGTTCAACGAACTCTACTGTCTTTCCATCAGTTTCTTCCTCATGAGTTCCGGCGTAAGCCTTCAGTTTGAACTCTACATCTCCTGTTTCAGAGGTCTGGTAGTCTCTGTCTATAGAGCAGTCCAGTGCGTCGTTGCAGTCTTTGTCTTCCCATTCTGAGAACCCGTCTCCATCATCTACAAGTATTTCAAGCCTGTCAAGGTTCTCTCCAGATACGCTTCCCTCTACCTCGAGGTCTGTATCTGTAAAGTGTTCGTCTGGAAGATCGTTCATGCTTTTGGAGTCAATCCTTGTGTCTGAAACAAAATCAACTGATTGAGAACTTGTTTCGTCAGTATCGCCGCTTTCTTCCTCGATGTTTGCCTTGAAGTCTACTTCCTGTGTTTCTGTAGGTGTGTAAGTAACCGGGTTGAAGCTGCAGTCTGGAAGTCCCTCACAGTTCTTGGAGTCAAGGGGTTCCCAGCTGCCACCTTCTTCACGGTACTCGACGGTCAGTGTATCAAGGTTTTCACCGCTCGCTGATACATCAAAGTTGAAGTCTTCATCTACTGGTGCCTGGCTGTCCAGGTTGTCCATGGTTACTTCTAGCTGTGCATCTGATGACTCTGTAAATTCTACTGTCTGAATACTTGTTTCGTCTGTGTCTCCGCTCTCCTCGGTTACAACTGCTTTGAAGTCTACATTCTGTGCTGTATCTGTATTATATGTTCTTGAGTCAATAGAGCAGTCTGGTAGTCCTTCGCAGTTTTTGGTTGCTCCTAGTGTTTCCCAGTCGCCATTTTCCTCTCTATACTGGATTTCTAGAGTGTCAAGGTTTTCTCCACTGGCGCTAGCTCCAAATGTGAAGTCTTCTCCTGTCGGAGCCTGGCTATCTAGATTATCCATTGAAACATCTAATTGTGCGTCTCCGGATCCGTCTGTAAACTCTACGGTTTGAGGTTCGGTGTGGTTGCCTTCGCCATTATTATTGTCTATGTATACTGAGAATTCTTTTTCTCCAGTGCTGTCTGGGCTGTAGTCGTTTATGTTTACGCTGCAGTCCGGTAATCCCTGGCAGTCTTTGGTTTCTACATATGTGGTCCAGAGGCTGTCTCCTGCGTCTCTCATTCTGATGCTGAGTTCGTCGAGATCTTCTCCACTGGCGCTTCCCTCTATATCTATGCCGTCCTGAAGTGTTGCGGTGTCAGGAAGGTTGTTTACTGAAACATCTGGGTTAGCTGCAGCTGATGCTGCGAAAATTATGAAGAATGCGATTATCAAGCCTTTGTTTAGTTTCATAGATTAAGGGTAAACACCTCTACAATAATACAATAAAGGGGGAAGGGGGTATTTATGCCCCGCAGCCTTCTACATTGTCAGCGCTGATGGTGTTACCATCGTAGGTAAGCTCAACTGTGAAGTCCCCGTTTGTTGAGCTGATGTCAACATCGAACTCATCATAGCTGTCGATGTCGTTCTCGTCCATGTACTCATGGATCTCGTTGATCGTGTCGTCCTCCCATTCACAGTAACCTGAAAGATCTCCGTAAGTGTCGTGCTCTCCGTAGGAATCGCCTGGAGTTTCTGTCGGAGTATCATCGTCAGGTGTGTCCGTAGCAGTGTCTTCAGGTGTTTGAGTTTCTTCTTCGTAGTCTACTCCTACTTCGTCACCATCGCTGTAAGGGCTGTTCTGAAGTGCGTGGTCGAACAGGTTAGCCTGTGCTCGGAACTTGAGGTGGTCGGTTGTAAGTGTGTTCTGTACATCTCCGAGGTACTGCTGGTTCTCTCTTGCCTGTTGAACTGCTGGAACTTCTTCCTCATCTTCGTACTCGGTTGAGAGTCTGTCGAGGCTTTCTCCTTCTGTCTGCAGTTCGTTTACTCGGACCATCCAGTCCTGAGTTACCTGAGCTGCTTCCTGGTATGCATCTCTCATCTGTCTTAGATCAGAAGCATCGAACTCGTTCTGATCCTGGTTGATTGCTAGTGCTCCGAACTCGTCTCCGAAGCTGCTGTCTTCCATGCTGACTGCGTCAGGTGTGAGAACTGTGAATTCTTCATCATCTACGACTCTTTCTACTACATTTCTTCCGTCGGAGTTGTTGATGTCGTCATCGTTGAATCCTAGTGCTTTGTACTGTCCGTCGTCTAGGGAATCTCCTGCTTCTAGGTTGCCGGGCATTCTTCCTACATCGTCTGTTCCTCTGGCTGAATGTAGTTCGGACCGATACATGTCCTCAAAGTTGTTCTCGAAGTCAGTCACTGCTTCATTGTATTCGTTAACTGTATCGATGTTCATTCCGATAGGATCTTCTACAATCTCTTCCCACCAGTTTCCTGCTGTTTCAGAGACTGCTCCGTCGCTCAGGGCATCTGCCCCTAGTACTGTTGCTCCTGCGGCTGCTGTCCCGGTTAGGAATTTTCTTCTTGTGGTTTTGGTCATCTCGTCTTTGGCGGTACTTGCTCCGCCTGTAAGCGTGTTCTTTAGGTTAGTCCAGTTTACCATGTTATCACACTATAGTATTAACACTCATGTTTTTTATAGTTATTGGATAGTAACAACAATTCAGTTTTGTAGTACTTCGTTGAGTTCGTCTTTTGCCTCATTGTAAAGCTGGTCTTCCATCTCTACCGAGCTGACTACCTGGTCGCCGTAGAAGTCAATACGGTTTTCACTATCCATATAACCCATGCTGAGGTCTTTTCCGTCAATATCCTGGCCGACCTCGGTGAATGTATCGGAGAACGCTTCCTCGTCCATCATGTTTGATACATACTTTTCTATGACTTCGCTGCTAGCCACATCCTGTGTATAGTCTCCAGGTGTTTCCCCTATATTTTCTTCTGCGATGTAGATATCGTCGCCGCTGTTCTGCCATGTTCCGTATGCTAGGCCTCCGCCTGCAAGTAATGCGCCGCCTGCAGCTACTGTTTTCAGGAAGCCTCTTCTGTCGTCTTCAAATGTTATGTTGATGTCTATTTCGTCACTGCTTCCTCCACCTGTGGCTCCGTCAGGGCTGTAATTTTCAATAACTTCTTCGAGGCGATCGTGGTCGTTCTTCAGTTCTACTGCTCTTGCATCCATATGATCTCTATGATCCATAAGGTAGGATGCTATGGCCGTGTTGACTGTCGCTGTGCTTTCCCTGAATTCTTCGTACTCCTGTGTTATATCTATCAGCTGTGTCAGTACTTCTCTGCCCATTGCGGCATCATCTACTGCTTCCTCGAACAGTTCTACTGTTCTATAATGATCGTCCACAGCTAGTTCTAGGGTTTCGAATGAATCCTCTGCACTCATATTGTTTACCTTATGGTGACAACATTTTAAATGTTTTGATGTTTCTGTTCATGATCGATAAAATGAGAAGAAATAATAGGGGATAGGAAAGTATGTGAAAGATCTTAGAAGTTAAAGTCGTACTCGTTCTCGACTCGGGTCTCTAGATCGTTCGCCATGTCAAGAAGGTTGTCTGTATCTACATCTGGTTCGTCGACATCTTCTAGATCTTCCTGAATCTCATCAGCAGCGTTGCTTAGCTCGAGTGCCTTTTCGTCCATGTGGCTTCTGTGCTTCATCAGGTAATCTGCAACTGCTCTTGCTTCTGTTTCTGTAGCTTCAAGTGCGTCTCCGTACTCATCTGCCATCTGAACTGCTTTGTCTCTTGCTTCGTATGCCTGATCTACCAGTTCATCATCATACTGGTCCTTAAGCTCTGCTGCTGTGTAGTGATCGTCCATTGCTAGTTCAAGGACTTCAAATGCGTCTTCTGCGCTCATAATAAATTCACCTCTTTTTTTGATTGTTTTTGGATTTTAGAGAGCTTCCAGATCACTAATTTTTGGAACTCTTTGCTGACTCAATCGCTCGCTCTCAGATTTTTACAACTATACAATAACTACAAAGTTTTAAATGGTTGTTCTATTCAAGAAGTTAAAGCAATATCAACGCAAACTCTGTCCGTAGATGGACTTTTCTCCCCGCATTTCACCATCTCCCTCACTCTGAAATCATGTTCTAAAATACTTTCTATCTCTGATTCTAAACCCTCTCTGTCGTCTTCCTCCATGAAACGGTAGTAATGAATCACTGCGTCTTTAGATACGACAGATTCTGCAAGGTCGAGGAATTCATCGGCTTTTCCTGGTAGAGGCATTATTATCCGATCAAAACGGTCTTCTAGCTCTGGAAGTATCTCCTCAACATCTCCGCACCTAGCTTCGATCCGTTCTGTAAAGTTGTTTAGCTTGATATTTTCCTTCAGGTATTCGCACGCTTCAGGGTTTTTCTCCACTGCTACTATTCTTTCCGCCTCTGAGTGCCTGGCTGCGATCAGTGCGAAAGGTCCTACTCCTGCGAACATCACCAGTACTTTTTCTCCTGGTTTGATCTGATCGGCTACTCTTTTTCTTTCGGTAGAGAACCTTTCGGAGTAGTAAGCCTTGGTCGGATCCACTTTGATATCCACTCCGAACTCCTTGTGCACTGTTTCGGTATCCTGTCCATACAGCTTCTTGTATCCGCCAACTCTGAATTCGCCTGACAGCTGCTCTGATTTCAATAGAATAGTTTCAATGTGAGGATGGTTCTCAGTGATTCCCTCAACCACTTCTTCCTCATCTTTTCCGTCCAGATCGTTTATTACTGCGATATCTCCGATCAACTCAAAACTAGGTAAATCATAGCTTTTACCGTCTTCTTCCTCTTTCAAGACAGATACATCAGTTTCCGCCACTTCTTTGATTTCTCTCAGGCTTTCATCTACAAATACTGCATCTGTATCATTCTCAATTCTTTCTCTTGCTTCTTCTACACTGTATTTCTCAGAGCTGAATACTTGGAATTCTAATTCGTCTCCTTCATTACAGGCCTTGAAGACATCGTCTTCTCTCTTAATTCTGAATCCCTGTCTTTCAAACAGTTCTTCAGCCTTTTTCTCTAGTTTTTCCTGTTTCATGAAATCGAAATGTCTTCCAACTAATTAAAAACAGTTACATCAACCTGTTTAGTTAAGATGCTTCACCTTATTGGACTGGGTCTCGACGACGATGAAATAACCGTAAAAGGCCTGAAAGGGATAGAAAACTCTGAAAAAGTATTCGCAGAGTTTTACACAAATACAGAAACAGTTGATCTAAAGAAATTAGAGGAAAAAACAGGTAAGGATATCCAGAAGCTTTCACGCGATGAAGTAGAGCAGAAGGATACTATTGTAGAATCAGCTGAACAACAGGAAACAGCCTTTCTTGTTTCGGGAGATGCGTTAACCGCTACAACCCATTATGATATCAAGAGAAGAGCAGAAAAGAAAGGGATCGAAACCGATGTTGTTCACGCACCTTCTATATTCACATCCATCGCAGAGACTGGTTTAAGCATCTACAAGTTCGGAAGAACAGTAACTCTTCCCAAGGATATGAAACCGGAATCAATCACAGAGTACATTCAAGATAACCTCTCTGTAGGCCTCCACACATTAGTACTTCTTGATATCGATTATCCGGCCGATGAGGCGAGGGATAAACTGGTTGAAATGGACGAAGAACTAGCGGATAAGGACGCTATTTTCCTGGAAAGAGCTAATCTCGATGATCAAAACATAAGCTGCGGCAGGTTAGGCGACCTAGATATCACCGGTGAGACACCGCACTCCATTATTATATTAGGGGAAACCTCCCATGTAGAGGACGAAAACTTGGAGGACTTCTAATGAACAAGACTCAGGAGAAACTTGAGGAAGAAACCAGGGAATGGTTAGAGAAACTGGAAAGTAGAATGGAGGAGAGAGACAGTGAAGTCGAACAGATGGAGAATGTAAAGGCATACAGAGATGACACATATCATTTTCTAGAGGAGGAAGACTATATACGCGCCTGGGAAGCTGTAATCTACGCATGGGGTATACTAGAAACTCTGGAAAGACTAGGTAAGTTTGAAGAGAAATAAAAAATAGTTGTTAGATGTTTTTTAGTCGTCTCCGACTGCCTGAGCGCCCTCCTGTGCTTCGGTTTCAATAACCTGTTCTTCCTGTTCCTCAATCTTAATTTCCTGATCTTCGATTTCCTCGAACTTCTGCACAAGTTCTTCAACATTGTTGAGAGATTTGTTGATGACCTCTATCTCTTTCTCCCATTTTTCAGGGCTGGTGAACTCCAGATGCTCATAATTATCTCGTTCAACTATGTTCTCTACCTCTGCAACTTGCCTTCTAGCGTTTTTAGACATCTCAAGGATTTCTTCAGCTCTATTGGTGACATTACTCTGGTGCTTTACGATTGAATCGTCTTCCTGTTCCATCTTCTCCAGCATCTGTTCGATTTCTTCGATACGGCTATCAAGTTCCTTGAATGTCTGCTTGATCTGTTTAGCTTCTTCCTCTCCCTGAGCTACTTTCTGCATTAAATCGCTGTCGCCAAGCTCTTCTGCAATTTTCTCCATTTCCTGCTCCTGACCATAGAAAGTTTGAACCTCGTTTCTGAGTTTTTTCATTTCTTTAAGGCTTTCTTCCCACTCTTCCTTGAATTCTTCCATGCTTTTTTCTTCAGCATTCAAGAGCTCAAGCATGTTGTTCTCTCTTCTTACCACATCGTTGATACTATCTCTCATGTGCTCGGCCTCTTCTTCTAGGTCCTGCCAGTTCTTACCTTGGTCGGTCTGTGCTTCTCTACCGACTTCACCTCTAGTCATTCTATTGCTATTCTGTTTGGACTCCTGAATATATCTTTCAAGATTTTGAGAAGCCTGCTTTAGTCTCTCATCAAATTCCTTATGTTCGTTCGCGATCTGTCGCACCTTCTTCCTAGTCCTTTCCTCAAACTGATCTCTTTCCTTCATGGCATTCGCGGTCAACTTTACCTCTCTCATGTTTTGCTTGAAGATCTCCAGCATCTCCTCATCTAGGTTTTCCAGTCTTTCTGCAGCTTCCATTTCTCCGCTTTCAAGTTTCTGAGCTTCTTCATCTGCTACATTTCTATCTCCCTGTCTAAGGTCATCCTCCACCTGTCCTTCAAGATCCTGGTAGTGGTTCATCTCGTCTTGAAGCTCTTGCTCGCCTTTTGCTACACGGCTTAGCCTGTCTTTTACATTTCCCATAGATTTTTTCGCTTTGTTGATCTGATTCTTAGCGCTTGAAAGTAGACCCATATAGACCGTAATAACCCGTTTTCTGCTTATATAAATTTTGCTTACAGACGCCGTAGCCAGGCTCCAAGTAATTTAATAACTCTCCTTCAAAAACAATTTTTGTATGAAGGACCCTTGGGAATTCGTCGCCTATCCCGTAGCCTCTATCGCAGCAGTCGGAGCAGCAGATATGCTAGGAGGAAGCTTTGATTCATTACTCCCCCTGCCAGGAGAATACGCAGCAGCCGCAATAGTTGGACTCATAGTCGGCTTCGTAATAGATGATATGCTGCCGGCCTACATCAAACACGCCCGTAGCGGCGGAAGTGGTGGAGGAGATATCGGCGGAGGCGGCGACATGGGAGGTGGCGGCGATGACTTCGACTTTGACTAAATACCTCTCAATCATTCTACTACTAACTATCACTGTTTCAACAGCAGCCGCTTCATTTCACAGTGGTGGAGGAAACCCATACGAGAACCTCCAGATACCGCATTACGATTCTCAGGCAGAGATACTAACGGAACTTGTAGCACCATTCCTCTTGATATTCTTCATCTTCCAGATCGGACTGAAACAAGCCCTAAAATTCGCATTAAGCGCTGAAGACGAATGGCACAGTGAAAGAGAACAGGCCAGAAAACAGAGAAACAAGTACGCCACACTAATCGCTCTGGCAGTTTCACTCATGCTGGTTCCAACCCAGTTATTCCAAGATATCAACGAACTGATATTCGTAGTCTTCGGAGGACTCACCTACATAATATTCATAGGGGTAGGACTCCTAGTTCTCTACTGGGGATTCAAAGCCATCTTCTAAGGTGAATTAATTTAAAGAAGGAGAGGATTAACTACTGCATGAACAAAAAAGCCATCTTCTCCTCACTTTTACTGGCTTTCACATCAATCGCAACCGCGAACCACGGAGGGTCCGGAGGACTAATCGGTCTAATCTCCAACTTTCCATTCCCTGTAGATAACTGGAGACAGATCGCAATCTCCGCAGCAACCTTCGCACTGATCTGGTTCACAGTCTACATGATAACCAAGAAACTGATCATGCGATTCGAACTCGAAGACCTCTTCAACATGGGAGGTGGCACATACGGAGATGACGGCAGAAACCTAGGAGCAGTACTATCTCTTCTAATAGTTGTTTCTGCAGCAGGTGCATCACACACCTACCTCGGATTCACAATAGATACTATTCAACAAACACTACTGTTAGCAGTAGGCTTCTTGGTAGCTTCTCTGATAATTCTGGTTTTAGGTGGTGGAGCAGGTCTCTTCATGTTCTCCACCGGTAAAGCTGCCAAAGCAGGTGCATGGGGACTTAATGAACTTGATGAAGGGGCTAACGCAGGCAGCGATGAGTACGATAATCAGGATATTGAAGCGGTTAGAGACCGGACCACTCAGGCTCAGGATGTAGCAACAAGAGCAGAACATGAAGAAGAAGATGTGACTTCGGGTCAAAGTGAAGATCCCGAGCAAGAATCAGATCAAGCCGCCCATGATGTAGAGAAAGTAATCGAACTTGTGGAATCATCAGAAAAAACTCTTTCCGGAATGATGAAGAAGGATCTGGATGAGTTCGAGCAGGCTATTGAGGACGCACAAAGGATTCTTAAGCAGGATCAGAAAGAAGAGAAAGGCGTCAAGGATATTAAAGCAAGACTGGATGATGTCAATAATGAACTAAACAAAGCTAATAGTTCGTTGGAGAACTCGCATGAGAACAATCTTTCCGCTTCAGGGTTAGGAAAAGGAGCAACAGAAAACCAGGTAGCGCCAGGAGGGTTTGTAGACAGCTTCAAAGGCCTCAAGACAATAGATGAAGAACTAAAGGGAGTCCAAGAGGATATCAAACTTATCGAATCTCTGGAAACCAAAGAAGAGGAAGAAATGGAAGATGAGGTCCATATCCTAGTCAACAAGCTTGAAGAATTTATCGTCCTTCAGAATCTTCTCAGCAGGATTAAACAGGAGATAGGCGAGGCTGAACAGCTAGATGAATATCTCGAAAGCATCTCTCAAGAGATGGGGAGCGAGAAAGTATACAAAGAAGCTGAACAGGAAGAGAAAGAAATCGAGCAGATGAAGAGCTACTACCAAGAACTAATGAGCGAAGAACAGAGACTGGAAGAACTCATCGAGAGAGCCAAAGACCTAATCAAGAATGAAATAAAACTTGAAGAGGAAGAGATTCAGCAGCTTCAAACGCTCGTAAAAGAAGACGGCAGAATACTCAATCAGATAGAAGCTCTCGAGAAGAATGTCTTGGAAAACATCGGAGACAGTGATTATGCACCGCAAGCCTGGAGAAGAATGGAGAACATGCAAGACAATCTCAACAAGATTGGAGAGCACCTAGAGAAAATCGAACAGCAGAACGAACAGGAAGAAGCAGCCGAAGAACGACTACTGAACAAATTCGCTGATCTATAATGAAGAAAAAACTACTTTCAACTTTGACCCTTTTAGCAACACCTTTAGCAGCAGCAAATCATGGCGGAAGCACTTCTCTAACAGATATTACCGGCATAATAAGTGCACTTGGACTTACACAGGGAGATATGGTTCACAATCTAGGCCTTGCTGCTACCTTTGGCTTGATCTGGCTCTCTGTCTACATGATCATGAAGAAAATCGT
The DNA here is from genome assembly GCA_041640035.1 of Candidatus Nanohaloarchaea archaeon. Taxonomy (GTDB): domain Archaea; phylum Nanohalarchaeota; class Nanosalinia; order Nanosalinales; family Nanosalinaceae; genus JBEQAZ01. The sequence continues at coordinate 117,503 of JBEQBC010000002.1, read as the reverse complement.
CGTCAAACTCGAGATAGAAGAGCTATTCAACCTTCAATCTTCAGGGGTTCAGGATGACGATAAAAAGAATCTTCTGGCGGTACTTGCGCTTCTGACAGTGTTGTCTATTTTAGGCACCGGTCACGCTATGGGATTCGTCTGGGACATCCAGATGATGCTAGTAGGAGCACTCTTCTTCGGAGTAATCGCCCTCCTGATTGCAGTAGTAGGAGGTGGAGCAGCAAGTGCAGCTTGGACAGCAGGAAAAACAGGCAAGGCCCTGAACTACGGTATAGAGGAAGCAAGGGAAGCAGGTCAGAGACTAAGAAATGTCGGTGACGGAAATGTACAGGACCAACCTGAACAGACAGAAGCAGAAATCGAATCGATAGTAGAAGAAATAGACGACTCAGATGACCATATAGAAGGAGCGATGAACAACGCAGCCAAAGACCTGAGCTCGGAGATAGATCACATCAACGATGCTATCAACGGTGTTAAGAACGCAAGCAGAGATTACGAAAATGTAAATAACCGGATAAAGTACCTGACAGCCGGAGTTAACCATATGCGTGGAAAACTCACCAAGCTCAAAAACAACTCCTCCAGCGGATCCAACCCAAACCTAGACAACCTGCATCCGGACATGATTCTAGGCGGAGGAGGACTGTTGGAGAACACTGACCTCGGTACGATGGACCTTCCATCCCGGTATCAAGAATTCGGCTTGATTGATGCAAAGGAGGAGCTTGAAACAATAATAGATGCAGTCGAGAGGATAGAAACGAAAGAGGAACATGTAACCTCAAACCTGGACGATGAACTAAACAAACTGATAGCTGAAGCCGAAACCGTCACAAAATCACTGAAAGGCATCAACCTTCTGATGCAGGATGTAGATCAGGTTGAGGACTACGAACAGAGGATAGAAGATTATGCACAGGAACTGGACAACGAAGGACTTTTCAACAGAGCCCGTAGAATGGAAGAGCACGAAGAAGCCTTGGAGAACTCTCTTGAACAACTCAAGAACCGCAAAGGAACTATAAAGAGACAGTTACAGGACTTGAAATCTGTACTCAAGGACGAGCTGCAGATAAGCAATTCAGAGAAGACCGAAATCGAATCCCGTATTGGAGACATACAGAACCACTCCAACTCCGGTGATATACATGCATACCTTTCAGATATCCGTGATATCATCGACGACCTGAACACGGATACAGGATGCAACAACCCTGAATTCCCGGACAGTGATGTAAACGAACTGGTGAATACTCATATACCGAACGAACTCGCAGATCTGAGAGACGATCTCAGAGCTCTTCATAACGCAAACAACCACGAGATTGATGATGATCAGGACTTGATCGCAGCGATAGATGACGCTATTCAGGGTCTCGAGAACTGGAAGGACTCCTTCTAAAATTTTATAACTTTCATGTAACAAATCTGTTTCTATGTTTGGATGGCTCTTCGACAGAACCGTACATGATATAATAAGAGAAACAGATGTTGAAGAGGCAGATATACTGTACGCAGGCGAAGTAGATACACCGACCAGGAAAAAGACTGTTGAAGAACTGGATGAACAGGGGTACGATGTAACCGATGTATCATCTGTAGACGAATTAGAAAAAATAGATGATCAAACAGTTTTCTATCGCCACAAAAAATTTACTTCAGGAATGGATGATGAAGAAAGCAGAGAAATAGCTGAGCAGGTTTCTGCGGCAGTAGAAGACCAGGATATAGATTTTATACAAGATCCTTTGATGTCTTGGTTCCATAACGATAAGAACAGGACTTCTGAAATGCTGGAAGAATCATTTAGTAACCTCCAAAATGTCCGAATGGCTGAAAGCTATTCTGAAGAAGGAGCTTTTGAGGTGCTTGAAGACGATCAGGTTATCGCAAAACCAGCGAGAAGCTCTTTTGGGAACGGAATCACGGAAATAGAAGAATCCGAGACCTTGGAAGAATATCTTGAGGAATTTGATAGAGAAGAATACAGGTTAGAAGAATCTGTACCGCATGAAGAAGGCTTCAAAGACTGTCGTGCACTAGTGCTAGGTGATGGAGAAGATGCCACCGTGCTAGAGATAGCTGCCCGTGAAGATGGAGAAGGAATTGCTAACAATATAGCTAACGGCGGAGAATACACAGATCCGGGAGATATATTTGACTATGAAATCGATGCAGCAATACAGGCAACTGAAGGCTTAGAGGTAGCCGCATTCGATTACATGAAGACTCCCGATGGCGAGATAGTCGGCTTAGAAGTTAATTCTGACCCAGGTACTGCTATCAATGAAATGTACTCTGAAGAAGTAGATGTAAACCAAGAGATCTCCGACTACATAGCAGCCAGATCAGAAGACCAAGAATACGCTCCAGCAGAAAATAGATATATGGAGCATCTGGAAGTACAGCAGACCAGAGAAACACCTCAAACCCCGGAAACTCCAGCGAAATCAGAAACAACGCAGAAGGCAACATCGGTTTAATTATTTAAACAAGTAGTTCATAATGAACTTTATCAGAGGCTTAAAACAACAATGGCATTACCTGACCAAATAATGAACGGCCTGATGGCTGAACCAGAAGCCGCCGTAGTGGGCCTAGTAGCAGGATTTGTAATCGCAAAACTCTTAGGAATGCGCTCAGGAATGGGCGGCATGGGCGGAGGAGGTTTCTAAACTATGGACTCCAAAAGATTCCGAAACTACCTATACAATGTAGAAAACATCCTAGACGAACTCGTAATCGTAATCCTATCATTCGGAGCGATCGCGGTAGCTCTATGGACAGCATTCTACTCATCACAGGAAGCAACCATGGTATCATTCGGAAGAGACATCCAGCCATGGATCGTCATGCTTGGACTAATGATCATAGGTAGAGAACTATGGCTACTAAACCGAAAAGTAAGCCACTACCTAGATCAACAAGGTGAATAATAGAAAGTGACTAGCCACGACGCAGGTGCAGGAGGGTTCAACAACCTCCTAGAAATAATGGCGGAGAACGGATTCTTCTCAGGTCTCCTGCCCTTCGTAGTGGCATATGTACTCTTCTTCCTCACACTCAAACGAATACCTCTATTCGAGGAAGAGGACGGAGACAACAAGTTCGCAGCGACGCTTTCAGTAGTATTCGCATTCTTCGTAGCACAGTTCCTCGTAAGGAACCCAGCCTACCAGACTTTCTTCGTAGAGTACCTTGGAGCAATAGCAGTATCCGTAATAGGATTGCTCGGGTTACTGGTCGTACTAGCATTCATCGGCCTAGATATCGGCACTGGAGACAGTGAGTCCAGAGGTATCTACGGATTGATACTAACTGGTATCGTAGTACTGGCCTTCTTCGTAACAGGAGGAGGAAGAATATTCATACCGGATAACATCAACAGTGAGGGCTTGGAACAGTTCATCAACTTCACAGTTGATTCAGGACTAATATGGGTACTGGTAGTAGCAGGGCTGATCTACTGGACACTGTCAGATCCTGACGCCGGTAGTAGTTTCTCGCCTGGAAAACTGTTCGATGAACTAGCCGGCGGCTCCGGAGGAGGATAAACCAGTCATGGTTTTCGAGCAGATAATCCAGACCATGGCAGAAATGCAGATATTCAGATTCTTCTTCCCATGGTTACTCGTACTAGCAGTAAGTTACGGTGTGCTAGAGAAATACCATTTCATAAGTGAAGATGAGTTTGTCAATGGCTCGATATCTCTAGCTATAGCTTTCATGGCTGGTGGAGGAGCTTACATGTTTATTCCGGCAGGACTTCTGACTAATGTAGTTGCAGCAGCTACTTTCGGCATCTTCGCGGTAATCGGCCTGATGATCGTGCTCGGAGTAGCAGGATATGACTTGGAGAACCTTCAGGATAATGATAGATCCCTACCTCTCATTCTTGGTGCAGGAATATTTGTAGTAGCACTACTTGCTATAATATCTAACTTCTTCGGAATACCCAACATCATTCCGGACATAGAGAACTGGAGCAAGATATTCGAGGAAGTAGTCATGCCAATACTTATACTGCTGATGATAGTAGCTCTCGTGGCTCTGACAGCAGGACAGTCAGAATAGGAAAAACTCTAGTTTCTTCTCTCAACTAGATTTTATTTAGAAAGAATTGTTTAGAAAGAGAAAAATTTGGGAAATAGAAAACGAGAAGGAATTCTTATTCGTTCTTGAGACTTTCCATGTCCATGTCCTCGAAGTCTCCTTCGCTCACATCTCCTTCATCCTTCAGATCTTGGACAAGGTCTGTAAGCTCTCTTACATTGTCAACGAGTGATGGAAGTACCTGCTGGAAGGCTTTCTCAAGTCCTCCGATACGGGACTCGTACTCATCGATATGTTCTTCAACCTCGTCGATCTTCTGAACGAACTGCTGTTGATCCTCGTCATCTCTGACCTCAAGATCGTGCACTCTTTGCTTCAGGTCTTCGATTTCATCTGCGAAGGTATCAAGTTCGTCGTAAACATTATGGAACTCTGCTTCAACCTTCTCGAAGTTCTCTGCGATTATAGTTTCAATAAGTTCTTCTACAGCAGGATCTACATTACCAGAGTTAGCGCTTCCTTTCTGGCTCTGACCTCCTGACTGCAGAGGTTGCTGTTGCTGCTGTTGAGACTGCTGGTTTTGCTGCCCTTGCATCATAGTATTCTGATTGTTGTTCTGGTTCATATTGTTTTCCATACTGTTTCCGCCTCCACCACCATTTTGGTCATCTCCGTCATAACCTTCGTCCATAGGACTGACCGCATCTTCATCTCCCTGATAAGGAGTCATAGGCTCAGGTCCATCACTATTTCCGCTGCCACCACTATTATTGGCGTTTCCTGTGGCGTTAGAAGTTACAACGCGATTAATTGCCTGAGAAACTTCTGTCGCAGAGTATTGTCCCTGCAGTTCATTCTTGATCTCGTCTTCCGAGTAACCCTGGTCGAACAGGTTCTGAACCGTTCTATCTAGGTCTCCGCCTGTCTGGAAGTCGCCTCCTTCGTCATCGTATCCGGCATTAAATCCTCCTGAGTCTTCTGCTTGCTGATCTCCGGTCTCGTTGTCGTCGCCGAGGCGTCCAAAAAGTTCAAATTTCATTTATCAGGATTACCTCTAGAAAACATTTTGGTTCCGCCCGTTATTAAATCATACACACTTTAATTCATCTTCTGCTCAATCAGTTTCTCAACTTCCTCTTGGCTTAGTGAATTGTTCTCGATCTTCTGATCAACCTGCTTCTCAGTCGTGAAATTAGAATTCACAGGGTTCATGAGATCCATGTAGTTCTCCATCTCCTCAAGTTCCTGCTGGCTCACATACTTACGCTTTTCACGGTTGATTTCCTTTACATCGACCTCTAGGTTTGCGATACGATCGCTGAGCTCTCCTATCTCGTCATCCAGTTCCTGTAAGTCATTATTCAGGGTCTTGGTCTTGTTCATAATCGTATCGTCAAGAGTATTAACTCGGGCAGTCAGGTTCCGGATTTTCTCCTCCAGGTCTCTCATCCGCCGGTTGAAATCGTTCACCCGGTTAATAATCTGGTTGATCAGGTCTTGATCTGGCATCGTATCTTTTAATTTAGGAAACCCCGAATAATAATGCTTGGTATGCCCCCTTCAGACAAAGACATCTTCGACTACGAATACGACGAAGAATCCGGCACAATAGAAGTGAACACCTTGGGATCAGTCTACGGAGCCTCAATAGAGGACTACCCCGAAGTAATGGGAAGAGTAGTAGACATATTAGAAGAAGTACCAGGAGCCAGCTCCGTAGTACTATCAGAATCCAGAGACTACGAATACACCGAAGAACAGATAGAACTATTGAAAGAAATCTCAACAGCCATAGAAGACATAGCCAATCAGGGCTACCTGTCACAGGACATCGACAGAAAGAAATGCCAGGAACTCTACTCAGAAGAACTACCTGAAGTACAGAAAATAGTGCTAGACAGGCTTAGAAGAGATCCTGTCGGCGCATATGTCAAGATAAAGAGAAAAGAGCGCCACATGAAACAGAAAATGAAGGAAGGTTACCCACAGCAGAAGAGATGCAACAAATACTTCGTACAGGATGTTCTCAAGCCTATAAGAGAAAGAATAGAAGATTGCCAGATAATCGATCAGGCACAAGAGTACATTACAGGATTCCATGTAGGGGACAGGGATGTATACAGAGAGTTCTTCCACCCTCTGGTTCGGCCTAACTTCATGCTTACGAAGTTCATGAGCCTCCCTCCCGAAAAAGGAGAGGAGATCGACCGGTACGAAGCTCGGAACGATGTAGAAGTAACCATCTACCGCGTACCAGGAAAAACCCGGCCAGTATACCACATCGATCCGCCGGAGTTCAACCTTTCTGAAGAGAAGTACAAGCTGCTTGACGCAGCCAGGAGATATATGGCGTCACATAAACCGGAGTCCGGAGAGTTCGCTCAGCCGGAAAGAATGCGTGATGTATTCGAGAACATCGGAAAAGACATGCTCAGAGATATCGCCGCACAAATGGACATGAACCTAGAGATGGAAGAACTCGAAGAACTAACAAGCATACTAAACAGGTACACCTCCGGACTCGGAGTACTCGAACTTCTGCTTTCTGACCCGAAAGTGCAGGATGTCTACATCAACTCCCCGATCGGAGACTCACCGATGTACATCAGCCATCAGGACTACGAGGAATGCAAAACCAACCTGATACCGACAAGAGACGAGGCAGAGTCATGGGCAACCCGGTTCAGAATACAGTCAGGCCGACCACTCGACGAAGCCAACCCGGTACTGGACACTGAGACAGAGGTCGAAGGAGGACGAGCACGAGTAGCAGTCATCCAGGAAAGCCTATCACCCGAAGGATTAGCGTTCGCTTTCCGACGACACCGATCAAGAGCATGGACACTACCATTATTCGTCAACAACGGCATGATCAATGCACTCGGAGCCGCACTACTATCATTCATCGTCGACGGAAACCGGTCCGTACTATTCGCAGGGACAAGAGGAGCAGGAAAAACATCCATACTATCAGCATCCATGCTCGAAATCATGAAAAACCACCGTATAGTCACAGTAGAGGACACTCTAGAGCTACCGATTCCGCAGATGAAAGACCTCGGATACAACATCGAAAGGATGAAATCACAGTCCGTAATTACTCAGAACGAAAGTGAGTTAGGAGCAGATGAAGCAATCAGAACATCACTCCGGTTAGGAGACTCAGCACTTGTCATCGGAGAAGTAAGATCGGATGAAGCTCAGGCACTTTACGAGGCTATGCGTGTAGGAGCAGTCGCGAACTTCGTTGGAGGAACAATCCACGGAGAAGACGCATATTCCGTATTCGACCGAGTGGTCAACGACCTAAATGTACCGAAAACTTCTTTCAAAGCTACAGATATCATCGTATCAGTCAACAAGATTAGAAGCCCTGACGGCCTGGAAACATATAGAAGAGTAACAGGTATCACAGAGGTCAGAAAATCCTGGACAGACGACCCACAAGAAGAGAATGCCTTCGTTGAACTTATGCGTTATGACAGCAACAAGGACGAACTCGTTCCAACGGATACACTTCTGAACGGCGAATCACTTATCCTGAACCGTATCGCCTCCAATATCCGTGAATGGAAGAACAACTGGGAAGCAGTATGGGACAATATCCAACTGAGAAAAGACATGAAGCAGAAAATCGCTGATAAAGCAGATGAAACAGGTAACGATGAGCTTCTGGAAGCAGAGTTCGTTGTAAAAGCAAATCAGAAGTACCATACTATAGCTGAAGACGTAAGGAAAGAATATGGCGGGCAAGAAACCGAGAGAATAATGGCTCGATGGGAAGAATGGCTGGAAAGACAGGTGTAATACGGATTGAGAGATGAAGAGGGAATAGGAGAAGAAGAAAAAGAAGATATAGAGAACATCATCAACGATATAGACAAAGATCTCCAACTCCCTCCATACGACAACAACCGTCACAGCCTGTACTCAAAAAGATACAAGGAATTTAAGGAAGAAGAGAAAGACGCCCGACAGATATCTAAATATGAAAAGTTCTGCCACAGAATGGCAGGCTACCTCAATCTTGAAGCAGACGAAAGCACAATTAATAAACTGAATCCAGCTATCAATCTTCTTGGATGGCAGATTACGCCAGGTCAGGTTCTCTCAGGAACTGTAGGAGCTGCAATAATAGGTTTTCTTACCTGGATGTTCGTATTTGCGGTAAACATGCTACTTGGAGCTATTATACCTGTTTCATTGATGGCGATATCGGCTATTATTCCGTTTGGCGTAGCAGTATTCATCTTCTACAAGCCTAAATTCGAGGCCAAAAACAAGGTGATCCGGAGCAGCGGAGAGATGATCCTTGCAATACTCTACATGGTTGTATACATGCGTTCGAGTCCAAATTTGGAAGGAGCTCTACGTTTTGCGGCACTGAACTTAGATGGACCTATCTCAGACGATCTGAAAGAGGTGCTATGGAATGTAGAGGTTGGAGAATACTCAAATGTAGAGACATCTCTCGAGAACTACACCAAGAAATGGAAAGACTACAATGACGACTTCCTGCAGTCTCTGAACCTGATCAAAGGCTCAATGAATGAACCAAACGCGGAAAGAAGGAATGATATGCTTCAGGACGCTATTGATACCATTCTGGATGGAACCCGGGAAGAGATGAAGCACTACGCTCAGGGGTTGAAAACGCCGGTCATGATACTGAACGCATTAGGAGCTATGCTGCCTGTACTTGCGATGATTATGCTCCCACTTATCTCGGTCTTTATGGGGGACGCTATAACGCCTATGCATCTAATTATACTATTTAACATCATGCTTCCTGCCTCCCTGTATGTATTCATGCAGAGAGTGCTTAGCTCCCGACCTCCAACGGTATCATCAAGCTCTTCAACTGATGAGGAACGGCTTCCTGAGCGTGGGATCTACAGGATAGAACTTATCGACTCTGAACTGGAGATACCCACTTGGATGATAGGTGCAGCAATATTCATGGTTATATCAGCCTATGGGTTCCTAGGATATCTGGCATTCCCGGCTTTCTATCCTGTCTCGGATATTGATCCTGCAGCTGTTCCAGGTATTTTTGTATCGGATGGTTCTCTGGCGCCGCTACCGATGTTGCTCAGGAGTGTTTCAATAACACTAGGTTTGGGGCTTGGGATAGGGGTTTCTAAAGTACTTGGGAACATGGAGCGTAAGGCAGCTGAAGAGGAAATCCATAGCATCGAGAAACAGTTCCCAACAGCACTGTTCCAGCTTGGAAACAAGATATCGGGTGGAACACCTATAGAAGTCGCATTGGAGGATGCAGCGGAGGCAACATCAGATATGGAGATCTCTCAGTTGTTCAACTCGGCATCAGCAAATATTCACAGAATGGGTATGACATTTGAGGAATCTCTGTTTGATGATCAGTACGGAGCAGTACATGAGTTCCCAAGCCAGCTAATATCGACAGTAATGCGGGCTATAATCCGTTCATCAGAGAAAGGAAATAAGATGGCCTCTCAGGCGATGCTTACGATTTCGAGATATCTGGAGAACATCCATGAGACGCAGGAAAAGCTTAACGATTTGATGGAAGATACTACAACCACTATCCAGATGCTTGCATACATGCTTGCACCAGTTGTATCAGGAGTAGCGGTAGGAATGAGCCAGACAATCATAACCTCTATGTTTGGATTATCATCATCCTTCCAAGAAGCTAACGCGGGTATAGGTTCAGGTGGCGGCCCTGCCGGAGCTCCTGGAGGCGGAGGTGTATCCAGCTTCGGAGGGATCCTAGGAAATCTGGATGAGGCTATCCCGCCAGAACTTCTGCAGCTCGTTGTAGGGTTGTATTTAATTCAACTTCTATACCTGCTTGGAACCTTCTACATGAAGATTACGAAGGGAGAGAACGAGACTTACAGAAATATGTTTATCGGAAAAGTTATGATTGCCGGACTCATGTTCTATACCATGACTTTACTTATAGTGTCTCTGATGTTCGGTGGAATGGTGGGTGAGATGGGTGCAGTCTAGAAAAGCAGAACTTGGGATAAATGCGATGATAGGGCTGGCATTAGCTTTAATACTGATCGCCGCGTTTATGTCAACATGGCAATCAACCCTTCCCTGAAAGTAAAAGCACACAGGAAAGGGGTACAGGCTGTACCATTTATAATAGGGCTAATAATTGCTTTACTCTTGCTCCTTATTCTGGGAACAATGACTGTCTCAGCAATCCAAAAATCAGGAGAAGCCGCCTCAGGATGTACCAACCTAGCATCAGTAATTGCAGACATGACTGGAGGCCGCTTAGAGCTTTGTTAACATGTTATCTGTAAAGAAGATTGTTGTTATAGTAATGATTCCGCTGATGTTTGGAGGAGTCATATTAGCCGGTCTCCAGCAAATGAAGGAGAATGAACTCAACTTCTGGCAGGAAAATGCGAGACAGGACATAAATCAGGAAGCTCGGCATATTGTGATAGGTCAATCTCCTGAGGGAGAGACTTTGCGTCAGCGAAGAGCGAAGGAACAATTTAGGGATTTAGTGATATATAGTCAGATATCAGCTGTTAACTGCCAGCTTCTATACTGGATTCATGGTGAGGTAGAAAGCGGTCAGGATGATATAGGGGGACAAAGAGTTTCTGAATATGTATCAGGATGGGAATGGCCAAGTAAGATAGCTCAAAACAGTGAAAAAAAGATCAAATATTCTATACCTGGCCGTCAACACCGCTCCAGTGGTGACAGAGAAGGATGGTATCGCCCCTTCAATTATTTGGAAAGATCCAACTTCGTACCTACATGCGTGGGAACAGGTAACGAGATAAGTCATCATATTGTAGATAAAAGATCTCAAGCACTGAGAGAAGGCGACTTGATAGGTATTGCCTTCCAATTCACTTTCGGAACTCTGATGGGAGGTTTGGAAGATCTATGGAACATGGCGACCTGTAAATTAGAGCCGGGATGGCTATCGAACCGTGGAAATGACATGGAAGGTCGTTACGGACAGATTACTTTCGAAGCAGCTCAGACATTCTTTCCCGGAAGAGACTCAGGTAGTCGAGTATGGGCAGCACAATTCCTGAATTATGTTGGTAACTGTCCTGCTGATAACGAGGAGTATGTAGGCCCTGAATTCTATGAGGCCAACGAATGGATGGATTATCTTCCCTACCCAGATGATGGAGCTGGGTCCCCTCAAGATCTTAATTACGGAGTTAATGGTAATAGTCCTCCATTTAATGAGCATCAAAGCGCTGAAAGCGATGCCATCATAGAGGCACCTATCTTGACAAAAGAAAATATAGATGAAGAAGTTGATGGAAGTGACTATGGCGATAATGGTGGGGACGGATGGGGAGACTTTCCAAGAAGAGATGTTTGGTATGCCATATGTGAAGGCGCATCAGGGTATGTAAAGACAAACGCGAACACCATATGGAATGAGGGTGAAGCCGTATGGGGTAAAAACAATAAGATTGTTGGAGAGTACCGTGGTTTCGAAAGCCGCACATTCACCTTCATCAGAGTAAAAGTAAATGCAACAAACTGCCTCCAGAATCGGCATTTCTATCCTGACCCTGATCTGGAATACCATGGAGATCTTAGCTCCGGTGGAACCACCTACTCTTGTGACAGTCTATCGGACGCAAATGAGGGGCAGGTCGTAGATTACCTAGGCGAAGAATATGAATGTGTGACTAGAAGATATAGATGGAACCACGAAGGCGGTACGGGTGGAGATGAAGATTTACTTACACATATATGGGAAATAGGCTGGATGCCTGTCTAATCCGGTACCTTTTACAATAGAGAAAGCAATTCTATAGTTATGTGGTCCCTCACAAAAGTAATAGGGTTAGTAATTATTCCCTTAATGATTGGCTCGGCAGTGCTAGGATCACTTCAAACAATGAAGACGGAGTCAGTAGATGAAGAATATGACACCGTAGATATGCTTCTAGAAAGAGAAAACAACAGACTATACATAGATAATAGTACTATTCAAAGAGCAATAGATCACGATGACTTCACCTCAGAATATCCAGGTACAGAAATGTTTAGAGATGTAATAGCAGTAAGTCAACTATCAGCAATAAGCTGTACAAAAACCGGACAACTAATATCTGGACAAATGCTCTATGCAAATACCGTACCAAACTCTGAAGAAGTTACAAGGGACGACACAGGAAACTCGGATAGAGGATTCCTGATAACAATACCTGATGATACTAAAGAAAGAATAACAGAAGCTACAAACGATGATGATGCCTGGAAAACAATTCCTTGGCACACCTTCCCTGGAAGAGCAACACAGAATCCTTTCTATGAAAAGGCTCCAAACTACGCAGTCCAGTTTACAGATTACACTCCAAGATGCGTAGGTGTACAAAATGCAGACTCGGTCATACCTGGTAGTGCATTTGCTGGAGCGATTAACGGCTTCTTAAGCGATCCAATAGGATATACTGTTGGAGGAACAATCGATACAGTATTATCTGCCTCAGCAGATGTATGGAATTACTTCAGCTGTAAAAGTACGCCAGGATGGGCAAAAAGATCAGGTAACGATATGGAAGGAAGATATGGAAGAGTACCTTTCAAACTTTCTGAAGATCTAGAAAGACCAATAATACTGGCAAGAGACAATAAAGGAGAGGTAAGAAGGGATGCAGTATGGACAGCTAACTATGTCGTTGGCGAACAGGATGACACCTGCTGGCAAGGTTACGTGGCTGGAGCAGTAACTGCTGTAGGATTTGGCGCAGCTGCCGTAGGTGCGTCAGCTACAGGAAATCCATGGGCAGGTTCAACCATCGCTGTCGTAGGTGCAGGCGTCGTCACAAGTCATGAATGGGGCTCCGGTGATATAGCGATTATTCCTTCTCTCGCAGGACTACAGTTTGCAAGATATGCTCCTTACAGCGTGGATGTGATTGATGGAGATTCCAACTGGCCTGGAATAAATCTCAAATTAGGTCATGTAGTTGTAGATGCCCCTGTGGTACTTGAACCTGGAGATGAAGGTGATATAGAAGTAGGAGATCCAGGAGATGATGAAAGAGGAATTAACTTCGGTGCAGAAGCTAAATATGTCCTTTGTCCGGGAACAGAAGGTTATATTCAAACCAACAGAGACGATGGTGGAAGAAGTGGAGGAGAGCACACCGTTGATCAGGATCACATGCCTTCTATTGATGCCACAAAAATTACCACCTATATCATGGTAACTGGTGGGGATCCCGATTCATGTGTAACTGATGGAGGCAACTATGTTGAAATAGATGAAAGGGTCACAATAGAGTACCATGAAACTATAGAGGTAGATAATTAGATGATGAAAAATATTTATCGCGTCTCGAAGAACTACTACAAACTCTCCAAAGAAAAAGACAGATATGGTCTTGACAAACCGGTTTTCATTGTCGCAGCTATAACATTAGCAGTAATATTTGTCTCGGTCTACTTTGGATCGGTTTCCGGCTGGCTAGATAACGCCCTAAACCAGTTTAGCGAAGATGCATCTACAGTAGGTCCGGACCCATAGAATAAAAACTGGCGAAACCCTATCTAGATACATGGATTTTTCCCTCCGATTTGTAGTATCACTTTTACTTGGAGCAATGATACTCTTGATGATAGTTATGCTTTTACAACAAAACACAGGAGGATTTGAAGGATTCCTATCGGAATTCATGACCTTAGAATAAAAATGGTGTTAATGAATGAATCATGAAACCGCAGTTGCAATGGCAGTAGTATTAGCAGTAATAGTCATAACCATAATCTACAGCATGATTTCCGGAGGAATTGACCTAGGAGAACAAGGTGTAGGCAATATTACAGAAAGAGCAGAGGACGATAGCAGAGGCCAAAATCTAGATTTTATTATTAGTGATGAAAATGATGAAGTATATCCTAAGACAGAATCTAAAAGAATAGAGGTGCAGCTATGACCAATCAAAGTCCGGTTACAATGTCTAATGTGGTGGCGGGAGCTATTGGGCTGACAGTGGCTCTCATTATCATGCCTCAGATAATAATAGGCTCAGTGAGCGCCCAGCAGAAAGGTGCTGTCAGAAGTTCTACCAATAATCTCGTTGAAGACATAGGAAATGTCTGTGGAAACGAAGACGAGGTCACGAATACGATAAATCTACAGGATGGCTATGAATTAACACTTAATTACGATAATTACACACTGACAAACCCAGAAGGTGAAACACTGGAAGAAAGAAAAATGGCCTGTAAGGTAGATTCAAGAACCACTATAGACAGCTCATGGAGTGGCTACACGATAGAATCTGAAGAAAACGATGATGGGGAAGATCTATACGATATATCCGAAGGACAATGAGAATATCCTCCAACTCCAGGAAAGGAACTTTTGAAACAATGGCAGTTGCAATAGTTACATTTATGCTGGTAGGATTGATAGCAACGATAGCAAATTCAATGCTTGTGGATGTTGGAGGAGTAATAAGAAGTGAATCGGTTGGAATGGCTTCAGAGAGGATGGAAAGAACTGTCTATGGTGTATCGGCTATGGATGATATAAAGCTACAACTAGACTATGGTAGAGGCTATGCACTATTCAAAGAGAACAAACAGTATTACATATCGTTCACCTTCAATGGAGAAAGAGAGATATCCCCCTTCGATCCTCCAGACTCGCCAGGATCCTTCAATCTACGAAATGAAGAGTCCGAATCACCCTCAAGATTTTACTGCCTAAATAAAACCTCAGGAGATCCCGTAGTACACATATACAGGTCTAAGTGCTGATGGATCGTAATGTCTTTGCCTTAATCGCTGGAACGGTATTCCTTCTTTTCATAATAAATGCAGTGGTGCAGATGCAAACAGCAATGGTCAGAGAAGCTGCTGGCGGAGTAAGCACAACCTACACAGAGGCAACATGGGAAACTGCCGGCTTAATGCATGTATTTTCTCACGACAATGCAGATAGCTTTGGCCACTTTTCAGATGGTCAAGATTTAGACAATGCATTGAGAGATACAGGAAGCGAGTGTACGGTAGATGGGGAGGGCCACTTTAAACCTTCTGGACCGCTTGAAATTGGTTTTTGGAATTCTTTAGAACAAGTAGATATGTCCATGAAATCA
Organism: Candidatus Nanohaloarchaea archaeon; assembly: GCA_041640035.1. GTDB lineage: Archaea > Nanohalarchaeota > Nanosalinia > Nanosalinales > Nanosalinaceae > JBEQAZ01. Next base: position 102,348 of record JBEQBC010000002.1, on the reverse strand, counting down.
GAATGCGTAAATCCGTCCGGTTATGTCCGTTCAGCGCCTTTAAGAATATCTAATGATGATCATCCTCTGTATATAGGGGTGGAAAAATGATTAAAGAAAATATAATCACAAGAAAGATGTCTGAAAGACTACAAGGCCAGATAGGAATAGCAGCTTTGGCGGTAGGAATGGTGCCTATGATTTTAATGATGTTGCTAGCTGGTTACTGGCTTCAAGACTCACAACTTGACGCAGGTCTAAATGCAGAACTCAATAAGAATCAGAAGGGTTTCCAAGCCCAAATAATGCTAAATCAAATCCTTGAATCAAATTTAACTCGATCAGAAATACGAGAACTTCCTTACGCTGATTCAAGAAGTGATAAGGAAGATGAAATCCGTACAGTGGTCCGTAGATATATGCCTATTGGAGGAGACAACTTCGAGTATGATTTCCACATCAACTATCCAGATCACGATGATTATAATGTAAGCAGTTCGCAGGTATGGATGGGAAGCGATCACGCAAGAGCAAATATAGCTTCCCCTGAGGGCGATACAGTCTATGTCACTCTTAATATCGATGGATCTGTAGCACAGGCGTATGAGCCTTCTGGATCGACGACACCCTCTACAAACCGGCATCCAGGTTATGGTGATTATCATTAATAAGTTGAAAAACCTCTACGAAAGATCAGAAGTCAGCAAAGGCCAGTTCCTAAGTATACTCGTGGTTGTAACGCTGCTTTTTATCTCGGGCGGATCTCTATTCACAACACTCTTTGCAAGAACGCAGATGAACTTCGTGTTCAGTTATTTCGAGGGTGATATGGGGGTGGTAGCTGAAACCCAGATGCGCTCTCAAGAGTTCCCGGGTTACATGCATAATCAAGCAGAGTTTGCCATAAATAATGCTGCTTTAGTCTTAGGCGAAAACGGTTCATATGCGGACTGGAACAAAACTCACATGCCCAGCAGGGATTATTTGATGCACAGGTTCAATGAAACTATAGTTGCACATTCTCAATATGGGTTAAGATCTAATGATTACTATTTAGGCTGTAGTAAAACACCAAATGTTGATTACTACGATATAGAAGAATCGACCTTTGGAGGAGACTGGGTCTTCGAATATAGTGTAGATGAAAAGATAGTTGCCTGCGGAGGAAGCAGATGGGAGACAAAAGCCTTCCAAGAAGTAGAAATGAATAGCATCCGAGGACCAGATGTAGACGATGACCAAGAAATACCGCACAACTATATTGAGCTTTCAAGATATGCAAGAAACCTGACAATGGCCATAAGAGAAGAAATGACTCAAACACAGACCTGGGGAACTGATTCAGGAACAACTTCAAACTGTGACCCTACAAGCGACCAAAGAGAGTCTAAGAGAGAATCTGTTCACAAGGATGCCAGACAGAACGCAGTTGATAACATACAGGGAGTTGTTGAAGGCGCTGTAGATAGAACTGATAAATCCGACTATATAGATGTAGAAAGCGACGAATCCTCATCTTGGTGGCCTAGAGAGGATAACCCTAACAATGCGACTGAGGTGGAATGTGATTTGACTCACTCTCATCTAAATACCACCTGTGATAACGAGGATTGTACCGGTGACCACGATCACTCGGACAGTGATTCATTCGGTGATACCTACCAAGATCCATCTTGGGACTGCACAGGGTATGTTCCCCCAGGAGATACATGTGTAAGTCACACTCATGATCATGAAAGCGATCCCGATGTCTTAGTTCAGATAGATTATGATTACAATGTCAGCTTGGCGAAATACGAAGCTGAAATAGACATGACTGACAATGAAGAGCCTGTAATAACACATGATGGAGAGACCAACATTCCGTTCAATTTCCAATACAACCATACTATTAATGCAGGATGGCCATACTAGCAGGTTTTTTATCCTTTTAGATTCTATAGCTGTATAGGTGATTTAGTAGTGGCAGACGACCAAGTAGAAGAAGACGACAACACAGTATATGTCGGTTCCAAGCCAGCTTACAGCTATGTACTGGCAGTAGTAACCCAGTTCACAGAAGGACATGAAACGGTTCATGTAAAGGCTCGTGGAAAAGCAATCAGCCGAGCAGTAGATGTAGTAGAAATTGTGAAGAACCGTTTCCTCGAAGATGTACAAGTAGATGACATCGAGACAGGAACCGACCAGATTGAGACCGATGAAGGAGAAGAACTCAATGTCTCAAGTATCCAACTGAACCTATCCCAGGCATAAAGCCTGTCAACCACATATTTTTCTCTCTTATTTTTCTAGAAAAACAGGGTTAACTGGGAAGCATTTTTATTCAACCCTTCATAACCAACCTATATGATGGATAAACTTTCCTCTCACAAAGGAATGTCACAAATACTAACCCTAATCGTAGCCGCATCCGTACTGATGATGACAGCACTGATAATCGTATTCATGGCACAAGGAAGCCTAACAGATCTCTTCGACAGCACCAGTTCACAGGGATGCAAAGCACAGGTTGAGACCAAATGCTCTTTGAACCCTGGAGGATCTATAAGTAAACCTACACAGTGTCAAGGAGTAGCTGGTACGACAATCAATAGTTATAATGCAGTAGACTCGGGTGGAGGAAGTTCTACAATTACATGTGCATCTGCGAGCGCACAGTCTGATTCATCCGGTTTAGAAGGTACAGGAGAAGATGATAGCTAGATGGATAAAACCATGGAGTTAGTGTTAGTCGCGATGGTACTGATGGTGGCTGCTGTAATAGTCATAGCCATGGCTAACACTCAGATAGGAGGATTTGGAGACTCAATAGATGAACAGAGAGGGGATGTTGAAGGAAACTTATCTGATGAACTTAATGACATCCCAACCTCTTATCAGGAAGAGGGATATGAAATGTATGAGATAACTGAGGAAGTAAACTCTCAAATAAATCGAGTGTCGGTGTAAAGAGTCATGGACAAGACCATGGAGATAGTGGTAGTTCTCATGGTCTTGATGATCGGTGCGGTAGTGGTGATAGGTTTTATGACCGGTCAAACAGAGGGGTTTACGAATTTTTCTAACGACACCACTTCCAATGCTCAGTGTTCTTTATGGGAATCTAATTACGAGAGAAAGTTCTGTGAAGATGGCGAGATGATAACTGAAGGAAGAGATACAGACCTCTGGGATAACCTTCAGGACTGTGACAATGTCGACATATCTTGCGGGTGATACAATTGAATAAAGTAACCTCTTCTATGGTGGTTCTGCTCGTCACATTTATTTCAGCAGCCTTTGCTGCTACATTTGTATTTGGACAAACCAACTTTCTATCAGGATACTCCTCAGGTGTTCAGAACCAGTCAGAATGTACTAGATTAGGTCAAACAGGTCAGGAAGAAGAATACGAAGAGATGGGCTGCGGCGAGATATATGGTAATATCCAGAATTTCGAGATAGAAGATGCAGATAACGGCGTTACCAAAATGGATGGTATAGCGATAGGTGCATGGCCTTCATATGTAGTATACGATTCTGAGGAAAACTACAATTATGAAATAAATCTTGAGGAGCTGGATGGACAAGAATATCTTGATGAATATGGCGGAAGCGAGTGGAATGACGGGACATTCGAGTATAATTCTGATTACTACTATACCGTAGGTTTTCAGGTTGCCTATCCGAAAAGCGCAGACAGCACAGATAGTACGATTCACTGGGGTGGAGATGTAGGGAATGTCTGCCATGATCAAGAAACCTGTGAAGTAAGCAACAACTTCACATACTCGGAACCAGGAAACATGTCTGAAGACCTGACACCTTGTCAAGATCACCTAAATGGAGATCAATCTCAGTTCAGTCAAAGAGTTTTCATCCAGGTATTTGAGGATAGAAACGGAGACAATTTCCAGAACAAGCAGGCTTGGGTCACGGTAATGAATCAATCTTTGAATCTGAGAGATACCCGGTTCAACGATTGCTGGACAGGTAATGCTTTACCGTCCTTCAGCAATGGACAGATGTTCCTTAGAGAAATGGAGGTAGATCAGAATAACTTCATGATCGGACAAGAGGAAGAGATTAACATTACAGTGGATCTCTCCAATGATCGGAGAAATGTGGAAAATGTGAGTCTGCTGATGGTATATCCTAACGGCTCTGAAGATAATCTGGGAGCTATGGAGGAAATGGTCTTAGATAATGTGACGGTAGGGGAGAACTGCGGAGATATATGCCCTCTAAATGCTACTATTGACCTGCAGCAGCAGGCAAACTTGCCTACGTGCTCCACACCTCAGGAAGACGACTGGGAAATAACGAAATTATTCCTACAGGTGAGAGAAGAGTTCACTGATGAAGATGCTGCAACGGTAAACTCTCCTGTTGACTGGCAGATTGAGGAAATGACACCTACCACGGACTATGTACAAGATAATCCAATCCTAACAAGATGCTGGCCCGAAGATATCCCTAGAATCATGTAATCAAATTCCTCACATCAGTAATACCTTCCAAATCACTCTCTATATCTATATCGGAGAACAAGGGAATAGGATTCGTTGTATGAGAAGTGTTAGGACTGTCTTTAGTCCCCATATCCTCGCAGTTCCCGTGATCAGAGGTTATGATGAATCTGTACTCAGTTTCCTCTAATTTATCTACTAATCTTCCGATATTTCTGTCAACTGTTTCGGCTGCTGTTACTGCAGCCTCCATATCGCCTGTATGACCGACTAGGTCGCAGTTCGCAAAGTTCAGTAGTATGAAGTCTTTCTCACCTTCCTCCATAGCTTCCAGAACTACATCGGTAATATCATCTGCGTGCATCTCCGGTTTCTGATCATAGGCCTTAATCTTGTCGGATTCAACGAAGTGGCGTTCCTCGTGTTCGAACTTGAGCTCTCTCTGACCGTTGAAGAAGAATGTTACGTGAGGTCGTTTCTGGCTCTCCGCTACACGCAGCTGCGAATAACCTTTCTCTTCAAGCTTCTCTCCCAAGGTGTTTTCAACTATCTTTTTCTCGAAGATCGCAGGGTTCTCGATTTCATGCTCGTAACGGAACATCGAAGTAAATTTTGGATGAACCGGTTCGTCAAACTCATCAGGGTCAACATCTGAAACTAGTTCCTCCTCAATCTGTCTTTCACGATCAGCTCTAAAGTTGTAGAAAACCACCTCGTGGTCATCCTTCATACCTGAGTAGTTTTCGTTCACTGAAGGGATAACAAAGTAATCGTAGTCACCCTCATCATAAGTCTCATCGAGCGCTTCACGCGGGTCGGTGAACTCGAATCCTTCTGCCTGCGCCATAGCCTGGTATGCTTTATGCGTTCGCTCCCAGTTGTGATCACGGTCCATACTGTAGTAACGACCCATGACGGTAGATATCTGCCCACCATACTGTTCTGTCCAGTCTTCTATCTGGTCTAGGAAATTCTCTGCGCTTTTTGGTGCGACATCTCGTCCGTCTGTGAAGCAGTGGATCTTAACCTCTACATCATAATTAGTAGATATTTGAAGCAGTGCTTTGAGGTGATTGATGTGTCCGTGTATTCCTCCGTCGCTGATAATTCCTGCTAGGTGGATTGGTACTTCTTTTTCTTCGGCTCTCTGGAAGGCGTTTTTCAGTGCTTCTTTTTCCCTCAGTTCGTTGTTTTCGATTGCTTGGTTGATCCGGGTGAGTCTCTGTGGTATTGTTCGTCCGGCACCTAGGTGTAGGTGGCCGACCTCTGAGTTGCCTGTGTATCCTTCGGGCAGTCCTACGGCAGGTCCGGAGGCCTCTAGCTCGGTGTAGTTGTATTGTTCCTTCAATCTGTCGAGGTTTGGTGTGTCTGCTTGCTTGGCTGCGTTTCCCTGTGTTTCTTCTCTTACTCCGAATCCGTCTATGACTACCAAGAGAGTCTTTTCCATACAAAGTATTTTTGTTTCTGGAGGATTTATTAACAACGCCTAACCAGTACTAAATTAGAAGATGGCTATCTCCGACAACATCCAGGAAGTGAAACAGCACATCGACGAGCACGACTCTAAGGAGAAGCAGACCTTGGAGAACCTGGAGGAAATGATAGTAGATAAGGAATCGAGGCTTCAGGAGAAGATTGCCGAGATGGAGCAAAGAATCGAGGAACTGGAGATCAACTACCACAACGAGACTCTGCACCAGGAAGCGATGAGCAACAGACTGGAAGAACTGGAAGATGAGATTGATCGTAGAGATACTGTAGAGGACTTCGAGCAGCGTCTGGAAGAACTTGAGAACGATGTTGAGTCGGTAGCTGATAAGGTGAATGAGAACACAGCTCCGGATATAGATGAAAGACTTGAGAACCTGGAAGAGAATGTCGCCGAACTTACTTCTGACATGTCAACTCTATCAGAGGGCTTGAAAACACAGTTAAGTCAACGCTAAGCGTGTTGTTGCGGTCAAGTAAATAAACACTTTTAACTCTTAACCGGTAATTCTTTAACACGAGGAGAACCTCCAAAAATGGCTGAAAATGTAATATTCGGAAGCGACGAGGACGAAGAAGACGAAGAACAAAACACTGGACAACAGCAAGAAGAACAGGAACAGGAAGAACAAAGTAATGAACCCGAAAACCAGACACTTTTCTCCGGAGACGACGAACAAGAAGACGAAGAAACGGCAGCCAAGGAGGAAACACAGCAAAACGATACTGAAGAAACAGAAGAAGTAGAAGAATCTGAAGACAGTTCAGAAGAACCAGAAACAGAGACAGAAGACAAAGAAATGACTGAAGAAAAAGATCAGCGTATAGAAGAACTTGAATCCAAGATCGAAAGCCTGGAAAACGAGATACAGAAATTCTCGGAACAGGAGGTATCCTACGATATAGATGATATCAAGGAAGAGATTGATCAAGAACCTGAATCCGTAGACGAACTTGAAGACGAAGTAGAGACTCTGAAAGAAGATCTCAACAGAATCGAAGAGCTTGAAGAAGAGATCGAAAATATGGATGCCGAGGATCAAGGTCTTGAACAGGAATTGGACAGAATCGAGGAAGACTTCACGGACCGGTTCGAAGATATCAGAAGCCGTCTAAACGATGTAGAGGAGCAGGAAAAGCTCAAGAACCTGGAGAACGAACTTGAAAAAGTCAAAGATACACTAGCCGAGAAAACAAGCCTTCTGAAGGACCTCAAAGAAAAAACTGATGAGCAGAGAGACGAGCTGGAAGAGAAAATAGAAGATGTCGAACAGCAAGAAACAGTTGATCAGCAGGAGCTTAATGATCATGTTGAGGATCTTCAGGAACAGATCGAGGAACTGAAAGAAGAGTTCAACTCTGATATCGAAAACCTCAGGGAGGATATCGATCAGGATCTTGACAGTATCGAGTCTGATGTAGATTCTGAAAGACTTGACCAGCTTGAAGACAAAATTGATAGTATAGAAAGTCTCAGCGAGGAAGTTCAATCTCTTGAAGACCAGCAGGAAGAACTTGAGGAACGCTTAGAAGAAGTTGAAAAACGGAAATTCGATGATCTACTTATCGATGTCGAGAACCTGCAGAACAATGTAGAGAAACTGCAGGAACAGGATGAAGAGCGGGATGTCTCCAAACTGGAGAAAGAGGTACAGGCCTTGAAAGACATGGTATCTGACTTCAAATGGCTGTTCAACGACTTCGATGACCTGGCGCAGCTCAAACTGCTGACACAGGAAGAATACAAAGAACTAAAGAAAGAAGACGATGAAGTAGAAAGAGAGCAGGAAGAAGTAGCAGAGTTCGTCAACAAGATGTCTCAGGAACTTGAAGTACTGAATGAGAACCTGGCTGACGCGATAGATAATGAAGAAGAAAGCTCTGGAGTAGATGAAAACGATGTAAAGGCTCTTCTTGATGAGTTAGAGGATCAGCAGGATCAGATTGATGAACTGCGTGAAGGATACCAGGAGCACAGCGAGATGATGCAGCTTATCCTGAAAGAGCTTCGTGAGACCCGTGGAAGCCAGCTAGACGAAACTGTCTAAACCGGATTGCCGGCTCTGCAAACTTTTCTCAAGTTTTTCTATACCTGAGTTTACACGGTCCTCGGAGAACTCGTGTTTATCGACTAGTATCTCTCTTATCTTTTCAGTATCTGGATCTTTGAAACTATACTCTGTATCGACTACAGGTGGATTCTTCAGGAACTCGATGATAGCTTCAGGACTGTTATCAGACTCCCATTCAAACTTATCCTCTTCAGTAATCTCTTCCCAGCTATCATTCCGCTTTACAATTTTCAAAGCTGTTTTTGGGCCGATTCCGTGAATTCCGTCGGGGTTGAAGTCGGTTCCCATCAGGACGCCCATCCATATGAGTTCTTCATGTGTGATCTCCAGTTGCTCTAGTACATCTTCAAGTGTGATTAACTCGGTTGATATCTCTTTCTGGCCGCCGGAAGAGGTCTTCCTCTTTTTACGGGTTGTCAGGTTTTTAACCATTCTATCGGCTCCGAAGAGCAGGCAGTCCCAGTCCTGGCTTCCAACAGCATAAACCTCTCCGTTTTTAACCATTTGAGCTGCCTGAGCTTCTCCTTCGCTCGGGGCCTGTACATAGGCGAGGCCCATAGCTTCAAGAAGTTCCTTTGATTCCTCGATCATGTCTCCGGTGACTTTTGATGATTGAGTGGCTTTTGAGTATGCTTCAGATATCTTACCTTCCTCTTTCAGTTTTTTCCACTCTTTCTTGGCTTCTTCTCGTTTCTTTCTTCTCTTTGTAGTTTCTTTCTCCTTCAGTTCGGGAGCTTTGCCGTCAAAAACATACACAGGTCTGATATTGTTCTCCAAAAGGTTGATGTTCCGGTAGAACAACCCTGAAAGGTGTGAAGTAACATTTCCTGAGGAGTCCTTCAAAGGTGTTCCGTCTCTCTGCCGGATAATCGACAGAAACTGGTAGAGCGTGTTCATGGCGTCTACAGCGATCTCTTTATCGTTGAGATCTGCAAAATCGATCTCTTCTCTTTCAACTAGATCGCCCAGGTCTACGCCCATGTAATAAGAAATAACTGTCTCAAGATTTAAACAGTACCCATGGCTCTATGCGACTACTGTCAGGAACAGGAAGCTGTCACCAAGTGCGGGGTGTGCGGTTCGATGATCTGTCAGGAACACCACAGAGATTATGGCTGTGATGTATGTGAAGGTGGTGAGCGGAAATTCTAAGGAAAAAACTAAAGTTAGAAAGTAGAAGGGAAAAAGAAGGTGTTTTCTACATCTTGTCAAAGTGCTCTAGCTCGATGCTCTGAATGTTATCCAGCTTCCCGAGTTCTTCTTCTACTGCGTCTGTTCCGCCTTCTTCATCGGTTGTGATGCATGAAACCTTGACTGCTTTCAGTCCGAAAGCGACTTCTTCCTCGCCCATGTCCTGGACATCGATCAAGTCTCTGATCTGGTCCTTTATCTCTTCTAAATCGGTTTCAGCATCTTCTGGCATAACTTTGTATACACAAGAAATCTTTCCCATAATAATCTGTAAACTGGAAATGAAGATTTAAAAATAAGTAGTAGAGAAATTGGGGGCGAAAGTACTTTCTGGTTCTCAAAACAGGCTATCCAACTTGTTTTTGAGTTTTTCAATCAGCTCCATACAGCACTACACCTCTATCACAACATAAACCGGTTTTTATCTTAAAAACTCTTCCCAGATGGAGATAACAAGGTAATCTAACTAGCCATCAATACAACTGTGCTATGTCAATCGTTTTCTGAAACTCGGCATTAGAGAATACTATCTGGTTTGGAACAAAAAAGCTGCAAAATCACTTTATTCTCTGAATCATTATTTAAGAATCAGACGGGTCACTCCTACATAAGGAATACTGCCCGCATGGTCTAGTGGAAAGACGGCACCTTGCGGAGGTGCAGATCCAGGGTTCAAATCCCTGTGCGGGCGCTTACACAGATTTCTCGGCTGGAACTTATTTAACGCGGTTTTCTCAAAAATTGTTTGTGAAGAACGAGAGAACATGGGAAATCTTTATCTTAAGCGTGCTTGTATTTACAGGCCTTGCATATTTCTTGCCTATTTATGAAGGAGCAACGCAGCTGTTGAGCTTGGCTTTAAGCGTTACTAGCATCCTGTTCGGACTTCTAATCGGTTTTTTCATCACTCAGATGTGGAACAAGTTCTCGTCAATTAGAAGTGAGAGTGCTGTTCTTCACTCGGCGATAAAGGGACTTATTACCAATGTGAATAGGCTTGAAGGTAATGAAGGGGTAAAGAAAGAATTTGAGGACCGTATGGAGCGTTTCCTAATCGCGTTCACCATGATCTCATGGGACAGTGTGGAGGAAGAAGACAAGTACTTTAACGCCGTCAGCAGCACTCTGGACAAGATCCATCCTGTTAACGACAAGAATAGCAGTACATATGTACAGATACTGGATGCGGAAAGCCAGGCTGGAGATGCGAGAGGAAAACTGGCTTCTCTGGGAAAATCAAGCTTGATGCGGCTAGAATGGATTGTACTCACCTCTCTGTCTACCATAATAACTTCCAGTGTAATTCTTCTTAGAGACGGCTCTCTGTTCTTCAACGCACTAGCGTCCGTGATGCCTCCGTTGGTGATTCTGACTATGATGATGCTCGACGATCTGGACAACCTTCGCTGGGGTAAAGAAGTTGTTTCATTTGAACCGGCTCAGCAAGGACTGGAAGCCCTGAACAAGGAACGGTTCTACGAGAAAAGATTCATAGAGAAGGGCTGGGTTGAAGAACCTGAAATATACCGTACCGAGGATGACCTCGAAGAAGATCTCAGAGGGGTTTACGAAGAGCTCAAGATTAAAGACTGTCTTAGAGAGGAGGGCTGGCTCGGACCGAAACTCTAAAGAAGCAATGTTTCAACAAAAATTTGTATTATCAAAATTGAGATATCTCTCATCGAAATAATGAACAAAGAGATAAAAATAGGTTTTAAAAACAAACATCACGCTGTAGAAGTAGCGGAAAACCTTCTACAGAGAGCCTGGGGTCTCAGCCTTCGAAAAGAGGGTAAGATGCTGTTCAAGTTCTCCAATCCTACAAGAACCAAGGTCGATATGATGCTTCTATCCAGGCCGCTCTACCTGTACTTCCTGAATCAGGAGAAAGAAGTGATAGAGGTACAGAAAGCTGAACCTTGGGGCTGGAACCCAAAGACCTGGAAGCTCTACAGACCTGAACAAAGTTACAGTTACCTGCTGGAATCCTTCGAGGAACTGAACCTCAAAGAGGGTGATAGTATCGAGATAGAAGACGCCTAAAATTCTTTGAGGAATATAAGATTCACAGCCACAAATTGTAACTATGGAGCTTTCAAAATTCTGTCCAAGATGCGGGAAGGAAACAGACCAGCTGTACGGCGAAGAGAAAAAGCTGTGCGCCGACTGCTTCCCGGACAAAAACGATTTACTGGATATCCCAGATGAAATAGAGATCGAAATCTGCTCAGTCTGTGGCAGGATGAAATTCGAAGGCCAGTGGATAGAAGCATACTCTGTAGAAGAGCAGCTTCTTGAGAAGTTCCAGCAGTTCGGAGAGGAAGAGGTACATTTCGAACTTCAGTACTGGGAAGAAGAAAGCCAGATGTATGTCAAAGTCCACGCACGGAAAGGAGAGATAACTGATGAATACGATACACGCGTCAACTTCACCAAAGACCAGTGCAGCGACTGCTCCCGTTTCCAGGGCGGATTCTACAAGGTTAAAATCCAGCTTAGAGGAGATGAAGATCTCGACTCGGTAGCCGATACTATCGCGGACAAAGCAGCTGAACTAACAAACCGGAACAGGAAGAACTTTCTATCGAACATCGAGGAAACAGACCACGGATACAACTTCTTCCTATCAACAGAGGACATGAACAAGCAGATACTGACCATGCTGAGAGACCGCTACGACCCGGATATCAAGCGTAGCTACGAACTGATAGGAGAGGAAAACGGGGAAGAAGTCTACAGGAATGTCGTATCAGTAAGAATGGAATAAAATCCGGAAAAAATGCTCTGGTTTTTAAAAGAGTTCTCTATATAAATACTTTATATAATGGCAGAAGACGAAGAACAAGAAGCACGCCGAGTACGCAGACCGGGCGACGGAGAAGTACTAGGAATTGTCCTCAGAAAAGAAGGAGGAGGAAAATACCGTGTCTACTGCACAGACGGCGAAGAAAGAATCTGCAGAATACCTGGAAGCAAGAAAAGAGGTCTATGGGTCAAAAGAGACAGCGTAGTACTCGTAGAACCATGGGACATCCAGGGAGACGAAAAAGGAGACATCGTAGAGAGCTACAGTAACGCAGAAACAGAACTGCTCGAAGACAAAGACTACCTAGACGAAATCAAAGAATTCCTGTAAAAAACAGAGAATATCTTTTCACTGGTTTAACGCATGGAAACCAAACAAAAAGACCTCGCAGTACATGTAGCGATCATAGTTCTATTCCAGGTAGTATCAAGCCTGATATCAAGATCCTCAGGAACGGCATTCCTGCTATCACTCATATTCATACTAGGATACGACATCTACAGAAACATCCTCACATTGAAAGAAACCGCAGTAGCATTTACAGCATTCCTTTTATCCGGTCTAGGTATATCAGGTATATCTAAGGTATTCGTATACAGCAAACTCTGTGACCTATCAGGCTCGATGGGTGAGACTGGTGGAATGAATGCTCTTCCGTCCTCAACTGACGCATGTCTCACGATACCTGAAATTTTCTTGAATAACATCACATATAACCCTGTAGCGGCAGCAAGCTTCTGGATACCGACCCTAGCGATCTCAGCGGGCGCTGTCTATATTTACCGGAACTACAGGTGAAAACCTCTTTGAACGAAGATCCAAGAGACTTTGACGAACGCTGGAAGGAAGAATCCCGGCGAATGTTCGATAGTTCAGAGGCGAAGAAGACCTTCGAAAATGTGCTGGACGACAGCACCATGGATGCCTTACTCGAGCTCAAGGATCGAGAAGTCATCAAGAAGATGTACGGGACTATAGAGTCGGGAAAAGAATCACTGGTCTTCCTCGCAGATACCTACGATGATGAACGCGTAATTGTAAAGATCTACATGACGGATGCCGGCGACTTCAGGAACATGAAGCAGTATCTCAGAGGAGATAAACGGTTCAGAAACTTCAAGGACGACAGAAGATCAGTAATCAACGAATGGTGTAAAAAAGAGTTCAAGAACCTGAAAAAAGCATCAAATGTACTCCGCTGCCCGGAACCGATAGCATTCCAAGAAAACATTTTGGTGATGGAGTTCATAGGCCGAGAGTTCTCGCCTTTCCCAAAGATGAAGGATGTAGAGATAGAGAACCCTGAAGAAGCGTTCAATGTAGTTCTCAAAGACATGAAACGGCTCTGGGATCAGGAAAAGCTGGTTCACGGTGATCTCTCGGAGTATAACATACTGATAACTGATGAGGCCGAACTGGTGTTTATCGATTTCTCTCAAGGTCTTCACAAGACACATCCTGAAGCTGAAACACTTCTGGAAAGAGATATCGAAAATGTGGCCAACTTCTTCAGGAGACAGGGTGCAGAGATCGATACCGAAGAAGCCCTTCAAACCGTTCTACAGCCCGAATAACACGGTTTCAACCCGTCCAAGGTATAAAAAGATTGGCAGAGAAACCATGTATATAGTCACATGAAACAGGTAAGAATCCCGGAGGAACGAGTCGGGGTAGTAATCGGAAGCGGAGGAGAGACCAAGGAAGAGTTCCAGGATGTAACAGACTGTGAAATCAGCCTGAAAGGCAACACCGTCAAGATAGAAGGCGACCCGCTCGACGAAATGACAGCGCAGCAGATAGTCAAAGCTATAGGCCGAGGATTCAACCCGGAAAAAGCATTCAACCTGATACAGGAACAACATGTCCTACACCTTATCGACCTCAACCGTTTCGCAGACACCAACAACGATCTGGAAAGGCTCAAAGGAAGAGTAATCGGAAGAGACGGCGAAGCACGCAGACACATCGAAAAGATGAGCGAAACGCAGATCTCAGTCTACGGAAAAACCATAGGAGTCATAGGACACGCACAGAACATCGAGGTAGCAGTCGAAGCCATCAACATATTGTTGAAGGGCAGTAGTCACTCTACAGCCTATAACTACCTTGAAAAAAACCAAGACAAAATCAAAAAGTAGATACCACAACTTTCTGAGGAGATACCATGCCAAACGGAAACGGAATTGAAGAAGAAATACCAGAAGAATCTGAACACCGTGAAATATCGGTAGCAGAATTCTTCGAGAAAAACAAACACCTACTCGGATTCGAAAACGCACAAAAATCAATAATAACAGTCGTCAAAGAAGCAGTTGACAACAGCCTAGACGCATGTGAAGAAGACGAAATACTGCCAGAAGTACATGTCCTAGTCGACGAATACGACGACCAGAAATGCCGAGTCGAAATAAGAGACAACGCAATTGGACTAGACCGAGAAACAATACCGAAAGTATTCGGAAAACTACTTTACGGATCCAAATTCCACAAACTACAGCAAAGCCGTGGACAGCAGGGAATCGGAATCTCCGCATCTGCAATGTACGCACAGCTAACCACAGGAGAACCCGTAACAGTATACTCAAAACAGGAAGGAGAACCCTGCAACAAGTTCGTAGTACGGATCGACACAGAAACCAACGAACCAGAAATCATCGAAGAAGAACAGGTCGACCCAGACAGCGATGAATTCCCTGGAGACAAAGACTACTACTTCGACCACGGAACAACCATCGAAATGAACATCGAGGCCAAATACACACACGGCCATCACAGCGTAAGGAACTACCTGAAACATACCGCGATCATGAACCCGTACGCAAGAGTCGTACTACGGGAACCAGACGGCAACAAAATAGAATACCCGCGTGTATCCAAACAGTTACCAGAGAAGCCAAAGGAGATCAAACCACATCCACATGGAGTGGAACTAGGAGTCATGCTGAGAATGATCGACAACAGCTCAGCACGCACAATCTCCAGCTTCCTGCAGAACGAGTTCACTCGTGTAGGGAGAACCAGTGCAGAAGCCATATGTGAAGAAGCAGATATAGACGAAGGAAGAAGACCGAACACACTCGAAAAAGACGAGGTAGAACAAGTACTGAAAGCAGCACAGAGAGTAGATCTTCAGAGCCCTCCAACCGACTGCCTATCACCTGTCGGAGAAGACCTGATGCTCAAAGGACTCAAGAAAGAGCTCAATCCAGAATTCACAGAATCCGTTACACGCAAACCGAAAGTCTACCAAGGTAATCCATTCCAGGTAGAAGTCGGACTAGCATGGGGAGGAGACATCGAAGACGAAGGAAGCTTCAACGAACTACGGTACGCAAACAAGGTACCGCTACTATACAAGAAAAGCAGCTGCGTAACCACAAAAGCAATAGAATCTGTAGACTGGAGCAGATACAACATTAGTCAGTCAGGCGGACGGCCACAAGGCCCTCTGTACATCTCAGTACATATCGTATCAGTCTGGGTACCTTTCACCTCAGAAGGAAAGGAAGCCGTAGCCAACTACGATCCTATCCGGAAAGAGATGAAGTTAGCGCTTCAGGAAGCAGGAAGAAAGCTTGGAAAATACCTGAAAAGAAAAGAAAGAAAGGAAATCCAGGAGAAGAAGAAAAGACAGCTTACAAGCTACGCCAAAGAGATGGGGCCAGCAATCGCCCAGCTAGCAGGAGAAGGCGACCCAGAAGAAATCGAAGATCAAATCCAGGCAATGGTCCAGAGGGACTACAACCCTGAACAGCTTTAGACGAGGAGAAACCAAAATGAGGGAAACCATTACTACGACAAAAAGAGAAATGACACAAAATCAAGGTGAAAAATAAATGCCAAAGAAAGACCTGAAAAACGATCAGACAACACTGGAAAGACTGACAAGGCTTGGAAGACAGCTCTTAGAACAACTGGACGGCGATGAGCAGGATAACCTGACAATTGATACACAGGTACGGTCCAAATCAAATGTAGAGTACGATGAAGAAGAAGGCCGACTATCACTCGGCGACAGCTACTCCACAAGAAAGTTCCTGAACATCAGCCACGCAAGAAAGTTCATGCAGACAACATTGGTCGCAAACAAAGCCAAAGAGTTAGTAGAGAACGGTAGAACAGCTTCCATCCGAGAAGTATACTACCAATTGAAGCACAGCGTACCAGGACTCGACGAGAACACATTTGAGGATCAGGACGAATCCAACAATGTAGTAGTCGATATCGAGACGGCTACAGGAGCGATCAGAGAAGACCTACATCTATTCGCAGAGCCAAAAGGGCGTCTGTTCGGACCGATCAAGATCAACGACTCGGGAGATATCATCGACGGTATGAGTATGGGAAGTGCCGGAATGGCAATCCCGTCAATCGTTGACCACTTGGAGTTCGAGGAGCACAATGCTGATTTCGTTCTTGTAGTCGAGACAAGTGCTATGGTCAACCGACTGGTCGAAGAAGACTTCCATGAAGAACACGACGCGATCATCATCGGTACAGGAGGACAGCCAGCTCGTGGAGCAAGAAGACTCATCAACATGATGCACAACGAACTGGAACTTCCGGTCTATGTCTTCACTGACGGCGACCCATGGGGATACTACATCTACAGCGTCCTCAAAAGTGGATCCATGTCCTTGGCATTCCAGTCAGACCGTTTAGCGACTCCAGAAGCCAGGCTTATCGGTATGACAATGGAGGACATCGAGGAATACGGACTAGAACATGTAACAGAAGACCTGAAAGGAAAGCCAGAAGACGCTGGCGGACCGACAAAGGACTACAAAAGAATCCACGATGTCATGGACTACGAATGGATGCAGAACGACGACTGGCAGAAACAGTTCCAGAAGATGCTTGACAAAGGCGTAAGAGTTGAGCAGCAGGCACTTGCAGCCAACAGCCTAGAGTTCGTAGCCAACGAATACCTGCCAGAGAAGATCGAGAACAAGGAATTCCTCGACTAATTCTTCTATCCAACATTTTTTCCTCCTTTAATTTTGAGGTTTAAGCCGGATTATCCCGGCAAAATCTCCTATAATGAATAGCGAGTCATTTTGGAATTCGACATCTCTCATTCTTCTTGAATAGAAGGGAGCTTTTGTTTGATTTCTGTAGTGGAATATGGATTCTTTCTCTAGTTTATTGCCTTTGAACTGGTAGTTGCGTATATGATCTCCTCTTAGACTGGCGAGGAACATATTGTTGTACCAGGGATGATTCTTGTCATTTACGAAAGTCATTCCGCTAGGTGCTAATGTGAAGTTCTTGTAGCATGAAACAGGGTCTTTGAAATCTTTATTATAGTCGTCTTTTTCTCTGAACTCGTCGCACTGCTTTATACCCCATCCATAGTTCTCTCCGGGGATGATTCTATTTACTTCATCATATCTCCAGTCGCCATGTTCCGATGAGAAAAGAGTACCGTTACTGTTCCAAGCCAATCCTTGAGGATTTCTATGTCCATAGGAGTACACCCTGCTATCGTTAAATGGATTGTTCTCTGGTATTGAGCCGTCAAGATTCATCCGTAAAATCTTACCGTTAAGTTTAGAGATATCTTGAGCAGCAGAAAGATTTTCTGCGTCTCCTGTAGTCGCGTAAAGCTTTTTATCAGGTCCGATTTCAATTCTTCCGCCTGCATGATACTTGGTCGCCGGTATATCGTCAATCAAAACAGTTTCATTCTTCAAATGTTTTTCTCCCAGGACAAAGGATGATATTCTGCTTCTAAGTATCTGGCTGTTGCCAGAGCTTTCATTCGTACGCTCATATGTTCTGTAAAGATAGATTTTCCGATTTTCAGAATAGTTAGGATGGACTGCTACACCCATTAAACCCGCTTCATTCTTATCTATCGTATCAACACTGTAGTAAGATGTATTATCTTCCCCGAAATGTACTACCGTACCGTTTCTCATAGTCAAAATCATAGAATCGTTCCGGAGAAACTCCAGATCCCATAGAAGACCTCCAATATCGGAAACAACACTTTTAGTATAGTTGAGATCTGAAAAATCACCTTCAACATAGTTAGCAGGGTCAGTTCTGAGCCCTACTTCTTCAGTATTTTTATCCGTATACTCGCAGTCTAGTTCGGATCTATTCATTCCTACATACCAGTATTCACAACTCTCAATTCTTTCCTTCAACTCCAAAGCTTTGCACTGATTATATTCTGAGAGACATGAAACCGTCTTCGAATCCTCAATATTTCTGTTATCAGTACCCGAAAATCCATACACCACGCCACCAACAACTGCAGTAGCAAGAAGAAAAACTGTCAGCAGTTCCCGATCCATGATGTTATAGAAAACTTGATCCGTTTTTAAATTAACGAAGATCGATGAATAACTGCATTCTCTATTTTAAAGTGCTTCTAGAGTGTCTCTAACCCAGTTTGTTCTCTCCTTAATTCCTTCGCCCACCTTTCTAATTCTCTCACTTCTTCTATCATCTTCCTTAAACTCTATATCGTATTCGCCATAAGCTTCTGAAAGACCTGATACAGCTTCTTCAAGCATATCGTCTCTTCTACCTCTTGAGTAACTATTGAATGCGGCAACACCTGCAGTAGCAGCTCCAAATGCTGCTGCGGCTTCTTCCTTCTGTGAAGCGACTGAAGCTCCGAAGCCGGTAAATGCTGTAGTTGTGGCGTAAGCTGATTTTCTATGGTCGTCCTCGGCATCCCAGATTCTGTGCCTGAAATCCTTGCTGTCCGTATCTTCTGCACTTTCCTCTCTTTCCTTTCCAAAATGGTAGAAAGGGCTTCCTACAGGATTGGAATCTTTGATTTTCCTGTAAGCGTCCTGAAAATTGTTCTCTACATTTTTCTTTACAGTTCCCAAAGGTTGATTTATGAAAGAATCAATACCTGAGTCAGCATAGCTTTCAGGTACGACTATCTGTTTACTGTAGTTATCGATTTCTACTTCCGGATCGTCTAGCATGAGAACTGCTTCTGTAGGTGAATCACTCAGTAAATCACTGTACTGAAGGTCAACTTGATCCGGGTTATCTCTTATCATCTTTCCGGGCAGTTATCTTATGTTGATCTCGTGGTTGGCGTAACCCTGGTTCAAGCCTTTTGCGGCTTCTCTCAGTTCTCTTTCACGCATTCCCTGCCATGTTGCACTTCTGTTAGCGGATATCACTTCAAGTGCTGCGCCTCCGCCCAGAAGGTGTACCTTTTCTAGGCCGATTCCGCCTGCTATTCCTAAGGCGCCTAGACCCATTCCTGCGGTCGCTGCTTTAACCTTCTTCTCGTTCTTGCTGGCCTTGTCCAGAGCTCTGTCTCTTACATCGTTCCAGCTCAATCTGTTGTAGAGCTCTTTCATCTTCTCGTTGGCCTTGTTGAAACCTTCTTCGTACTGGTTCTCTAGGAGATTGGCCACTCCGTCTTCCACTTTCTCAATGGGATCGAATTCGTCATCATACATTACATCATTGGCATAACTGGAGTCGACTTCGAGAGTTCCTCCGGTCACTGTAGAATGCTCAAATATATCTACCAGAGCCTCATAATCCCCTGATAGATACAGGTCATTTACTCTGACCGTTTCACCGCCGTCAACTCTTTCAAGATAATCTCCAGAATTCATATTCACTAATTAGTAACAACAGAATTAAATAGGTTTTGCTTTTTACCGCATCACGGTTTTCTGGGAGAGGTCATACTTTATGTTTAAAAAATTGACAGGGAATCTGTTTACCACGGAATGCCCAAGTAGCTCAGTAGGTAGAGCGCCACGCTGTTAACGTGGTGGTCCCAGGTTCGAATCCTGGCTTGGGCGCTAGCCTTTCTATTGAGTCAACACTTTAATTGAATCAGATCAAAACTCAATTGATGAAGGAAGTTATACAATATATAGTTGAGAATACAGAATTAAGGAGGAGAGAAATATGATCAGACTTCTGGCACTACTTATTACGGTGGTGAGTGCTGCTGTAATGGTTTTCGGATTCTCTTACGCTCTGGGAGCCAGCCCTGGAGTAGCTGTAAATTGTTCGGGCGATATCACAGGATTTGGCCAGTCTAAGCTTCCACTATGGATCTTGGGAAGCGGCTGCGAGGCTGAAATCCAAGTCTTCAACAGTGCTGATGAATCTGTCTGTACTGGAGAGTCTCCTGTAAGAAATTCGGGCGGTATAGTTCCATGTGAAGGTCTTTCACAGTATGAAGGAGAGGGGCTGTATGTTGAGGCTGAGTTCTATAATGAATCAGGTATGTATGCGGAGGATTCTGGTGATTTCCGCTATTAGTTTATAAGCAAAGCTTACGAATTATAGTATATGGTTCATGAGGTTTCTGGAAGTTTAATTGTTCGCGATCAGAAAATCTTGCTTCTGAAAAAGGAGGGAAGCGAAAACTACAAGATCCCGATGGGTTACGGAGAGGAAGGAGAACTCTCAGCAGACGCTGCAGAAAGAGTAGCCTCTGAAGTAACCGGATGCGGATCTGAAGTCGAGAGATACAAGAAGAAACTGAAAAACAGTTTCGAAGACGAAAGCGAAGAAATCACGATGCAGCCATACAAGGTAAATATCGAAGGAGAACCAGAACAAGGAGAATGGGTAGAAATGCACAGACTTTCATCCATCGAACTACATCCTGCTCTGGCAGATCTGACAGAGGAAGTCGCTAAAAGACTTTAAAACTTATTTTTACATTCTCTTTTTGTAAGAAAATGCTCAACAGTTACTACAGCAAGACCGACAACGGCTTCGAATTCGACAAAGAAATGGAAACAGGCAAGTTCAAACTGGTAAACCGCGAAGAAAGCATCAAGATATTTGACTCCGACCAGGAACTGGCCTCATTCGAACCAGAGTATGGTGAAGGAAGAGAAGCTGAAGAAGTAAGCGAAGACATGGTAGAGCTTTTCCTAGAATCAG
This sequence comes from Candidatus Nanohaloarchaea archaeon, assembly GCA_041640035.1. Taxonomy (GTDB): domain Archaea; phylum Nanohalarchaeota; class Nanosalinia; order Nanosalinales; family Nanosalinaceae; genus JBEQAZ01. The sequence continues at coordinate 81,466 of JBEQBC010000002.1, read as the reverse complement.
AGCAGGTCTCCGAGGACTTCATAGAAGCTGTAGGAGGAATCGACTCCCTGAGAATATTCATCTCAAGGCTCCTTGATTCACAGGAAGGAGCTGAATAACTCGGAAAATCATATTTTTGGACAGGTTCACGATTTTTAACTTATCAGCTACATTAACTGTTTCAAGAGGAAGTGAATTAGAAAAGTGGAGTTCAGAGAAGGTAACTGGGCAAACCTGGTATACATTTCTTCATTCGTATACCCGAAGACACAGGAAGAAGTAGCAGACAACTGGCAGCTAGAAGAACCTGAAAAAGTACTCAGTCCAACAGTCAAAGCAGAGCTAAAACGCCTGGTCCAGGTAAGAATCATGAAAAGCTCTGAAAACGGGTTTAAAGCAAATCTAAAGTCTCAAGCCTTCAAAACAGAAGTTAAAACATTTCTATCAAGCCACGAAAAATGGAGCAAACCAGAAAACTTCGACAAATACCTCGAGTTCCTGAGAGATGAACAAAACAGAGAAGAACTACTCAAAGCTGAAAGAATAAGACATTACTACGGTAAAAACGCGAATAAAGCTCTGAATAACCCCGTAGTCATATTCGCGGAAACAATAGAAGTAATGCACAAGATGGACCGCGGCGTACCTGTAGACGAATCACATAACCCTAAGCTATCAGCCGCTGTAAGCAGTTACTACAGCAAATAACCTTTGCTTTATGGATCGTATTTTTTGAACGCCTCAGCCACTAGAAGCGGGAATACCAATGTAGCCTCAGCTTCAACCTGTGTGTAGTTTTTGGTTTCTTCCTTGATCTTTCCCCAGGAAACAGCCTCTTTTGGTGGCGCCCCGCTCAGACTTCCGTCACCTTCCATACCTGTGGAGATGTATACAGCGTAATCGGTGCCGCCTCTGAACAGATTCGACATGATTGCTTGGTGCTTAGGCACGCCGTCGCCGACCGCTATGATGCCAGTCTTCTCAGCACTGATCGCCTCGTTGATCAGACTGTCCCAGTCGTCAAGGATCTCAATACCGATGTCCTCATCCTGTTCCTGCCGGTAATAAAACATGAAATCTCCGATTTCCGCATCGATCATAGCCGGACAGTAAACACGGATATCATTATCGTATGCATGGTAGATGAACGAATCAGCTTCATCCAGATCCTCATCTTCACCTACTGCTTCACCCAACTCGTATGCCAGATCGCTCGGAGTCCGGATTTTCTCATCTTCAAAGAAACTATCGAAGAAGTCCTCATTCAACCAGGACTCAAGCCAGACATAGTGATCAGACTCAACATAGATATTGCCCAGCCGGTTGATACCTTCGTCTCTAAGCTGTGCTTCGTCAGCCTCCCATTCTCCCATCTGGAAGTCATCGTTAGTCTTGATAACATCCTCTGTATGGCTTCCGGCAGAGGTAATAATCACATCAACAAAGTCCTGCCGTGCAAGGTATGCAACTACTTCTCTCAACCCGGAGCTGATAATATTGGAGGTGAAAGTTAGGAAGATTTTCGCATCCTCGTCTCTCATCTCCTTTACCAGTTCAACAGCTTCCTTCAGGTGTGTGGCCTGGAAACCGGTCGTAGAGTACTTTTCAATCATCTCAGAGAGATCGAAGTCTCCCCGGAAATCGTATCCCTCTACATCTTCTCCAGTATACTTTTTCTTCGTACCAGGTATCACATGTTCACGGGTGTCAGAAGCATCTTTTTCGTCAGTCATACAGGTCAACTATCCGGTAATTCTTAATACAATTCAGGTTCAGCCATCTACTCTCAGAATAACAGCGTAATCCCCGCTGTAAACCTTTTCAAGCCGGGTCCTGCCAGATAAAGCTTTCACGAAAAACGAGTCCTTGCTCTCCTCGTCAGCCATGTAAACTTCTTCAAAGGCAACAACCACACATTTTGAACCACTTTCACTCTCGGAACACCTGGATAGATCGCCTTCTACAGTTTTTTCCTCCATATTTACTTGAACTCTAGTTTCTCTATCAAATCTGAAGGTACGGTTAATCCCTGCACAGTTCGAAACACATCCTCCTGAAGTTATTCTCCCGTTAGAATCTGAACTGTTGCCAGCTTTCTGTATCACATTAAACTTGTACAAGTCAGACCTGGAGAAGAGAATATATTCGATACCTTCTTCTCTCGCAACTGAAATAGCTTCTTCGGGAGGCGAATTAAATATATCTAACATCTTGTTAATTTTACTCTGTGAAGAGTAATTCTCTCGTAGCCCGAAAATCGGTCCTTCAACAGTTTTTTCTGCGGCATACTCTGAAGGCTCAACAAGGTACATCTTGTTTCCGGTCTGAGCTCTGATATCATGCCCATAATCCCACCAGCTTGCGACCGTCTCATTATCCTCTGTGTTGTCGGCGATCCAGCCAGCTGCCGGCTCCAAACCGGCGAAGTGAGGTGAGGAATATCTTTCGCCTTCATGTCTGTAGACTATCCACTCAGTTTCATCTTCAGAAACTATCTCATATTCTCCATTTATTTCAACACTTTCAAAATCTATATCTGGTGGAGTATTCTCTTCATACTCTCTCACTATTTGATCGGTGCAACCAGCCGTTAAAACAATAGCAGATAGCAACAGGATTTCTGAAAGCTTCATATTTAATGTGTAACTCACTTGATTTTTAAGAATCTGTCCACAGCTCTCCCAGATCTAATGCGAACCGGTCGCTCACATGAGCCAGGTATACAGGATAACTCAGGAGAAGCATTACGAAGAGCACCGTTCTCAGTTCAGTGGTCGACGCAGTTCCCAGCAAAGGCCTGAAACTGAAAGGTGCGAAAGGCTGCATAAACGGATGATGCATGGCATCAATCGTCACATGAAGAAGAACACCTGAAACCGCTGCCAATACGATTTTCCGGCGATTCACCTCTTGTACAATCTTCATCTCTTCTAAAGATTCATCTAGCAATGGCCGTATTTTGATCATCGCTGCTGAAAGACAGGCAGCCATCAGAAGGGCTCCGAGGTAAGTATGCACCCAGCCGTGAAGAGGACCGTCCAAGAATCCGATGAAGGCGAGTGCAGCACGCCAGTCAATTATGATGTTCGCCAGTATAAAGGTCGGGAAGTCAAGGTAATTCAGCATCAGTAATCCGATGAGTATGGCTGGTCCGAAGTGGAAAGGAGTGAAGGGCACTGAAACAGTTATACTTCTGATAAGGTTTTATTTCTTAAAACTCACCTTTCAAATGTACTCTATCAAGCAGTCTGGCCGAATAGCTCAGCCTGGGAGAGCGCGTGACTGAAGATCACGTTGTCCCCGGTTCAAATCCGGGTTCGGCCATTTCCAACCTTGATATCACATTTCCTTGAAACTGTTGACGAAAGAGATCTGCAGTCAGTAACTCGGGAAACACTTAGCAGGACAGCTAGAAATAGTAAGCCGCTTCTCTTCTATGAAGGTTCTTCTGGCAGGATTGAGATATACGAGAATCCGCCGAGTTTTGAAGATGTAGTTCATCCTTTGAGAAATAGATCTGATTATGTTATCGGCATCAAGCCTTCCTACAAAAGTTCTGAGTCGTACTTCGGTATGAAAGAATCCGATCTTGAAGAACTAGCAGGAAAATTAACTGATAGAGTACATTTAGATAACGATGCGTACATGAAGATTCTTCAGGACCTGGATAACTGATGTATTTTACCAGGGATCGTGTTCGTATCCTTTGTCTTCCGCTCTCTCAATCATGTCATCCTCGGAGAAGTCGCTGCATGGCTCCATCTGCCATTCCTCGAAGTCGTCGTTCACTTTCTTCATCGCTTCGGCTTCTTCCTTGCTCATGATTGATACATTGGCGGTTTCATCGTTGTAGAGTTCGATTATCCAGAAGTTGTTTTCCTCCCCCATACTCCAGTTTTCAACATCGACACTTTTATTCAATACGGCTGAAAAACCCTTCCTGTAGATATGACAGAAAAAGTAGATGTACCACCTCAGAAATGGTACAAGTTGAGAAATCCGTTCCGATTGGTATTCAACCTTCTGGTATGTGAGCTAGCCAAGATAATGCCTGTCAAAGTAAAGAACTGGATGTACCGAATGATAGGTGCAGAAATCGGTAAAGGAACAGTTATAGCACCTCATGTACAGATCGACCCATTCTTCCCGGAAGAAATCACTATCGGTGAAAATGCTTTGATAGGCTGGGGAGCTAAGGTTTTAGCCCATGAATTCGATAACGACTCCTGTATAAAAGGAGAAGTAAATGTAGGAGACGATGTGCTTATCGGACACGGCACAGCAAACAGGCCTGGAATCAATATAGGTGACGACGCTACTGTTGGCGCTCAGTCATTCATCAACCGTGATGTAGAAGAGAATGAAAAGGTAGGTGGCGTGCCTATAGAGGAAATCGACTGAACTACATTTCTTCCAGCGATTCAATACCCAGAAGATCCAGCCCTGTGTCTGTGGCCTCTACAAAACCTTCTACAATCTTCAGTCTTCGTTTTTCAACTTCTTCAGCTGTTCCGGTTACCTGGCAGCTGTGATAGAAGCTGTTAAAATCCTCACAAAGATCTGAAAGATAGTTAGCGATCTTCGCAGGTTCTCTCTGATTTGCTGCTGTTTCTATTTTCTCAGGTAATTCTGAAAGCTTCTTAACCAGTCTATATTCCTCATCCGTAAATTCTCCTGTCAGTTCTGCCTCACGGTCTGACTCCCGGAGTATACTCTTCGCTCGGACATTAGTATACTGGAGATATGGACCTGAGTCTCCTTCGAAGGTCAGTACTTCGTCCCAATTGAACTCGATATCCTTCGGACGGGATACAGACAAGTTTGCGTACTTTATGGCGCCCAGGCCGACTTCCTCAGAGTTTCCGACATCTCTTCCTTCGATTTCCTCGGCTTTCTCAACTGCTTTGTCGATTACCTCGTCCAGGGTGATGATGTTACCTTTGCTGCTGCTCATAGAACCTTCTTCTAGGTGAAGCATTCCGTAGGAGATATGTTCGCTTGGAAGCTGGATACCGAACTCCTCAGCGATTTCGAACAGTTGCTGGAAATGAAGGTCCTGCTCGTTAGCCACTACATACAGGTTTAGGTCGAATCCTTCGTTTTCACGCTTTCTGATATTTGCTACATCTCTTGAAAGGTACAGTGTTGATCCGTCGCTTCTCTTGACGACCGTTGAAGGATATTTTTCGTCTTCGAAATCTACATAGACACTTCCATCATCGTCTTCATGGAAGATATCTTTCTCGATTCCTTCTTCAATTATTTCTTCGGCTTCTTCTGCTACAACTGATTCTCCGGTCCATCTGTCGAAACTGATATCCATCCGCTGGTAATCATTCTTGTTGTGCTCGATGGTGGCTTCACGGAACATCTCCCATAGTTCTCTGGCCTCGTCATGACCTTCTTCGATTTTCTTACTCCATTCACGGGCCTTCTCCTTATCTTCCTCATCAGCCTGGTCGTGAAGCTTCACATACAGATCGTACATGTGCTCCATAGGGTTCTCCTCGAACTCTTCCTTTGAACCCCACTGTTTGTATGCATAGATCACCTGGCCGTGTTTGGTTCCCCAGTCGCCGATGTAGTTCTCTGAGGTCACATCGTATCCCACGAAGCGCATTATGCGCTGGAGTGAGTCGCCGATGCAGTTGTTCCGTACATGGCCGATATGCATAGGTTTCGCCAGGTTGGGACAGGAGAACTCGACTAGCACTTTCTCATCCCTGTCTTCAAAACCGTAATTATCTTTTCCGAGTGTCTGGAATACCTGTTCTGAGAACTTTTCTCTTTCCAGATGGAAGTTCAGGTATCCTGGTCCGGCCACATAAACTGAATTAATTATTTCTTCGTCGAAACCTTGTGAAACGGTTTCTGCAAGCTGGCGTGGATTTTCGTCCTTCTGTGAAGCTGCTTTCATAACCGGGTAGGCGAAGTCTCCGTGTTCTGGCTCCGGTCTCTCGATGTCCTCTGGACTTACTTCTGCATCGAGTTTTTCTGATAGTATGGAAGCCAGCTTGCTCTTGACCTGTTTCATACAGTTTTAGAATGGGGACGACAGATTTAATATTTTGACTGCCTCAACCGGTGATTTCGGCCTTCAGCTCCACCTCACCGCGGTCGCTGAAACCTACTTTGACCTCCTGATCGTACATTACCTCCATCTCGAAACGGTTACACTGATCCGATGATTCGACTTCAGCCAGCTGGTCCAGGTATACCACTTCTTTTGTACCGTTTCTGATATGTTTCTCCTCGCTATTCATCAGGACATCGCTTTCACGGTCACTGTGCGCCAGCTTGATATCAAGCTCCTCAACTGTCACATTTTTCTCACCGTAGTTCCTTAGTTCGACACGGACAGAACTGTTTTCCTCGCTGTAGCCGACTTCCACAGGTCTCAAATCGATATCATCGAAACCTGTTATCTCGCCGCAATCTCCATTGTTGACGGTCAGGAAAGCGGCTAGAGGTATAAGGAGAACCAGTGTGATGGCGGCGTAGGTTTTGATGTTCTTCATATTACTATTTTATGTGAGTTCTTTCTCTATAAATTTCAGAACTTTCCTGCTGTTTTCTAGAGTTGTTCCATCGTCCAATGGGGGTGCGACCTCAACTAGATCTGCGTGATCAGGCTCAACCTTTTCAATCACTGACTGAACTTCTTCCAGCTCTAACTCTCCGTCAGGGTAACCTGTTCCGGGAGCAAGTTCTTCTTTCAAGACATCGATGTCTGTGCTCAAATACACAGGTTGTTCATCGTTTTGGAACTCTCTTTTGAATTCTTCCAATTCATCGTACCGGAAAATATTCAGGTCTCTACCCTGTATAAACTCTTCTTCATCGTGATCAATTTCGGTGATCCCTACGAAGTAGATTTCGCTCTCTGAAAAACCGTTTTCGAGTAGTTCCCGTACAACTACATCGTGTGATATGTTATCGCCGACTTTTTCCTTCAAGTCAAGGTGTGCGTCTAGCCAGACCAGCTTCATACTTGGATTGTCTTCCTTCAGGGCTTTGATGACTGGGAAACTTACTGAGTGATCGCCTCCCAGCGAAAGAACAGGTTTACCGTATTCAGTGACTTCATCGGTGTTCTCTTCTATTTTATGATGTGTTTCCTGAAGTGAGAACTCGTTGGGGAAAACTTCGTCTATCAGAACATTGTTTTCGGAAATGTATTCTTCCAGGATTTTTCCTGGTGCGTTCAGGGTGCCTTTTCGCGGGTTGCGGTGGATTCCCATGTCGCTTGGAAGTTTCTGGATTATCAGGTCGGCTTCTGAAGGTTTGTTCGTTCTCATAGCTTGTTCAGTATGGGCTTAGATGCCGGGGCCAGGATTTGAACCCGGGAACCCCTGCGGGAACGGATCTTGAGTCCGTCGCCTTTGGCCACTTGGCTACCCCGGCAGTACCTCTATAATTGTTATTCGTAGAACGGAATCTTTAGTAGTTATACTCTAGAACCTGATGCTCTGCCGTTTCCCAACCTTGGAAGGATCAGGCTTCTTGATGCTGTATGCGTGGTCCTGTACTTCCGCGAACTTTCCACAGTCCGGGCATCTCATGTATCCGGAGTGATCTCCGTTTACAGGTTCCTTGTAACCGCATCCGCAGTCCACTTGGGTTTGAGCTGATTCAACATCTAGATCAATTCTTTCCAGGATAGTTCCCTGGGTGAAGTAATCGAATAACTGTTCAAACTGCCTCGGGTCACAGAGATTCTCGTTTATCTCGACCTTCGCGTAACCGTTTGTAGAAATACTGGAGAGATCCTGTATCAAACTAATCAGTGCATTACCGACTTTATCCATTTTCTATTAATCACTCTCATTTTTCGTTTATCACTCCCCCAAAATCCCCTATGTGTCAGAGTGTATTATGCACTCTTACACAATAGTCAAAGTATATAGATATTCTTATTTAAGTTAATGGACGGTAACCGAACTCTATAGTTGATCCAGAAAAAGAGGAGGGTAACACGATGATCGAAGAATGGCTTCAAGAATTCAGGGAGAACTGGAAAGAAAAGGATGTAGAAAAAGTACTCGACCTCTTCACCGACGATGTAACCTACTACGAAACACCTGATCAGAAACTCGCGCCAGAGGAGTTAGAAAAAGAATGGGAGGGAGTCAAGGAACAGGAAGATATCCAGCTCGAACTCGAACTATTCTCCAGCAGTGAAAACAAACACACCGTACAGTGGGAACTATCCTACAGATCAAACGGAGAGAAAAACCATCTGAAAGGAATCTATCTGATCAAGCTGAACGAGAACGGAAAATGCACAGATTTCTGGCAGTACTGTCAATAAACCTAGAATATTCTGATAAATTTTGACAAATAATTTTTGATTGATGCCGGTTGATGAATCGCTGGATATGTCTGTTGATCAGTTCAGATGGGAAGTATATACAGAGATGCTGGGACTTCTTGACAACGAACTCTCGGATTCAGGCTACCAATCCAGATTTGTTAGGACTGAAGATCGGAGTTTACTTAGGGTCTATGGTGTTGAAGCAACTGATGAATTTCCTTTTCTGAAACATTATGTTGACTTCAGTAAAGACGAATACAGCAATGCAGGAACAGTAGTCCATGAACTAGCTCATAACATTCTTGAACAGCTCTCTAGTGAAAGTGAAGAACTCCAGTCAGATTTTGAAAGGGTTGAGAAAACTGCACAGATACTGGAAGGGTTCTACATACAGGAAAGCAGCTATCTTGAATCTTTAGGAGTCAAAGAAGAACTACAACAAGAGAGGGAGGACTCCAATAATCATTATTTTGAGGAGATAGACGATATAGAAGAATTCCTGAAAAATCAGGCCACTGATAATACTGATTCCTTGCCTGATGATATAAGCCGTCAAGAAACACTCCGCGACCTATGATTAAAATAGCGGGGCGTGGATTTGAACCACGGACCTCCGGGTTATGAGCCCGACGAGCACTCCTGGCTGCTCCACCCCGCTACGGGTTGTAAGTAAGAATCGACAAGTGAATATTATAAATGGTGTGAGTTTCTGCTCTGAATCTGCACTCCGATACCAAAAACTGTTCTGACAGTCACTCAAGTTTTATTCTTACGGGATGAAACCATATGATGTGACCGAATCCAAAATGAAAGTACTCGGACTTGATGAAGCAGGAAGAGGCCCGGTAATCGGCTCCATGTTCATAGGAGGCTACATGCTGGAAGAAGAAAAGAACAGCTTCCTGGAAGACCTAGATGTAAAGGACTCAAAGAAACTGTCCGACAAGAAAAGAGACAGGATAGAAGAACAGTTAGAGGAAAAAGGAGAGAAATTCCTGAAAGAGATAACAGCCTCAGAAATCGACCAGCTACGGGAAGTCATGAGCCTGAACGAGATAGAGACACAGGCATTCGCAGATGTCATAGAAAGAACAGAACCAGACAAAGTAATACTCGACCTACCTGAACCCAACGCAGAAAGATACATCAAAAAAGTCAAAGCCGAACTCCCTACATCTCTCCAGGATATCGAGATAATTGCCGAACATGGAGCAGACGACACCTACCCGATCGTATCAGCAGCCTCAATAGTCGCCAAGACACGGCGAGAACGACATGTAGAGGAACTGCACGAAAAGTACGGATACGACTTCGGCTCCGGCTACCCGCATGACCCGCCTGTCAAAGAGTTCCTGCGCCAGTACTTCTCTGAGAACGGTGAGCTACCTTCAGATACGCGGATGTCATGGAGCTCATCTCAAAAGATAATAGAAGAGGAGTCACAGAGCGGATTATCCGAATTCTAAAAACAGTAACCGAACTAACACAGTATTATGATAACTGCCGAACTCGTAAACAAGAAAGCCGTCATCTGGGACGAAGAAGACATCGAAACAGTCTACAAAGATAAATACTACGGCAAGAAAAACGACGGAAAACTGGAATTATCGCTAGTAGAAGCCGCACATCTCCACGACAGAGACATAATCGAAGTTGAATCAGATGGAGAAACTCTGAGCAGAGAAGAAATGTTCTCAAAGTTTTCTGAACTAGACGAAGACTTTAAGAAGAAATACACAGTCTACGACGATCTCAGAGAGCGCGGCTTCATAGTTAAATCTGGCTTCAAGTTTGGAACACATTTCAGGGTCTACCCGCGCGGAGCCAATCCTTACGCAGATGAGGAAGGTAACCGTGCACATACCAAGTGGGTGGTTCAGGCAGTGAACGAAAGCCAGAAACAAGGCTTTGAGGAGATGTCAAGAACTGTAAGACTGGCTCACAACATACGCGCCAAGATGCTTTACGCAGTAGTTGACTCAGAGAGCGGTGTAACATATTTCGAGAACAAGAGAGTTACTCCCTAGAACTGCATAGGATCGAACACGCTCATCCGACCTGCCTCATCCTTAATCTTTCTACCGTACCAGATACCAATCAGGAGGCCAGCAAGATGTGCTGAACTGGCAAAACCTCCGATCAAAGGCAGGTAGATGTTGAAAAGCTTCAGGACGATATTCACAGCTTCGATCGCTCCAAAGGCGTAAACCGCAGTCTTGATCTTCATAGGAACGACGAAGTAAAGCAGTACTTCTGCATCAGGGTAAAGTATCGCGACTGCACCAATAAAGGCTACAACTGCACCCGAAGCTCCTACGATCGGTGACATTCCTACTCCATGAATCATGTTGAGCAGGTTCTGGAATCCGACAATTGCTAGGCTGGAAATCAGGCCTGCGCCAAGGTACAGTTTCAGTGTTTCTCTTCCGCCGATTATGTTCTCTATCGGTTTTCCGAAGAAGTAGAAGGTCACTATGTTCGCGAATATATGAAGTAGTCCTCCGTGCATCAGCATCACTGTGAACAAGGTCCATGGCCTCTCCATCAGGTATTCAAGAGACGGATAAAGTATCAAAGGACTTAGTTCGAACGGGTTGTTCTGAACCATCTGGAATGCTTCCTGTGATATAGGAGGGCTTACACCAGGAAGGAAAGGCTGGAGAACGAAGAAAAACACGGTTACTGCGATTATACTATAGCTTATATTATCCTTGAAAACATTTAGTATGTCTTCCGCGAGACTTGGTTTCTTAGGAGGTTCTCTTCTACCTCGTCTCTTTTCCTCGCTCTTCTTGTCCTTGTTCTCGAACCATTTGCCATCCTCTTCCTGCTTTTTCTCGAGCTCTTCCTCAAGCTTATCGCAGTCATGGTTCTCAGGCAGCCGGTGATCCGAGCAGAAGCTCTTCCCGCAGTAACTGCAGGTGAAACTCATTGACTCTTTTCCGCATTCAGAACAAGCTGCCATAATTCTAGAGTTACATCCTATTCTTTTATCATTCCTTACTTGGGCGGTCGGAATGCCTTCTTTTTGAACAGAAAGTCTAGGAGATAGCCTTCGTGAGGCTCTCTAAGATCAATATCGCAGGTAGTGTCTTGACTGGCGTATACTTTTTCGATGGAAGGATCTCGGAGAGCAGATTTTATCTTTTCTTCATCGTTTGTAAACATGCTAAGAGTTAGGGTGTCGGATAACTTCTCCTTAGTTTTGTCTTCAGAAATCTCTGTCACTGTGCAGTATTGGAAAGGATATTCCTTGAAAAGTCTGCTGTTCTTAGAAGCCACATCTTCTTCCAAAAGTAGAACTGTAGGTCTCAAAAATGTAGCTCCCTTCTTCTCTACTAATCTCTTCTTATTGTCTCGGAGTTTCTGAGTGATGTCTTCCGCATTTTTGCCGTTAGTTTCTTGCTGAATAATTCTGTTGATGCTTTTTGCTCGTTGTGGGTCTGGGGAAGCCGGTATGAAAGCATCCTCGGAAGTTGGCTTTACTATCTCGTTTCCGATTACTCTTGACGCCATTTTCTCCGCAATCTTCTCGGCGTCTCCGTTAGTTATTATGTGGCTCATGTTTATACAGCCTCTGCCTCCATCACGCATCATAGCTTCTTCCATCATTCTGTAAACTGCTTCGTCCTCTTCAAAACCTTTCTCCACAAATATCTTGCTATTGCCCGGGCCATGAATCTTGATATTGTTCCTATCGGAATATTTCTTCTTCAAAGCGTCTCCTCCGAAACCTATAGAGCGGTCTGAGTCTTCTACAATTTTTGAACCTACTTCACGATCTCCTGGAAGCATGTAAAGAGTATCTTCTGGCGCATCGGCTTTGTAAAGAGCATTAACCACTCTTGCAGGCGTGAAAGGTTCTTTATCTGAGGGACATATAGCTATCGGATACTTAGATGCATAGGAAATTAAGGCAAGTGAAATAACGGAAGGGTGGTTTCCAGGAGCTAAAATACCGAGGTTATCTCCTTTCCTTATATATCCAGCTTTCTGTCCGGACGATGTTTCATAGTATCCTTTATCAAGTGAACTGATATCTCCCATAGGTGATTGAGCTCTCAGAGAGGATTTAACCTGCTTGAAAGAATCTTGGATCATATCCGCAGATCGATACACATTTCTTATCGGAAGCCCCGTTGATTCAGATACTTGTTCGGCGTACTGATCGAAACTCGTTTCTCCTGACCCCAGAGACCGAGATTTGAATATATCTCCCGCATCCTGCATTATCTCTATTAGTTGATCTATGTCGGTCTCCTGAAGTTTTTTCTTAGATTCTCTGTTCTTTTTGAGAGCAGAATTAATCTTGACAGTTGGGAATCGCTCTATCTCCCCGATTTTTTCTCCCCTATAGCTTTCTATATTTTTTGTACGATAGGGCTCGCTCTTCTCACCGCCAAGATTGGCTTTAATCGTGACCATCAGTAAACTCCAGACTCGATATCTTCCTGCCTTTCTTCAGGTACATCTGGATTTCCAACTGCATCTACCTCTTCACCTTCTCTAGGCTGAAGTCGTGTGCCGGCGTCGTCTTCCATATGGTACGGTGCGAACAATCCTTCTCTCAGGATGTGGGTCAGGGTTCTGCCCCTTTCGCTGTATTCTTTCTGTTTCAGCTCATCGTCAACAATCTGATACTGGACAAGTCTTGGATTTGGCTGGTAAACTATATTTCCTTCTTCGAACTCTACATGAGGTGATATTCCTAGCAGGGTGTTTCCATACCATCCTACTATAGGACAGTCGAGTTCATCGTTTAATGCCTGGAAGTTTTCCGGCTTCATGGCTTGACCTGCCCATACAATACCGTCAAGACGCATTTTATCCAGTGCTCCAGATTGGTGTAACATTTGAATTATTGTAGGGGTTGAAATCAGAATTCCAATATCGGGTCCAAACTGCCGTAGAAGAGTCTGTGTTTGATCCTTCAGATGGCTTATGTATTTGTCGCCAGCGTTTCTTTTTCTTAGTTCAGGATCTGTCTTTGTCTTTCTTACCCATCTTGGATCTAGATCAATAGTCAAGAAGTCAACATTGTTCCTGTTAGCAAGTTTTTTTGGTGCATAACCGAAAGGGTGAGGGCCTGTAGGACCGATGTAAGCTATATCTCTGTTTAAACTGATGTTATGGTCTTCAAACTGTTTCTCTACTACTTCCATAACCCGTTTCCATCCGCCTTCAGTTTTCCAAGCAGTCCATTTAGGTTTGCCTGTACGGCCTCCGGAACTATAAATCTCATATTCTGAGCTATCAAGTTTCTGAGGTATAAGGTCCTTAGGATTCTCTTTAAGCTTCTCAGAAGGGAATCCGTCGTAGTTATCATCCTCTATAAATAATTGTAGGTCTTCAAGGGTTTGGATATCTTCTTCAGGATTGAAGGAAAGCTCTTTTTTCTTCTCTATCCAGTAGGGTGCGCCGTTTTCATCATCGAAATGAAGTTTGATAATCTTCTGTAGGTGGGATGAAGCAGTGCTCATAACTTACGATTAACTTTTCCCGAATTTAACTTTTCATCACTCTTATTAGCAAGAAACCACATAAAAGAGGTATGGAATCTGTCTCTGTCGGAGAAGCATTTGTCAACTCTGCTGATACATCATCAAAAGAAGCAGGCAAGAAACTTGTTCAAGAAGCATTGGATGACGGAGAAATGCAAGAGGCTGATTTCGGTTTTCTATTCGCCTCAGTAGAGTTCAGCGTCTCCAAACTTGCATCTTCAGTAGATGAAGAAATGGATAAGATAGGGGCAGACTGGGTTGGAGGCACCACTGCTGGAGAAGTCTCTAGTGAAGGTTCTACAACCGGTGGCGCCGTATTAATTCTCATTAAATCAGACGCTATAGATTTCCATGCTATCTCTGAAGCAAATGTTCACGATGCACCGGAGGAAACCGGCCGTGATGTTGCAGAACAGCTTCAAGAACACAGGAAAGAGGATAACAATACCGCAATATTCACTCTTATCTCAGGTCTAACTATGGATAAGAAAGGCGTAGAGTTTGAAGTCCTTGAAGGAATTACTGATGTGCTGGGAACAGATGTTCCTCTCGTAGGAGGTTCTACAGGTGATGATATACGCCTGTGGAAGACATACCAGTTCCACAACGGAGAAACCTATGATGATGGACTTGTCACGGTGTTAATGAACTCTGATAATGAAGTTATAACCGGTCAGGAACACGGTCTAAACAAAGAAATCACTACTGGGGTCATAACTGATACAGAAGGTAAAAAGATAGAGAAAATAAGTGGAAAACCAGCAGCTGAATGGTATTCTGAAGCAATAGGAGTAGAAGTATCTGAGTTAAAAGCCTCTATGGACACATCTTTAAAGGAAAAAATGGCAGGGCTAGCCCGTTTTATAGGAATGAAATTGAGAGGAAAAGATACGATACTGCCTAAAAAAGTCCTTGAGTACACATTAGAGTCCTCACTTGCTCTAGAGAGAGGGGGCGACAAATATAGAACAATAGTATCCTATGATGTGACAGAAGACCATGCATTACTAGCTTCCACTCATATAAATGAAAATCAACCTGTTAAAGTAGTTGAAGGAGATAAAAAAGATATCATTGAGGCAGGAAAAAATGCTTTTGATGTCCACAATGCCGCATTTGGAATAGTAACTGATTGTTCATGTCGAAACCTGGTTATGAATGACGAAGAGCTGGAAGAAGAAGTAGAAAAAATGAGAGAAGGAATGAATGCAAAAATTGCAGGCTTCTACGGTATGGGCGAAATTGGCGGCGACAAAATGTGTATAGTGAATAATAACACAGTTTCAGGGTTTCTGATAAAAGAAGAATAAAAAAGGAAGAAGATAGCCTATTCTCTCAGCTCTCTGGATAACTTATCTATCTCAACCCTTTCTTGCTCAGTCGAATCCCGGTCTCTAACCGTTACTGTCTCTGGATCTTTTTCCAGTGTATCGTAATCAACGGTCACGCAGATCGGTGTACCGACTTCATCCTGTCTTCTGTACCGTTTACCGATGTTACCGGTATCGTCGTACTTGACCGAGAAGCCTTCTTCACGCAGCATATCCGCAACTTCACTGGCCTTCTCGCTGAGACCGTCCTTATCCATCAACGGAAAGACAGCGACTTCAGTAGGAGCAACTGTCTCGTTGAATCGCATAACGGTTCTTTCCTCATCGTCAACCTCGTCCTCATCGTAGCTGTGCGCGAGTACTGTGTATACGATACGGTCGATACCGAATGACGGCTCAACTACATGAGGCAGAATGTGCTCGCCGTTCTCAGTAACTTCCTCAACGCTGAAGTTGCACTTGTCAGAAGGAATACTGTATTCTTCGCCGTCGATCTCTACGAATACCTTGTCGGCTTCGAAGGCCTCAGGTTCTTCCTCAGCAAGTTCCTCAAGTCTGTCAGCTATTTCACCGGCTTTATCACCGAACTCAGGACCCAGGAAACCCATATCAGGATCAACGGTATTCTTCTCAACAGTCCGTGGTTCGTCGTATTCCTTGAAGACCTTATAGTCGTCTCGGCTGTACTGATCGTGCTTCTTCAGGTCGTAGCAACCTCTGTAAGCGAAACCTGTGATCTCGATCCAATCGCCGTCGACCTGGCTCTCTGCATCCCAGCAGTCGCTTGCGTAGTGGGAGAGCTCATCGTTCTGGTGCTGTCTGAAACGGAAACGCTCCATATCAACACCGATAGACTCATACCACTGCTTCGCGATACCAAGATAGTAAGCGATCCATTCGGAGTCAACTACATCCTGTTCAACTGACTCTTTCACAGTCATCTTCTGGACTTCACCGTCCTTAGCGTTTTGCTGCTCTCTTGAATACAGCTTCAGCTCTACATCTTCAACATCTTTGATCGGAGGCTCATCTTCCTCCGGATCGATGAAGTGCTCGAGCTCAGCCTGAGTCAGTTCACGCACTCTTACAAGACCTTTCCGTGGGCTTATCTCGTTTCTGTATGCTTTGCCAATCTGTGTGATGCCGAAAGGCAGCTGGTTGCGTGCGTAGTCTTTCAGTCTTGGGAACTCTACGAAGATACCCTGAGCTGTCTCCGGTCTGAGGTAGCCTGTCTGTCCGCTGCCAGGGCCGATGCTGGTCTTGAACATCAGGTTGAAGTCCTCGACGGCTACATTTGACAGATCCTCGCCGCACTCTGGGCATTCCAGGTTGTGTTCTTTGATCAGTTCTTCGACTTTCTCGTGGGAGAAGCTTTCCGCTTCTTCTATATCAGTATTGTCTTCCACGATGTGGTCGGCTCTGGAGCTGGTGCCGCATTCCGGGCATTCGATTATCATGTCGTCGAATGTGTCCAGGTGGCCTGATGCCTCGAAGACTGCTTCTGGCATTATTGTGGGTGCTTCTATTTCTCTGTGGCCTAGGCTATCTGAGAATGTTTCTCTCCAGCTGTTCTCTATATTTCTCTTTATCTCTGCGCCTTCAGGACCAAATGTCTGGAAACCTGCTGCGCCGCCGTAAGATTCGCTTGATTGGAAGAAGAAACCTCTTCTCTTCGATAACTCAGCCAGTTTTCTGCTTAAGTCTTTCATGCAGAAACACCTTGACTGGAAATTTTTATAGCAGAAGCTCTAGAAGATTTTGAAAACGCGTAAATTCTACCGTCTGACTGCCATCTCAGGCAGTCCAAAACATTCACCTTTCATTGGTACAAAAAAGGTATAGCCGGCGATTTTTAAATATCTGCTTGTAACCATTAAAAACCAGTAAATGTATTACATCGTAATATAGCACGATGAAATCGGTTAAGGAAACAGATGTCGAAGGCGAGAGAGTACTTCTGAGAACAGACTTAAACCTTCCAATAGAGGACGGCGAACCACAGAAAACCGTCCGATTCGAAAGATATGTAGAAACAATACAGGAACTCAGCGACAGAGGAGCCAAACTAGTAATAGTAGCACACCAGGGAAGACCGGCAAGAAACGACTTCCTATCACTTGAAAAACACTCCGAAATACTGTCAGAACATATCGATGAGGAGGTAGAGTTCGTACCAAGCTTCTTCGGACCCGAACTGGGAGAAAAAGTCGCAAGAATGTGTGAAGGCGATATCGCAATGCTGGAAAACATCCGTTTCCTATCCGAAGAACTACAGAACGCACCGCCCAAAATGCATGGAGATGATTTCTTCGTACAGAAAATCAGCCAGTACTTCGACCTATATGTAGATGACGCATTCTCCGCAGCACACAGAAGCCACGGCTCCATGGTCGGCTTCACAGAAACACTCGATTCATACGCAGGACCTATCATGCAGAAAGAACTCGAAAGCTGCTCAGAAGTAAGAGAAAACTTCGAAAACGGCATAATGGTTCTCGGAGGAGAAAAACCCTCAGACCTCATCGGAATAATGGACGAGATGATCGAAGATGTAGAAAAAGTACTCCTAGGCGGAATACCCGGAGAACTAGCTCTCAAAATCCAAGGAAAGGACATAGGAGAAAAATCCGGCTGGATAGAGGAAAACGGATTCGACTCCAAGAAAGACGACCTCCAAAGACTATTGGAAAACCACGGAGAAAAGATTGTTCTGCCTGAAGACATGGTAACCGACTCAGGAAACCACAGCATCGAAGAAATCCCTCATAACGAGATGACCTGGGACATAGGAGAGAAAACAGCCGAAAAATACGCAGAAGAAATCAGAAACGCCGAATCAGTCGTCATGAAAGGACCTATGGGAGCATTCGAAGACTATCCAAACGGAACAAAGACAGTTGTTGAAGCGATCGCAGAAACAGACGCATACACCGTACTAGGAGGAGGCCATACCTCCTCGCTCGTCCACAGATTCGACCACGACCTGGACGACTTCTCACATGTATCAATCGCAGGCGGAGCATTCGTCCGATTCATGAGCGGAGAGCAGTTGGCTGCAGTCCAGGCACTGGAAGATGAAAACTAATTTAACATCTCCACCTCATTCTATTTACTATGTCAACCACCGGTGGCTACTTTTGGCAACACTAACTTTCTGAATAACTACAGCCCCGGCTATAGCAAAACTCTTTCTTACCTAACTATCTCCGAAGTGAAAAACAAGTCATGGCAAACCGCAGTTCTAACTACAATTAAATCCGAAATAACCTGTTAGAAGACTTAAAGAGACCTAAATATATCCGAAAATACCTGTAATCTATTCTTAACCTATTTAAGTCTTTCTCAACAATGCATCGGTAAGACCATGAGCACACAATCAACCTCAGGTGAACGCTTTTGGAATCGATGTTATCCAAAATCCACAAGAATTTCTAGACGATAATCCCGAATACACAGATCAACTGGTAGACGCAGCTCAATCAGCTTTCTCAGCAGACGGCGTACCAACAGAACAGGACACAGTAGAACATGTACTACCTGTATCAACACTGGTACTCGCCTACGACCATGAAAAAGACGAGTATGTAGGCTTCTCATCAACTGACCGAGTCGCAGATACCGTATACGAGCACGGAATCGCGGTGGAGGAAGAACGACAGAGAAACGGGCTTGGAAAAGCCATGCTCTCACTCAGCATACTCCAGGAAATGGATGGAGAAGAGGAAACAGTAACTTACAGGACACAGAGCCCCGCGATGTACAACTGCAGCCGCCAGGTATTCAACGCATACCCTCGTCCGGAGGAGGAAACACCCGAAGAGATAGATGAATCATTAGAGGATGTAGCGGAAGCCCTGGATCCCGATGCTGAAGTGGAAGACAATGTCATGAAGTCGGTGTATCCAGAACCTATGTATGACGGAATACCGGATGGAGAAACAAGAGAGTACCTAGAATCTCGGGGAATGGATTACGAGAACGGTGACGCCGTAGTTGTCGGAGGACAGGTAACCGAACAAGAAATGGAACAGGCCGTAAACCAGTACATAGGACAGCACTCCAACATCAGAGAGGTGAACCACAGATGAAACCAGAAAAGATAACAAGAGAACTCGTCAAGATACAGTCCACACAACACCGGCCAGAACAGCTCGAAGAAGCAGTGGAATACGCAGAAAAGTTCTTCCAATCGGAAGAGTACATTTTACAGAGGTTCGAGAAAGAAGGCAAGAAATCGCTGCTGGTAACCTTCAAGCAGACCATGAAGCCGGAGATACTTCTTCACGGACACTTGGATGTAGTGACCGCAGAAGAAAACCAGTTCGAACCAAAGAAAGAACAGGGTAAGCTGTACGGCCGTGGAACAGCAGACATGAAATCAGGAGTAGCCTGCCTCATCAAAACCATGCAGGACCTGAAAGAAGAAAAACCAGATATCGGCCTTCTACTCACAACTGATGAAGAGATAGGAGGCTTCAACGGAACCGGGCATCTCATCGATGAAGGACTTGAACCCGGATTCGTCATCTCTGCAGAACCCGACGACTCTGGAAACGTCCCTTCCATAGTCACAGAACAGAAAGGAGTACTCCAGCTACGAATCACGGTAGAGGGAGAGCCGGCGCACGGATCCAAACCTGGCAAAGGTGTGAACGCCGCGGAGAAACTCATGGATAAATATAGAGAGATAGACCGGCTATTCGAAGACGGCAGTTTCCCAACCACAGTCAATCTCGGAAAGATAAGAGCAGGGGAAGAAGTCAACAAGGTACCGGAAAAAGCAGAGATGCAACTAGACATAAGGTACTCTGAACAGTATCATGCTGAAGAAGTCCTGAAAGACATAAGATCAATCGAAGGAATAGATGTCGAGATAACTGCCAGAGCTCCCATGATGAAGAACCCTGAAGGAGAAGAGCATATAGAACGGCTACGACAATCCATAAAGGAGATAAGCGGCGAGAAACCACAGAAAAGGAAAGAGAACTTCGCAAGCGACATGAGGTTCTTCACATCTCAAGATATACCTGCAGTGTGCTACGGCCCTGAAGGATACGATCTGCACGGTGAAAGCGAGTATGTAGAGCTGGAAACACTCAGCACCTACATTAAGTCGCTGAAAGAGTTCATCAGAAGTGAAACAGAATGAATTTTGACTCCTTCACCATACGCAAGATCAAGATCCCGCTGAAAGAACCGTTCGAAATCAGCTCGGGAACCGTGGAAAACAGAAACCTAGTAATACTGGAAGCACAGAAAGACGGAAAAAGATTCTGCGGAGAGGCTTCCCCACAGTTCGCACCTTTCTACAGCCATGAAACAACAGAAAACACCTACAGAAACATAGAAAGGTTTATAGTTCCCGAGGTAGCCCGATCTGAAACTATAGAAGATTACAGAGATGCGGTGAAGAAATATAAAGGGAATGAGATGGCGAAAGCTGCCGGAGAGTTCTTGCTACACCACAGAAAATCTTTCATGGAAAATAGATCTCTTTCTGACTTAGTGGATGGTTCAAAGCAGAGTATTGAGTGCGGTGCAAGTATAGGTATACAGGAAACACCAGGAAATCTAGTCCAAGAAGCTGAAGATAGGGTAAATCAGGGCTTCCAGAGGATCAAGGTCAAGATAAAACCAGGTAAAGACCTAGAGTACATTAAAGCCCTGAGAAAAGAATTCACAGGCCTGGTTATCTCTGCCGACGCAAACGCGGCATACAGCATTGAAGACTTCGATCGGCTGGAAAAACTGGACAGATTCGATATCAAGATGATAGAACAGCCACTACACCACAGGGATCTTATCAACCACTCAAAACTTGCAGACAAACTGGAGACACCGATCTGTCTAGACGAGTCAATCCGAAACGCGGAGGAAGCCCGGAAAGCCGTGGAAATTGGTGCATGCGAAATCATAAACCTGAAGCCTCAGAGGGTTGGCGGTCTGAAAGAATCACGAGAGATAGCTAAAATCTGTGAAAAACAGGGTCTCGATCTATGGGTTGGAAGCGTGGTGGAATCCGGCATAGGAATGAGTTATGCACTAGCTGCTGCATCGATGCCTCAGGTCAACATGGTGAGCGACTTGGCGCCGACACAGAGATACTTTGAACAAGGTATTCTGCAGGATGAAATCACTATGGAAGACGGGTCCATAGATGTACCTTGTGGATCAGGTCTTTATTCCGAGGTGGATAGAGCGAAGCTTGAAAAATTTACAGAGAAGAAAACCTGTTTAGAGGCCTCGAAAATACAATGACAGATGAATTCGATGTAACGCCCTTCGATGTAGAAGGAACAGTAAACTACGATAGACTGGTAGACAAGTTCGGAACCAGCGAAATAGATGAAGAACTCAAACAGAGACTGTTCGACCTGGCAGACGACCAGAATCTGTATGTAAAAAGAGATTTCGTCTACTCACACAGAGGCCTCGACGAAGCACTGGACGAATACGAGGAAGGTGACGGATTCTTCCTATACACAGGTATCGGCCCCTCAGGAAAGATGCATATCGGCCACATCATCTCATTCTACTTTACAAAATGGCTGCAGGACAAGTTCGATGTAAATGTATACATACAGGTCACAGACGACGAAAAATACTGGGACAGAGATGTAACAGACGAAGAAATCGACAAATATGCAGAAGACAATATACGAGAGATCGCAGCAGTAGGCTTCGACCCGGACAAGACATTCATCTTCCGGAATCGTGAATACATGGGTAACATGTACGACGGAATCGTCAAGATCGCTGAAAAAATAAACAACTCACAGGCACAAAGCGTGTTCGGATTTGAAGGCTCAACCAACATCGGAATGAACTTCTGGCCAGCAATACAGAACATACCAACATTCTTCGAAAACAAGAGATGCGTCATCCCGGCCGCGATCGACCAGGATCCGTACTGGAGGATTCAGAGAGATATAGCAGAAAAATTCGGTCACAAGAAGACGGCAGCCATCCACTCCAAGTTCATCCCGGCACTCACCGGACCTGAAGGGAAGATGAGCTCAAGCAAGCCAAAGACAGCAATCATGCTGGACGACAGTCCTGAAGAGGTTGAGGAGAAGGTGAAGAAGCACGCTTACTCCGGAGGCGGTGATACACTGGAGGAGCACCGTGAGGAAGGAGCTGATCTTTCCGTGGATACCTCGTTCCAGTGGCTCCGCAATCTTTTGATGGAGGACGATGAACGGATCCGTGAGATCGCTGAAAACTATTCTTCCGGGGAGATGATGACTGGAGAGATTAAAGAGATTCTGATTGAGGAGCTGAATGAGTTCTTGCAGGAGCATCAGGAGCGGAAGGAGAACGCAGATGAATTGGTTCAGCAGATGATGTACGATGGAGATCTCGCCGAGGAGATGTGGGAGAGAAATATTGATCTGGATCTGAAGCGGTAGGATCTGTGGAAAACCGGTTTAAACAATCTTTCTTCATTTAATTCCTGTAATGTTACCGGAGTTCATACTCAAGGAGGAGAATCTCAGAAGATACGATCTCCTCTACCTAACCGGTTTAATAACAGCGTTCGCCGGCTTTATCGTCGCAAGCTATGCTTTTCCATCAAGGATATCTGTTTTGACAGTTGTATTCGCTGCGATACCTCTAGTATATCCCTTGACCCAGAAGTTTCTGGAG
The DNA here is from genome assembly GCA_041640035.1 of Candidatus Nanohaloarchaea archaeon. Classification (GTDB taxonomy): domain Archaea; phylum Nanohalarchaeota; class Nanosalinia; order Nanosalinales; family Nanosalinaceae; genus JBEQAZ01. The sequence goes on along the minus strand of JBEQBC010000002.1, from coordinate 58,694 downwards.
GATGAAAATCAGAGCAGACCACATCGGTCTGAGATACTCAGCTATTTCTCTCTTTTCGCTGGTCAGGCCTCAGCGTTCCTAATAATGGCTTTGGCCACTGAAGGAAGCTTTGCAGCACAGATGAATATTATAGGTGTGACAGGCAACTTCATCAGTCTGAACTCCCTTTTCGCGGAGATATTGGTCAATAACCTGAGTGTATATGCTGTAATCTTCATTGCTTCTGCTGTGATTGGTTCAGCAGGTGCTTTCATACTTACATGGAACGCTTCAGTTCTTGGAGCCTTTTTCTCCCACTTGATATCGCTGAAAGGTACAGAAGAGTATGTCAGTCCAGTTCTATACATACCTCACGCGACTCTGGAGATGTCCGGGTTTATCCTAGCTGGTATAACCGGTTCACTTGTCTCCGCGGCAGTTTATAGAGAACATTTTGACTTTGATACATGGCAGGACTACGGTCTTCTACTGTTACTTGGAGTTTCTCTGGTGATAAACGGAGCTTTCCTCGAAACAGGTTACCTGCTTGCGTTTCTGGCAAGTCTGTTCGTAACCGGGGTAATAGGCTACAAGCTCTACACTCTTGGAGATCTCTAGAAAGCTGTCTGGTTCGGATAGGTCATCATACCGTTATCCGTGATACGCAACGGGTGAATATCCGATGAGTGGTCTGTTCTACGCATCTTGAAAACTTCGATAGTACGGGTTCTTGAAGACTCTACTCTTTCATATCCCAGCATTATCACTCCGTCAACCACGAACTCAATAATCTGATAACGGCTGACCTGCTGGCTTTGCTGACTGTATGGAACTTCTGAGAGAAGGCACGCGGTGACATCATGGTCACGGAGGAAATCCGCTAATTCGTTAACATATTCTCTTCTTACCGGCGAGTTGTCGAACACCATCGCAAACTTTGTGATAGAGTCCAGTACAAGCCTGTCGGCGTCGACTTCCTCTACCTTTCTCTTCAGTTTCTCCATGAATCTTTCTGGTTCGAATACCTCTCCTCCTGAACCTGATTTCATAAGGTTGCTTACCTCCTCGAAGTGAACATTGTCCTTTATTTCGTCGTCATCGAAATCCATTCCGAAGACCTTGCTTGTCTCCTTAATCTCTTCGATAGGCTCTGATATAGAGAAGTAGACACCGGTTTCGTCGTTATCTTTGGCGCCGTTGTAAAGGTACTCTGTTGTTAGAGTTGTTTTACCGCTTCCAGAGGTCCCGCTGACAAGTACGATATGTCCTCTTGGGATACCGCCGTTTAGAAGCTGGTCCAGTCCGTTCACTCCTGTCTTGGCTCTTTCAACCTCTGGCATAGTTAATCATTAGGGTACTTCTACTATTAAAGTTAGCCGGATCAGAATCCGTACCTTTGAGTAGGCCGGGACTGGGGGGGGGTTGGAGAGAATATTATAAACAGATGTCTTCAACAATAATTATACAGGTCAGTACCAATCTTTACAGGAGGTTAATTGATTAATGCCAGATAGATTAAGCACCGGAATAGACAAATTAGACGATATGCTTGAAGGAGGAGTACCTGCAAACTCCACAGTAATCATAATGGGGGACAAAGGAACAGGTAAAGACCCTCTCGTAAACAAAATAATGCAGCAGGGATTAGACGACGGTGAAGAAGGATTATACCTCACACTTGACGGATCTCCAGACGAAGTCATAGATGACGCTGACTACTACGGCTGGGATTTCGAAGGCTACAAGGACGATCAACTGGTGTTCATCGATGGCTATTCCTGGCAGGCAGGAGGATCGGACTCAATGTACGCACTTGACGGTCTATCCGATATGAACCAGATGAACATGACCTTTACTGACGCTATGAATGCTTTAGGTGATGAAAAGAAGAGAGTGGTTGTTAACTCTGCTTCAACACTTCTACTGTATACAGATTCCCAATCAACGGTTAAGCTTCTCCAGGTTATCGGAGCAAAGAGCTCATCTTCCGGTGGAGCACTCTTCATCACTATCGAGCAAAGTACGCATGATGAACAGACACTTTCAACCATTAACCATGTAGCGGATGGAGTTATCAAACTGAAACTTGATGGGGATGACAAGAAGCTATCTGTTTCAAGGATGGATAAGACTGATCACACCAGGGACTGGAAGACAATGAAGGTTGACCAGGATGAAGGCAAGATATCAGTAGAGGACTAGATCAAACAGCATATTTTTCTCTTATCTGTATCGGTTAGCAGTAGCTCTAAAACCAGATTTACCGGTCCTTAACATCTCAAACTAGTTTTATAAACAAGTAAAACATAAGCATTCATATGTCCAAGATTGAACTTCCTCTGGATCGATTGAATGAGGCATTAGATGGAGGAGTAGAAGACGGATCAAATGTTCTTTTCCTCGCTGATCTAGCAGTAGACAAGTCAAAATTTGCTTCAGCGCTAGTAAATTACAGGATGGAGCAGGAAGATAATGTAATCTACTTCATCAACAACAAGATGCCTCAATATGTTAAGGAAAGAGTAGACAACCCAGAAAGCGATAACTTTGCTATCATCGATGGCTTCTCATCCACTCTAGGAAAGGAGTCCAACGAGAAGTTTAATATCGATACCAATCTCAAGGCAGATAGAAAAGACTATATTGAAGAATCCAAGGAAGTATCAATCGATGCAATGGAGGAAATGGAAAGCTGGGGATCAACATTTGTATTAGACTCACTGGACGCATTCGTAGGACAGTGGGGCGAGATGCAGGACTTTGCAGAATCACTGCGGCCTGTAGCAGGACGAACCAGCACAGTAAACTACTTCCTACTGCCAAACCTCGGATTTGAAGATGAGGGGGAAGAACTAGAAGAACTTGAAGAAATATTTGACTATGTAATACATCTAAAAGGTCTAGAAAGATCCGGAATCATCCTGAAATTCATCGAAATCAGGAAACCGGATGTGGAAACCAGAGTACCTTTCGACATCACACCGAGAGGACTGGTCATGTATGTACCAAAACTACTGGTAACCGGACCTTACGACGCAGGAAAGTCAACAACCGTACAGAATATGTCCGCGGAATCAGTTTCGGTCGACAGGCTTGGTACAACAGTTGCCTTGGACCATGGACAGGTAGAGAAGAAAGGATTGAAGGCTGAACTGTTTGGAACACCAGGTCAGAAACGGTTTGACTGGGCTCTGGACTTCCTAGGACAGTCAATGTTCGGATGCTTCATAGTAGTCGACTCAAGAGATCCTAACTACGAAAGAGTCGAAGAACTTAAGCAGGACTTGACTGCTGAGGAACTTCCGTTTATCATACTTGCGAACTTCCAGAACAAGGACGAGGCATTAGATCCTGAGGAAATTGAAGAGGAGACAGGAATTGAGACGATGGGAATCGACGCCAAGAACGGTGATAATCTGGATGAGTCGCTTGAAAGACTTATGAACAAAATCATGGATCAACACTCCTGGTACTATGCTTAAGGTAAGCGGGAGTAAATCAAAACAATTTAAAAATACTCAAGAGGTATAATGGTGTATAAGGATGGCAAGTAAAGAAGAAAAACTCCAGGAACCGCTCGACGATCTGGACGATGTACAAAGCGTAAAAGGAGCAGCAGTGGTCCGAAGAGACGGACTCCTCATAGCATCAAATCTAAGTTCAGACATCAACGACGATCAGGTCGGAGCTATGACAGCTTCCACAGTAGGTTCCGGAGAAACGGCTAGTGACTCACTTGAAATGGGTAATGTTGAGGCAGTTACTATTGAGGCAGAAAATGGTAAATTGGTCGCTACAGGAGCCGGAGACGAAGGAATTCTCGCAATCCTGACAGACGACGATGTCAACATGGGACTAGTCAAAGTAGAAATGGAGAAAGCAACAGACAAGATCAAAAGAGTACTTTAGAACCCCATTATTTCTCATCAAGCACATATCCTTCTCTTTCTGTTAATTTAATCGGTAAACCTTCGTAGCCGACTTATTCATGTTTAAAAATTTCTAGACCCATACAGTGACTTGTGAAACTCACCTCTCAGGCACTGGATATCTTCAAGGAACTGAAAAAACACGGAGACCTCACAGTAAGAGAACTGGAAAAAGAAGGATTCGACCAGTCCATGGTCAACCGTGCAGCAATAGAACTGGAAGAAAAAGACCTAGTGGAAACTGAGGAAGAAACAGAGATACACAAAGAACTCACAGAAAAAGGAGAGAAAGTACTTGAACAGGGATCACCTGAATACCAATTACTGGAAGAAGTCGAACAAGGACCAAGCGAAGTCTCAGAACTAGATATCGACGAAATGGATGTAGCACTAGGAAAAGCCAGAGAAAAAGGCTGGATCGAAATAAGTGCAGGAAAAGTATCAATAACCGACGAAGGCCACAAAAACACCGACCAAGACAACCTACAGTTTAGACTCGAAAACGGAAACTACACCTCAGAACACGAAGAAAGAGGCCTGATCGAGACAGTAGAAAACATAATAAGAACACTACAGCCGACAGAAAAAACAGAAGAAATAAATCCTGAAGAAGTAGATGTCGACTTCAATGTAGAAGCAGAAGTCAAAACACCTAGAACCGGTAAAAAACACTTCTACAAGGAAATTATCACCGAAGCCCGGAAAAACTGGATGGAAATGGGCTTCCGGGAAATGCAGGGAGAATATGTAGTCTCCAGCCTGCTTAACTTCGACGCACTATATACGCCACAGGACCACCCAGCGCGGGAAATGCATGACACCTTCTTCCTCTCAAACCCTGAAACAGCCGACCTAAACGACTTAGAAAAGATAGCTCAGAGAATCAAAGAGACACATGAAGACGGCTGGACCACAGGAAGCACAGGATGGGGCTACGACTGGAGCGAAGAAGAAGCAGCCAAGAATGTACTCAGAACACATACCACAGCAGTATCAGCAAGAAAACTATCCGAAATAAACGAAGAAGACCTTCCAAAGAAATACTTCACAGTATCCAGAAACTTCCGAAATGAAACGATAGACCGGTTCCACCTACCAGAGTTCTTCCAGACCGACGGAATCGTAGTAGGAAAAGACCTCAGCTTCGCAAACCTCAAAGGATACATCAGCGAATTCTTCCACAAAATGGGATACGAAGAATTCCGGCTAATACCATCATACTACCCATACACTGAGATGAGCGTAGAAGTACAGGTATACGATGAGGAAGAAGAGGAATGGCTAGGACTCGGAGGAGCAGGAATGTTCCGACCAGAAGTAGTCAAACCACTGCTAGGATTCGAAGCCAGAGTACTCGCCTGGGGCCTAGGAGTCGGAAGAATAGCAGCCAAAGCAGCAGGAATCGAGGATATCCGCGAACTGTACAGAAACGACATAGAACTCCTTGAAACAACACCAAAATGGAGGCCAGAATAATGCCGACACTAAAGATAAACAAGAAAGAATTCGAAGAACTACTAGGACAGGAAATCAGCGAAGAAAAACTACATGAAGAAGCATCATACCTCGGAGCACACTGGAACCACGAAGAAGGCGACAAATGGGAAGTAGAAACATACCCCAACCGCCCGGACCTCCTAAGTGTTGAAGGATTGGCAAGAGCATACAAAGGATTCTTCGACCTTGAAACAGGAGTAAGAAACTACAAAACCACCAAAGGAAACATCCGACTGGATGTAGACGAATCAGTAGAAACTGTAAGACCTTACATAGGCGGAGCAGTAATCAGAGATGTCGAACTAACACCAAGAATAATCAACGGCCTGATCCAGCTACAGGAAAAGCTACATCAGACAGTAGGAAGGAGAAGAGACAAGATAGCCATCGGACTCCACGACCTGGACTCAGTAGAACCGCCTTTCACCTACAAAGCAGTAGCACCAGAACAGGTAAGCTTTACGCCTCTTGAATACGGCGAAGAGGTACATCTAGAGGAAATACTAGACGAACACGACAAAGGACAGGAATACGCCTGGATACTGGAAGACGAAGACCAGTACCCGATCATCGAGGACTCCAACGGTCAGATCCTCAGCTTCCCACCTATCATCAACAACCAGCTAACAGAAGTAACCTCCGAAACAACAGATATCTTCATCGATGTAACAGGAAAGGACAAAGACACAGTTCTCAAGGTCGTAAACATCCTGACCACGGCTTTAGCCGAAAGAGGAGCAGGAATCGAAACGGTAGAGATCGAGAACAATCACATGCCTCTACTGGAACCAGAAGAGATGAAGCTGGAGCTAGATTACTTCCGAGAAGTCTCAGGTCTCGACTTATCTAAAGATGAGATCGCTGAAAGACTGGAACAGATGCGTTTCAGAGCCAAGAAAAAGAAAAACAGCATCAAGGTCGGCATACCTTCATATCGGACAGATGTAATGCATCAGTACGATCTGATCGAAGACATCGTCATCGCACACAGGTACCACAATATAGAACCGGAACTGCCGGAACTGGATACGGCTGCAGATGAAAAAAGTATAGAAGAGCATACAGAAGAACTCAGAGATATCCTACAGGGAACCGGAGCACTGGAAGCACACACATTCACACTATCCAGCAAAGAAAAACTATTCCACAACATGAACGCGGCTGAGCAGAATGTAGTCGAGATGAGCAACGCTTTAACAGAAGACTACACAGTTGTCAGGAACCAGATGCTTCCATCCATGATGGAGGTCCTGAAGAACAACAGGCAGCACAGCTATCCTCAGAGATTCTACGAGGCCGAAGATGTCGCCTATCCGGAACAGAACGGCGCCAGAAATGTACGGAAAATGTCCTATGTAATCTCAGGTACCGATGTCGACTTCACAGATATCCGACAGGTCCTACAGGTCATAGAAAGAGACACAGGATTCGATCTCAAAGTAAATGAAAGCGAGATGCCTTACTACACACATGACCGGGCAGCAGAAATAATCAAAGATGGAGAAACCATCGGACACCTGGGAGAGATCAATGAAGATGTCCTTGATAACTGGGAGCTTGAACAGAAAGCTGTCGGACTTGAACTGGATGTAGAGAAACTTTACGAATAATAGAAAAATTGAGAGAGGGGGGTGATGATGAGCCCTGCGGGAACGCAAGCAGAGACTCTTTGCTTGTCCTATTAAGTGCTGAACCTCCCGAAAACTACTACTTCTTCTTTTTACTTAACTTCGCTTTTGGTAGGGATGATCAGCCAGGCCAGTAGATAGATCAATAGCCCTGAACCGGCTCCAAGGACAAGTAAAGCCGCTACAAGACGGACTAGGGACGGATCCAAATCATAGATCTCTGCGATCCCTCCACATACTCCGCCAAGGATTCTGTCGGATTCTGAACGGTAAAGTCGTGTCACAGTGTTGTTATCTTACCTGTTCTTCGTCTGTGTGTTCGTAGTCGTGAAGCTCGTCTTCCTCAAACCAGATCTCTATTTCTCTGTCTGCTTCTCCAGGTTCGGATGCGTGAACCAGGTTCTTGTACTTGGTGTCTGTTTCATCCGCGTGATCCATCGACATGTGTCCGTACTGACCTCTGATTGTTGATGGATGTGCGTCTCGAGCACTTGTATCTCCTACGATCTTCCGGATGTTTTCTGCTGCATGTACTCCTTCCAGTACCATGGCAACTACCGGTCCCTGCTTCATGTAATCTGCAAGGTCATCGTAGAACGGCTTGTCAACATGCTCTTCGTAATGCTGTTCAAGCAGCTGATCGGTCGCCTGAACCATCTTCATACCCATGATTTTGAAACCGGCTTCCTCGAACCGGCTTGTAATTTTTCCGATAAGCCCTCTTTTAACTGCGTCAGGCTTGATAGCTACAAAAGTTCTTTCAACATAACTCATAGTAATTTAAGCACCTCTTAACTAACCAGAAGACTCTGAAAACTTTTAAAACCGGTCAGTCAGTTAATCTTCCAAAGTGTAACGGAAAGTATCCTCACACGGAAGAAGCTGGATATTCTCGTTCTCAAGCCACTCATCACCGGTCTTGTTATCATAACTGGTCTCAGAAACCCAGTCCATACCAGTCATATCCTGATTCTCTCTACAAACACCGTAGCCCTGAAGCATCAACTCCGCTTCAACTCGCTGGTAATATTCACTTGTACCTGGCTCCGGATCAGTATAGTTTTCATCAAAGTAATTATCGACTGTATGTGTTACATGTTCGATTCCCAGGCAGACACCTGCATCAAAACCTATGCACTCGGAGTGAAGTTCGATCGGACCGACTTCTGGCTGATCCTCGGAAACAGTAGTATTATGTGCTGCAACAAACGAAACTGCTAGAAGCAGGGAAACTCCAAGGAAGAAAACATCTTTCTCGAATCCCTCAAGTTCACGAGGATCAATCATAGTAACAAGATACACGGCGAATCTTCAAAAAACCAACACCACTATCATCCCTCAATTCATAGAAGGTCAGTTATTTTATGAATCTCACTTCTCCAAAACAGGTATACAGATGCAGCTAGGAACAGTAGAAGGAAAGGTGAACACCTCTAATTTCGAATTTAGAGCAGTTGAGGAGGTAAAGAAATTCGACTTTGTATCGATAAAAAGCAATGATAACTGGATACTGTGCCAGGTCGATGAAGTAACCAAACACCCGGACGGAGAAACCATAGCTAAAGCTAACATCATCGGATACAGAGAAAAAGGACTAACCAAAGCACCAAGACAGGTAATTGAACCCGACAGTATCGTCTACCAAGCAGACCAAGAACTCATCTCCGACACACTTGGACTGGATGAAGACGGCCTAAGAATAGGGACACTGGAAACCAATCCTGAGATCGACATCCATGTAAATGCAGACGACTTCTACAAACACTTCGCAGTCCTAGCGCAGACAGGCGCCGGAAAAAGCTACCTAACCGGAGTCATAATAGAGGAACTACTGGAAGAGGACTTCCCCGTACTTATCGTTGACCCTCATGGGGAATACCACTCGCTCAGAAAGGAAAACCCGGACAGCGACGATCCGGAAAGCTACCCGGTAACCGAATACTCTCCAAACACAGATATCAACACAGAAGCCATTCCTCTCAAGTTCTCGTCTCTTAACCTGGATAAGAAAGAACTTCAGACACTGATACCGGACTCTCTGACCAACTCACAGATGGGGGTACTTTACAACGCGCTCAAAAGACTGAAAGAGAAAGATGACGGAGACTACAGCCTGATAGACATCGAAGATGCGGTAACACAGGAAGATTCAACCGCAAAATGGAACCTGCTTAATTATCTGGAACAGCTGGAGGAAACCAACCTTTTCAGCCAGGATCCGATTGATCTAGAGGATTTAGTTGAACCTGGAGAGGCATCAGTCATCAACCTTAAAGCTGTGGAGCCAGACGCATCTGAAATGACTGTATACATGCTGGCACAGAAGCTGTTTAACATGAGAAAGGAGAACAAGATCCCGCCGTTCATAATGATACTAGAAGAGGCACACAACTATGTGCCGGAGAAAGGATTCGGACAGGCACTTTCAAACCCGATTATGCGGAAAATCGCATCCGAAGGACGAAAATTCGGTGTAGGAATAGGAGTAATAAGTCAGAGACCAGCAAGGATTGACAAAAATGTACTCAGTCAGGCCAATACACAGTTCATCTTGAGAGTGACCAATCCCAACGACCTGAAAGCCATATCCAAAAGCTTCGAAGGCATCACATCAGAGATCGAAGACATGATAACCTCGCTTCCGCCAGGCGTCGCATTCACGCTTGGAAATGAATATCCTGTGATGACAGATGTAAGAACCCGGAAATCACTTCACGGCGGAGAAACACAGACAAACGATACATACACGCCTCAAGAAGACATAGAAGTCTTTGAACCGGAGGAGAACATACAGGATGTCAGAAACAAGACGGGAGAGAAATATGAGGAGGCTTACTATCCTATTTACTGGGTCGAAACCGACAAGGAAATCAAGCTTGTTGATGGAGTAAATGGCAAAGTCAAGGCAGAAAGAGAGAAGCTATCAGGCAAGGAAGAACTGGTCTTCAACCATCTGAAGGACGGAAGAGCCAAGCAGGAGATTGTTGATGAGATGGATATCGGGGTCTCCCGTATCGCCTCGATTATAGATGAACTTAAGGAGAGAGATTTCGTTGATGAGAATAATGAAGCGGATGAAAGCATTATAGATCACAAGATGGTTGAAAAGAAGGTTGATGAGGAAGCCTTGATAGATAAAGATATCAGCCCTGAAGACCTGGAAGAAACAGGTAATGCGGATGTGAAGCTTGTGAGGTACCCTTACTTTTCGAAGGGTGAAGAGGTGTACGACCCTATACTGGGTAAGCATCTCTAGAGCAGTGGGTACCGTCCCTGTTTTAAGAATTTACATACAACAGATTTGTTACGCAGGCGGACGAGTGAGGGGTTCGTGGTCTAGTTGGTTATGACGTCGCCCTTACAAGGCGAAGATCCCCAGTTCGAATCTGGGCGAACCCACTTAATATCAGATTTGAGCTCCCTTTCAGCAAGGTATTCGACCGGTAACTGGACTCAGGTGAGAACTTTATCGCCAGTTCATTTCAGGACAATACTGTTGTCACCGAAAAGTACTTAAAATTGGTTTCCGGTTGTATAGTTGGAAGGGATTAAAACCCGTAGAGACACAAAGATATATATGAAGCGTTTCAAACAGGCAATCCTACTGAGAAAGGACCTAGAAATGTCGACAGGAAAACTCGTAGCACAGGGAAGCCACGCTTCACTAGGAGCATACCAGCAATCAGATTCTGATGAGCAAGACTCATGGGTGAATCAGGGACAGAAGAAAATAGTGCTGGAGGCCTCAGAAGAAGAACTGAAAAATAAAATGCAGAAGGCCGAAGAAATGAACATCACCTATTTCAAGGTGAAAGACGCAGGACATACCGAAGTAAAGCCTGGAACAGTAACCGCACTGGGTATCGGACCTGCAGAAGAGAAAAAACTCGATAAAATCACGAGTGACTTACCGTTGCTAAAATAAACGACTTAACGAGGTGTATAATCAATAATGGAAGAAATGGAATCTATTGAAATGAAGAACATGGACTGGACCTACTATACCGATAATATAGGTATAAAAGGCAGTATAAAAGAACAGGTAAACGATTTCGTAGTAAGAGAACTCGCCAAACATGATACAGGCGAAGAAGGAGAACATCTCATAGTAAAACTCAGAAAACAGAATATGACGACCATGGAGGCTGTGAACAAGCTCTCCAACATGCTACACATATCCAAAGACCGGATTGGATACGCAGGTAACAAAGACAAACGCGCAGTAACCGAACAGTATATTTCTATCCAAGGCGTTGACTCCGAGGACATCAACCAGATATTTACGGACGAATTCGATCTAGAGGTAATCGGAAAGAACGGGTATATCGGGCTCGGCAACCTGATGGCCAACCGGTTCGAGATCAAGCTAAGGGATCTGAACCTTCAGATCGAGGATATCAGGGATAGAACCCTGAAAACCGTTGATCAACTGGGCTCAAAGTTCCCGAACTACTTCGGAGAACAAAGATTCGGAAGCCCACGACCTATCACACACCAAGTTGGACGCCACATTCTACGAGGAGAATTCGAGGAAGCAGTATGGACCTATATCGCAAAGCCATACGACGATGAGTACAAAAGCATACGAAAAGTCAGGGAAGAACTCTGGGAAACCCGTGACCCGGAAGACAAAGCCGAAAAATTCCCTGAAACCTACAGATACGAGAAAACACTTCTCTACCACCTGAACAAGAACCCGGAAGACTACAAAGGCGCTATCAAGAGACTTCCGGAAGATCTACAGATGCTATTCATCCACGCATACCAGTCATGGGTATTCAACCGCACACTATCCCGACTCATCGAAGAAGACTGGTACGAAGAAGAATATGAAATCCCGCTGGTAGGTTACAAGACAGATCTGAAGGACAACAAGCCTGAACAGATAATCCAAGAAATTATTGAGGAGGAAGGCATCTCACAAGAAGATTTCAGGCTTCAAGACTTCCCAGAGCTTCGGAGCGAGGGAAGCTACAGGAGAGCCTTCGCTGATTTCAGGAACTTCGAGATCCTGGATATAGGTGACGACGATCTGAATATGACGAAGAACGCCATGACTGTCCGTTTTGACCTGCCTAAAGGAAGTTATGCGACAGTCTTCCTCGATGAGATAATGAAGAATAGATAAAAACAAAAAAGGCTGTTCCTTCCAATACTTTTTCTATGCTAACCCTAATCGTCTGGGCTCTATATGCAGCAGTCCTCTTCATATCATTCTTCCTGCTGATAGTACTCTTAGAGCACGGCGGCATCAAAAAAGAGGTAGAGTTCCGAGACGAATGGCCAGGACTCACACTGATAATACCGGCCTACAACGAAGAAGAAACAATCCAGATGACCATAGAATCAATTCTGGACGCCGAATACCCAGACGACAAACTAGAACTCATAGTAGTCAACGACGGAAGCGAAGACAACACAGCTGAAAAAGTAGAACCCTACACAGATCAACTCACACTGATCAACCAGGAAAACCAGGGTAAAGGCGCAGCACTCAACACCGGACTTGAACAGGTCGAAACCGAACTATTCGGTTGCGTTGACGCAGACTCCCGTTTGAAGGATGATTCTCTCAAATACATAGTTTCAGAACTTGAAGAAGACGCAGGCGGAATCGCATCCGCGATGAAAGTATACCAGCCGCAGAACCTGCTGCAGAAGCTTCAGTGGGCAGAGTACCTTATGGGAATTTTCCTCAGAAACATCATGGCTTTCATCGACTCCATACATGTTACACCAGGCCCGCTCAGCATCTACAGAACCCAACCAGTCAGGAAGGAAGGAGGGTTCGACCCTAATTCTCTTGTAGAGGATCAGGAGATATGTTTCAAGCTTCAGAACGCTGACTGGAATATATCGCACTCCCGTAGAGGAGAAGTATTCACTGTAGCACCGGCAACCGTGAAAGAGTTCTACAACCAGCGATACCGGTGGTACAAAGGCTCTCTGCAGAACATAGTCAAGTACAAACATATGATACTGAACAGGGAGTATGGAGACTTCGGAACATTCAGTATACCAACCAAGATAGCCCAGTCCGTACTATCCGTAACAGCACTATTCATACTATCATACTATCTGATCAAGCCGATATTTGACCTCTTTAACCAGGTCAGAAGAATCGGTGTAGAGGCTTACATCCGTGCGATAGAAATGCTTACGGTCTCAGATATTATAGAGACGGTTTACTGGTCCTTAATCAGTATAGATGTGGTTTCAGTCTTCCTGCTTCTCTCACTACTGACACTTACCTTGATACTGTACTACATGACGGTTCAGCATACGGATGAGAACATGTTTGAGCAGGGAGTATTGCCTATCGTGATCTACATCTTCTGGTACTTCCTGTTTGTCGGAGCTATCTGGCTGATAGTCTATACAGACTCTATTAAAGATCACTTGACGAAAGGTGAAGTAGAATGGGAATGGTAAACCAGCTGAGAGAAAAAGTAAATGAGCAGAGAGAAGCAGTAGCACTCTTCACAGTCTTTACACTGATCCAGCTCGCAATATACTCCTCAGTCTGGGATAAACCGATGGTCTGGGACTCGGCCATCTATGTTGCTATGGGTAAACATTTATTCAGCTTCGGAACCGTAGGCCTATGGGAAGTATTCAGACCACCGCTTATACCAATCATAACAGGTCTCATATGGAAATCAGGACTGCCGCTAGTACCGTTCTCAAGACTGCTCCACATGCTGCTCACAGTAGCAGGTTCAGCACTGATATACCAGCAGATAAAACAGATATTCGACTACAGAACTGCCTTATACAGTTCATCAGTTCTCCTAGCATCGCCAGTATTCATATCAAATACTACAGAACTACTGACAGGAATTCTATCCGCATTACTAATCACACTATCTCTAAACAAATACAAAAAAGATCAGAAACTGGTTTCTGGAACCCTTTCCGGCCTTGCATTCTTAACCCGATTCCCAACAATCCTGATTTCGCCTGCGATAGGATTTTATGAAGCCTACAACAGCAGAAACAACTGGAAACTGATGATCAAGAAACTGACTATCTACGCAGGACCAGTAGCTGCTTTACTAGGAATTTACTTCGGGATGAACTACCTCTACCTTGGAAATCCTCTGGAACCGATAACCTCAGGGCTTTCGGTCCCGCCCTCTGACGCAACATCTATATTTGGTACATACTACCTGACAAGACTTGCAACTAACCCGCTCGTACTACTTGCTCTACCAGGAGTTTACTGGATAATCAGGAGACGGGAAGAGGAATTCTATCCTTATATTTCAGCTCTAGCAGTATTCTTCATCTTCTTTGAGGCCTACCATCACAAAGAGGTAAGATATGCCTTAGCTTTCCTGCCTTTCTTGGCTATAACCGCTGGTTACGGATTGAAGGAGATAGAAGAGCGGTTCGAACTAAGGAAGGAGGTTTTTGTGGCTGCAGCAATTGTGATAATGCTGGTATCCGCGGTACCTATCTACACCGCTGCATCCTACCAGAATGATGATGCGAAAGAGTTCTACCAGGCGTTCGAGGGATTGAACGGCACAATTGCTACAAACAATCCTGGTCCGATACAGTACAGCGACTTCGATTATCAGGCGCTTCCACAAGGATACTTAGCCGGTATCTACAATCAGGGAGGAATCGATTACTACGGTGTAAACAGCTGCGCGTGGTATGATACGACCGGTGAAGCAGGTGAAGAGATCGAAAGATTTAATGAGAATATATCAAGTTACGAAACTATTTACAAAGACAATACCTCAATGTGTAATTACACGATATACAGGGTTGATCAGAGATGAGCGAGATAAAGAAATACCGTTACCTATTCGCAGTTATACTCACAGCACTTATCTTCATGCTTGGAGTGCTTGGAAGCAACCTGGTAGATGACAAGCGCCAGGCAGAACTACAGAACAGTCTGCAGGAGGATACAACAGATCTTCAGAGCAAACAGTTGCTTCTAAGGTATCTTGAAGATAAAGATTCATGTGAACTGCGTCAACAAGGATTGACAGAAATAATCGAGGGTTACAACAACAGGCTGGAAAGAGTGCAGTCCTATGAGGACAGAAGCTTCTTCCAAGAATCTGAGTTCCGCAACATCCGCAGAAGCTATGTTCTTTCAGGTATAGAGTACTGGATGTTCGCGGAACAGATAGAAGCGGGATGTGAAAACTATGATACTAACACCATCCTGTTCTTCACGGAAGAGGAATGTGATGCATGTGAGCGTCAAGGACAGACACTTTCCGATATCAAGAGGATATACGGTGATCACGTACTGATTTTCTCAGTCTACAGAGGGATAGACGACAGCATGATCAACCTGCTTGAGGAACAGTACGATATCCAGGAAGCACCTGCGCTGGTCATCAACAAGAATGAAACAGTCCGTGGAGTTCAGTCAAGAAGTAATATCACAGAGTATCTCCAACTAGATACAGGTAATAGTACAGAATGATAACGGATACCTCAGTGATCATACCGGCTCTGAACGAGGAAAGATTTCTACAGGATACCGCGGAAGAGGTACTGGAGTATCTCGGAGAGAACTCAGAACTAATAATTGTAACAGATCCCTCCAGCGATAGAACAGAGGATATAGCCGAAGAACTAGCCGAAAAGTACTCCAAGATAGTTCATCTGAAGAAGAATGAACGACACGGAAAAGGGAGAGCGATAGAAGAAGGAATCAGAGAATCAAAGTATTCCAAAGTCGTCTTCATGGACGCAGATAACGCAACTACCCCTGACCAACTCCAGAAAATTATCGAACCGGTAGAAGACGGCTTCGACCTGGCAATAGGCTCAAGATATCTTGAAGAAAGCGATACCAAAAGAAAGAAGTACAGAGAAATCCCAAGCAAGGCTTTCAACCTTTTCACATCCAAAGCACTCGGAACAGAAATCCGAGACCATCAATGCGGTTTCAAAGCATTCAACAAAGAGAAAATAGAGGAGATGATTTCCCTGGAGGACGGCGGCTTCCCATGGGACTTAGAGCTTCTTTACAAAGCCAGAAAACAGGATATGAAGATCAAGGAAGTACCTGTCAGATGGCGATCAAAACAGGGCTCGGAAGTAACGGCCAGGACATACCTCAGCTTCATGAACAAGATTTACTTCCTGAGCCTGGACAGATTCTTCGATGACCGAGCCGAACAGATACACAAGTACGGCAAGTTCGCGACCATAGGAGCAGCAGGAGCAATAATAAACACAGTATTCCTCTACCTTCTAACCGATGTAGCCGGTACACATTACATGCTGAGCGGCGCGCTTTCCATAGAGGCTGCAATCGTAGCTATGTTCTTCCTGAATAACCATTTCACTTTCTCACCGGTAAAGCAAGGTCTAAGACAGATAGTAGATGGTTTGATAGTATCCAACCTTGTCAGATCTGTAGGTATTGTAGCACAGCTAGGCATCCTGTACCTATTGACCGATTACTTCGACATGTACTACCTGCTATCGAACATCATAGCAATCTTCGTTTCATCAATACTCACATTCATCGGCGAGAACAGATACAACTGGAACCAGTAAATAATAAGCATTACACAACGATAAAGGAATTATGGAGATACCCGAAATCTTTCAGAACCAAGCAGCTAAAGTTCTGGTAGCTATTCTAGCGTCTATGATAGGTCTGGCAGCAGGCTACGCCGTTTCAACGGTGGTAATCTCAGAGGACCAAGGCGACCAACAAAATTACTGCCAGAATCTTGAACAGGAACTGGCCAACCAGTACAACACAAGCTCCGTGATGTGCCACGAACCCGGATGGGTGGCTCTCTCCTCCATGAGTGACGAAGTGGAGAACAAAACCGATTTGAGGTGCGCATGCACACGGATAAATGACGGAGAACTGACTATCTTCCCAATAAGAGCTGCAACAGGATAATTAACGGTCCTTGAGAACAAGCTTGTTACTACGACCTTCCTTTTCCTTGGAAACTACATCTTTATCGACGAGCGAGCTTACAACCCCTGATATCTTCGCCTTGGAGTACTCGGATTCGGATACTACATCTTTCTGAAGCATCTCACCATCATTCTCCTCAATTATATCTACAACCTCCTGTTCATCATCGTCCAGCTCGATCACTTCTTTCTGTTCCCCACGGGTCAGGATATAAGCTATAACTAGTGCCAGCAAGACTGCGGCAACCACTGGTAATAGAGGCAGTCCGGTGTTTTCCTCCTGTTCTTCTGTCTCGTATACTGCTCTGAATGAGAGCACATCTCCTACACGCGGGTTCTGACTCCACGTAATCTCTGTTCTGCCGTCAACCTCCTCTATAGATGCTGCGCCGGGAATAACCGCTTCTTCAGACCTGTTTGTGCTTTCAGCTACTCCGGAATCTTCAGGGAGTATAACTGTCAGGTTGTATGTCTCTGTTGGACGGTAGACAGAGTGTGTGTATTCGAAAAGTCTGAAGCCGTTACGCTCCTCCACCAGGTTTGACGCGGTGAACTCAAGTCTAAGTAGTATATCTTCTTTTACAGGCGCGTTACACTGTATCTCGGATCCGATCTGGAAGTCTTCCTCGTTACATTCGATAGGTTCTCCGTTCAGTGTTCCTTCGACATTTTCTACAGGTACGCTGGTCACATATGAGAACTCGGAGCCGCTTATACTCTGCATATCTGATTCAAGAACTACACTGTTATCTTCCAGGTCGATAGTGACTGATTCGCTTGTTATATCGGTAGCTGCGGCTGATGAAACAAATACTAGAAGGAATGCAACTGCTATGATTTTGAGACGCATAACAGTTTAGATTTTCTTCTATATGGTTAAATAATGTTTTCCGATTTACTCCTCGTCTTGAGATCTTGAGACCAGTACTCCGCCAGCACCCATCTCCGCATACTTCTGCATGGTGCTTGCCATGAACTGAAGACTGTCCTGAGAGTCCTTAAGACCTAGTTCAAAGCTGTCAGGTCCCTCAACCTGCACATAAGTCGGTCCATAATTAACTACAGTTCTTACAGCTCGTTCAAATGTCTCGCACTCTACTCTGACCTCTACAACATGGGAATAACCGTGATCTATATCCGGATGAGGCTGATCCATCTCCGAGACCTCGTCAAAGTTAGCCTCGGTAACTTCAAGATTGTCTTCGTCCTTGAGGCTTTCAACATGATCGTCCATAGATTCCTCTACGGCCTCTTCCTTGTTCGAGATCGCTTCAAAAACCATCCAAAGTTCAATTCCCATACCGGTTACACCTTATAATTAAAGCTGTAGCTGAAACAGTTATAAACATGAGGAAACCGGACATAGGAAGAAAAGAAGCACTGATCTCCCTGGGAGCTTCAGCACTAGTAATTCTACTGTACATGGCTTCAGGCATCACATTCATCGAAGCACAAGGAACCTGCCACACACAGAAAATATCCTGCCACGGAGTACCTTTACAGAACCAATGTATTGGAGTCAAAACATCAACCACCGATTTCCAGCCAAGCAGCCAGTGCAGCGAACTCGAAAACATAAAACAGAGATGCACCAACGCAAGACAGACACTCTGCAACTCAACCAGATACTCCGGAGATGAATGGAAGGAAACACCTGTACAGGGCTTCAGCTGCGGAGAATGGGAGCAAAACTATCCGGAATCTATAAACCTCAGAAGCTGCTAAAACTAACTTAGAGCCGAAGGTAAAAAATTCCATATGGGACTCAAAGAAACGATCAGAGAAATCGAGTACGACTACACCTTGGACGAAACAGAGCTAGGCAAAACAATGATAGTAGCCTCAGCAACACTTCTAATGTTCTCACTTCACACCGTACTCGTAATCCAGCCAGCCATAGAAGAAGCCAGAACCACAGAAGAGAACCTGAACCAGCTCGACCAGGTCGTAAACAGCCAGCAGTTCAACCAGAGCCTGACCGCGATGCAAGACCTTCAAACCACCGCGGTAGGAGACGATATAGACTACGCATTACAGACATTCCGAGGAATGCAGGTAACAGTTCAGGGCCAGGAAGAGATCTACCAGAACCTTGAGGCAACCAACACACGGTACCAGTGGCTGATACTTGTCGGCATACTCGGCATCATAGCAGGTGTCTCAATAATCTATGTATAGCAGAAAAACACTGCTCATAACCCTTCTACTAATAATAACCTTGTCGGGAGCAGCAGCACAGTCACAGCTCCAGCTCGAAACACTGAACAAAGATGGCCAAACAGTACCGGCGGAATACACAGTGAAAAACAGTTCAGGTATCGTAGCACAGTCACAGGATACCCTTACCGCAGATCTGGCTACAAACCATAATTACACGGTTATTCAGGACTTTGGAACCGGTGATATCAATGTTACAATCTACGAACTGAACCTGACAGAGGGTTTCAACCCGGATATACGGTTGACGGACCGAAAAGAATCAACACCTTATCTTGAAAACGGAGAGAAAATCTACGGATTCAAAAACACAGGTATCAATTTTGATCAAAGTGAGATTAGCTATGGTAGAAGCAATGCGCCGGATAACATTCTCAAATGTAACAGCTATGATTTCAGCTCTACAGACTGTCCGGACTGGAATATCAATTCATCTACCGACTACAGTATCTCCCAGGACACTAGTATCTTCAGCTTTAATCTATCAAGTTTCTCAGCATACACCGCAGGGGATACCGCTCCGAGACTAAATGTGACGGAGATCAGAGTCTACAATGTAACAGGGCTCTCAAGCTCCGAGAAGAAGTACCAGGGCCAACTTATCGACCAGGGATTGAACAAGACCTTTCAGACAGAGCAGAAGGATCAGGCAGCGTCATTCAGGTTCACTTTCCAGGTCAAAAACAGTGGAAGCGAGGACTGGGATCTAGCCTCAGCCGACACACTGTACCATGACGGAATCGACACCGGCTGGACGGTAGATCAGATATTCTACAACGCCAATACAGAGTATACAGGCGGCTCCTTCTCATCAGGCAGAGTTACATGGGATACAGGAAATGATGCAGTACTTCAGAACGGTACATCTATGAACGCAAGCTATGTAACACAAACCTCGCTGACCGATACAGAAACATTTGATCAAAGATTCCTGGTCTCCGATTCATCAACAGCAGCTTCAGATGAAGATGAACACATTTTAGAGGCAATAAAGTACGGCAGAATAGATGTAGATTTCATATCTCCTCCAAATAACACTATCGTTACACAGAACAAGACTTTCGCTCTCACCGCAAACCTGACCTGTTCTGATGGAGAATGCGGAACTGTGGAGGCTAATCCAAGATACAACAGCACGGGAGGACAGCAGATACTGCCAGGACAGGGAGAGAAGCCTTTCGCTCTACAGGAAGGTCCAGGGGAGTCATGTAACCTGGTTTCAGGTGAGGAATGCCAGATTGACTGGGATGTAAACGCGACAGGTCCTCAGGATTCCTATCATGATCTGGATGTTAACGCCTCCAGCAACTCTTATCCGGGTATACCGGAGAACGATTCCCGTGATTTCCAGGTCGAGATCTCTGTGCCGATAGATTTCAGTCTGAACTGGACTACGATAGACTTCGGAGCACTTAATCCAGGAGTAGAAAACAAGTCTGCGGAAGGAAACAACGATCTGGAGTATAATATCACGGTAAGTGAGGACAGCGCTCCGATAGACAATCTCTGGGTGAACGCGACAGACCTGGTTTCTACTGTAGATCCAAGCTATGTGATCGGAGCTTCAAACATGTCTTACAGCCTTCAAAACGATATCAGTACAGAGAATAGACTGAGCAACAGTTACCAGCATGTAAAATCGAATATAGATCCTGGAGATATCATATCCACTTTTTACTGGATAGATGTACCCTTTGGGATGACAGAAGGCGGCTACAACGGTACGATAACCTTCAAAGCAAACTCCACTTCCTAGGTGCCCAATAAATGAGAAAGAAAACCCTCTTAACAGCTCTAGTAATCCTTCTAGCAGCCTCGGCATCAGGTAACATACTAATCGAACAACCTGAAACAGATAGCGACATATCCGACCTTGACAAACAGTATAGAATAGGATTAATCAATACAGGCAGCGAGGAAATAAACTTGACTGTATCTAAATCGGTTTCAACGGATCTCATTGTCGAGAATCCGGAAAGCATAACTTTGGAGCCGTCGGAGATAACTGAAACTCCGTCAAAGGGCCGTGAGTGGTATTACCTGGGAGATGATCAGTATGCAGAGATACACTACATCGATGTTCGGGCAGAGATACCTCTGGATACAGATACAAGGTCACATAGCTTCGATCTGCTTTTCAGCCGTGTCTACGAGACGGAAGAGAACCGGCCGAATGTTGAGACGGTGCAGGAGTTCAGTTTTGAGATATTTTCAACCTCTGACCGTATACAGACCGGTTTCAGCTCCGGAAATAACGATGAAAAAAATCAAACTACTCCGGAAGAAGATGAAGACGAAGCACCAACTGATACGAGTGAAGAAAGCGATATTGAGGAGGTAAACAGTACTTCTCAACAGTCATCGAACAGGACTAATGAAGACTCACAGCAGGAAGATGAAGATTCTGGTGGTGTAACCGGCATTACTATTTTACTCTTACTCGGTGTTATCCTTACCATGGCATGGCTGCTGAAAGAGGTGTTTGCATGAAGAAGACATTTCTGCTTCTCATAGCCGTTACAATTCTGCCTCTAGGCCTGGCAGATTTCTCGGTGTACCAGAGCAGCGGAGGAGCAGAGATAGCTGCAGGCGATAAGGTAACCTTTGAACTGAATGTCTCTGAAGACAATAATTACACTTTAGAACTTCTTGACAGTCAGGATGATCTTATACTGTCGGATGAACCGATGAAAATGGTGGAGACAAATGTAAACCAGTCAGCGAATCAAACCAATACTACAGATCCCTACTATCTCTACAGAAACAATTACAGTTTAAGTCAGGATGCCCGGGTGGGAGAATGGCAGGCAACAGTCTTCAACGATGTAGCACAGGTAAACACCACTTCTTTTCAGGTAATACCTGATGAATTAAGAATACTGAACTCTCAGTTCCAACCTTTCTTCAAAAACACTCAAGACGATGTAGAAGCTGTTTCCGAGATAACAAATCCTGAGGAATCCGTTCAAGCGTTTAATCTGACAATAGAAGATCTTTCAAACAATACTACTAGCGAAGATCTGCCTATGAAGATAGCTGAACAAACTACTTCAATAAAAGAGTACGAACTGAACTTGGGCCGGTTATCAGCAGGAGAGTACGGTTACGAGTTCAATCTACTGGGCGAAGACGGAACCACTGATACAGAGACAGGTAGTTTCGAAGTCTATCCCAAGTACCGTGATGCTGACAGAGCCGAGATCGATGTGGGTATAGCATCGCTATGTGGGGTAGCTGTTAACCGTTTCAGGACGCCTGGGGGAGGAATACACCCTACTGAAAAAGAAGGATCTTTCCTATTCGGTTTCCTGAACAACGCAAGCTCTCAGGCTAATGTAACGGCAGACCTAAATGTAACATTCCAGAATGAGACGGAATGGGAGCCTGAGGATGGGCGAGAGGAGATTGGACCTTCCATCAACAAGACTTATTCTACAATTAATGAGACTGATGTACTGCCTTCTCAGTCATTTTCCCGTGTGAAGACTTTTCCAGGTACGAACAGGACGGGTTACTACTTGGCAAGGCTTAATGTCACGGCGGAGTGCCTGATAACAGATGGAGCAGCTCAGGATCCTCAGATATACGGTACAGAGACTTTTGATTTGACTGCTTTCAAGAACTTCAGAGTCCTTGTTGCTGGAGGAGAGACAGGAGGTACTGGAGATCCTGTAGAAGAGCCACGACCTAGAGATGCAAATCAGACGGGTGAAGAGTCTAATGAGACTATAGAGGGGGATAATGATAATCCCGGGCAGACTCCTGTACCTGAACCTGAACCGGAGCCGGTGCCTGAACCTGATCCTGTGCCTGCGTTGAGCCTGAATATTGAATCGTATCAGGGAACTGTTTCAGCGCCTAGGGGAGGCTTCTCTGAGGTCAGGCTCCGGCTTGAGAACCTGGCTAATCAGACTGTAGGGAACTTGACGATTGAGCCGGAAACAGAGAATCTTCCTGGAACATGGGATAGCCAGTCTGCGTCAGTAACTGAATTAGAGCCGAACGAAACGCTGAACCGGTCTGTCTATCTTAACCCTGGTGAGGATGTGCAGCCAGGTACTTACAGGGTCAGTATCTTCGGTGATAACAGTGAACGGCTTCTGGATGTGGAGAGAGTAGATTTTGAAGTGTTCGAGAATATTACTGAGACAGGTGTGAGGATCTCTGAGGCACCTGATGTAGTTCGTATCGAAAGCGGAGAATCACAGACAATACCTTTCCTTATAGAAAATCTAGGTGAGGACACGATTGAGAACTCTACGATATCGGTGCAGAATCTGGAGGGATGTGGGCAGACTCTTGGAAACTACTCTGCTACAATCGAGCCGAATGCTTCTCAGTCTCTTTCCCTGAATATTGATGCGGTTTCAGAGGTTCGGGACTGTAATGCGACCGTGATTGTTTCCACGGAACAGGGTTCATACTCGTTCGCTGATATGAGAATTGAGATTGTACCTGATCAAGGTGTTGTTCCTCCTGAGCTTCGTTTCCCGGTGTTCGCTTCAGCATGGACTCTTCTCTTAATCCTTTATTCGGTGGCTATGACTCGTTTTGAACTGGATTCGCTTCAACTCAAAGTTCCTTACCTGGCTCTGATCATCGGTGAAGCAGTGATATTCCTTTACATCGCGACGGAGTACTACAGTATAA
The DNA here is from genome assembly GCA_041640035.1 of Candidatus Nanohaloarchaea archaeon. GTDB lineage: Archaea > Nanohalarchaeota > Nanosalinia > Nanosalinales > Nanosalinaceae > JBEQAZ01. The sequence continues at coordinate 34,879 of JBEQBC010000002.1, read as the reverse complement.
TTCCGCCGGAAATCTTACCTTTCTAAATCGTCAACAGAATCTTCGCAAGTCTCGATAAACTCCGAGGAATCAATACTGATATTCTGTGTGTACTGTTCTCTGTTCAGTTCTTCAAACATGTCTGACAGGTCTTGCAGGTTCTCGGTATCTTCGGGTATTTCTTCCGATAATTCTTTGTATGTCAGCTCTCTTTCGATTTCTAGAGTTCTTTCAAGGAAGCTCTTCATCACATGAGCAGTTTTTACCACGGCTTCGTCCTGTGGTAGTTCCCTGTACTTGTTCAGGATCTCATCGAGTTTTTTCCTGTCCAGATTTGCTGTCTCATCTTCATCCTGTTCTTCCTCAGTGTTTATCCTTGAACCCAGTTTCTGGGAGATCTTCTCGATTCTGCTAGGACCCGAGTCTTCTTCCTCCTCTTCATTATTGTTTCCTGCACCCATCAGCATCTGGAGGTCTTCTTCGGCTTCTTCTCTCATCTCGTCTTTGGATTTAGAGCTTTCCTCTTCCTCTTGATCTTCTTCCTGTTCCTCGACCTCTTCGACTATCCTTTCAAGATCGTCGGTGCTGGCTTTCCTCAGCTCTTCCTCGCTCATATCTTTTTTCTCTTCCAGCTCCTCAATCATTTCTTCACGGTGCTCCTTCTCTTCCTTGATACTCTCTAATTGTTCTACAGTTATAGCCTCTTTTTCCTCATCGCTGAGCTCCAGATCAAGTTCTTCTATAAGTTCTTCTTTCCGGCTTACTTCCTCAGACTCGTTGTCTTCATCTTCTTCCAGTTCTTGCGCTTCACTTTCCTCTTTCCTGGTTTCCTTATCGCCTTCATTTTTCTGTTCCTCTTCGGCTTCTTCAGGTTCCTCATTTTCCGAATTTTCTTCTTTTTCTTCGTTTTCTGGTTTGACATTGTCGCTGGTTTCTCTGAGTCTTTCTACGCTTTCTTCGAGGCTTTCGATGTCCTGTTCTGCGTCGGCCATCTCTTTCTCGAGTTTCTCTCTTTCCTTGGTTTCCTGTATGAGCTGGATTGCTTCTTCTCTATTATTGATTTTTTTCTCTGCTTCCAGAAGTTTGTCCAGGCTTTCTTCGTCCGGACGGTGTTCTCTGAGGAATTCGTTCATGTGGGAGATGTCGCCGGCCATCAGGTTGATTATTTCATCTGTTTCAAGGTTTTCGAATCCTCTTTCCTCGCCTTCAATTCCTTCTAGGTCTTTGACTTTTTTCAGTGCGGATTCAAGTACTTCGATGTCTTCGCTGGCCGTGCTGAGTACTTTTGATACTTCTATATGTTTGATCTCTGATTCTATGGTTTTCTTTACATCTTCACGGTTCTGGACGGATTTTTCGGCCGAGTAAAGTTCTTCCAGTTGTTCTTTAGAAAGCTCTCTGTTTTCTATTTCCTTCTTTACTCCCTCTGCCTCGTTGCTTAGTACGGCTACGGCGTCCTCTATACCTAGTTTTTCCTCAGCCATATCTAATTATTTTCTCACCTCCCGTATTAAGGTATTACCTCTACTCCTGTACCCTTCAAAATCCACTCAATCAAGAGAAGCAAACACCCTGCTATGATGAAGAAATTGGAAAGATTCGTTCGGACCTCCTCCCGTTCAATACCCACGAACTCCGGATCGATATCCTGGCTATCCGTTAGTATGATGCTTTCTCCACCTGTCTCGTTCGCCAAACGGTTCAGTTCGAGTACATCCAGGTTCGGGAAATCAGCTCTCGACGCGTTCACACCTTCAACCATTCCGTAAGCATCCTGATCTTCAGTCGTACCGAAACCGATAGTATAGATTGAAATGTTCTGTCTTTGAGCGTAGTTGATGGATTCGTTGATGGAGCTTCCGACATTGTTCTCTCCGTCGGTCATCAGAATAACTCTTTTCTCTCCTTTCAGTCCGCTGAGAAGGCTTCCGGAGCTTATTATCGCGTTTCCGATCGCTGTTCCGGCGCTTTCACCTATACTGATGTTCTCGATAGCCTGTCTTTCCCTTTCCAGGTTACCTGAGACCTCTGACTCTGTCTGCACACTTCCAGAGTACGATATTATTCCGAGTGAGGTTTCGTTGGTCATGTCGTTGATGATGTTCTGTGAGACCTGCTGTGCGGCGTCGAAACGGGTTGGCTCGATATCGGTGGTGAACATGGAAGAAGAGGAGTCTATAGCTATCACATAGTTCGCGTCAGCTACATTCTGTTCATTTACCAGTTGAGGAGTTGAAACTCCGGCGATCAGAAGTGTTACCGCTGCCAGTTTAAGAATAGTTAGTATGTTGCTTGAGCGGATGAATTTTCCGCCTGCCACCTTTTGAAGTGTGTCGTAGTTTCCGAACTTCATTGCCCGGGCTCTTTTGGACTGCCGGGAGTACATGGTTACTGCTATGAGTAGTCCGAGTATGAGTCCTAGTAGTCCTGCGTACTGGTTGGCGAAAACTATCTCCATTTACCAGCCACCTCCGCTTTGATCGAAGAACTCGGCGAATGCTGCGGAGAATTCGTCTCTTGTATCTACTTTGACGAAGCTGCTGCCCCCTCCTTCGATACGAGATTTGACTTCTCTCTCCTGCTTCTGAGCTTCTTTTTCGTATTCTTCCTTTGCTTTTGATGTGTTGACTACCATCTGTTGTTCTCCGCTGGGAGATTCGAACCGCATGTTGCCGTTTTCCGGCAGTTTGTAGTCCCTTAGGTCTTTTACCATGATTGACATGACATGCCGGAATTTTTCGGATGCGATCTGCATCTTTGCCTTCCAGTCTCCTTCTACATCGATGAAGTCTGATACTATGAATAATGCGGTGTTCTCCTTGATCTGTCCGACTGTTGTGGTTAGTGCTTCTTCCAGGTTGAATGTTCCGCCGTAGTTGTCGAACCTTGTTACTTCGTTGAGTACTTTCTGGTACTGTGCCTGTCCGCCTTCAGGTGTCATGGTGATCTGGTCTTCTCCGAACATTCCGAATCCTGCGTTGATTCCGTTGTCGATGGATGCGTATGCTAGTGCGGCGGCGACCACTCCTGCGTATTCTGACTTTAGTTTTTCTGATGTTCCGAACATCATGGTGTCGGATGCGTCTAGTATGATGAATACATCCATGTCGTGTTCTTCTTCGTATTCTTTGACATAGAGGTCTTGGGTTGATGCGGAGTTCTTCCAGTCAATCCTTGATGCATCGTCCGTCACCATGTACTGCCGGAGGTCTGAGAACTCGATCCCGGAGGCCTGAAACTGTTCCTTGTACTTCAAGGCGAACCTGAACATCTCCGAAACTCGTTTTACCTGTGCGTCCACCTTCGAGGTAAGGTCATCCTTGCCGTAAAAGTCCTCCTCTCTCATCTACCTCACCGGCACCGTGCCGACAATATCATCAATAATATCTTTAACCTCGATACCCTGAGCCTCCCCTTCATAGTTAAGAAGTATCCTGTGGATGAAAACAGGTTCAATAACGGCCCTTATATCCTCAGGGGTTACATAGTGTCGTTTATTGTATAATGCGTGAGCTCTCGCACCTAAAGCAAGGTTGATAGATGCTCTCGGTGTACATCCCCATTCAATAAACTTACCGTACTCAAGACCATAATCCTCAGGATTCCTGGAGCAGTCAACTAAGTCAACAATGTACTCCTTGATCTCCTGACTGACCGTGACCTGTTTAGAGAACTCCTGAATATCCAAGACATCCTGCTTGGAAACCACAGGCTGTACATCGAAGTCCTCATCATCCATGATGTTGGCGTTCATATCAATGATCTTCGCCTCATTTACCTTCTTCGGGTAGTCGAGGTATATCTTGAACAGGAAACGATCGATCTGAGCCTCAGGCAAAGGATAAGTTCCTCCCTGCTCCGTAGGATTCTGCGTAGCCAAAGTAAAGAACGGCTCAGGCAAGTGGAAAGTCTCATCACCAATACTGACTTTGTGCTCTTGCATCGCTTCAAGCATCGCACTCTGAACCTTTGGTGGAGCACGGTTGATTTCGTCTGCTAGGATGAAGTTGGCGAAGATCGGTCCTTTCTCTACATAGAAACCTTTGTCTTCGTTGTATGCTTCGACTCCGACGATATCGGAAGGTAGGAGGTCTGGTGTGAACTGTATTCTGTGGAACTCTGTTCCCTCTACGACTCTTCCAAGTTGTTCTACAAGTAATGATTTACCTAGTCCGGGAACTCCTTCAAGAAGTACATTTCCTCCTGCTACAACGGTCAGCAGTACTTTGTTGATCACATCTTCCTGTCCGATGTACCCTTTCTGTATCTCCTGCTCCATGGTCCGGATCATCTCACCGAACTCATCAGCCTTCTCACTCATCTCATCCTCAGACAAATCCGCATACTTACTGACCATACACAAAAATAGTGGTCCGTCTCTGAATAAAAAGACTGTCAAGAACTTCAGTTAGAGATTGAAAATAAAGAAAAAAGAGAAGAGAAAAATTTGGTTTTCAGACTTACTGCTGTGCATCGTCGTCTGATGTGACATAGAATGTCAGCTGTCCTGTTGAGACGCCTCCTTCAGGGACTCCCTGAGGAACTTCAATCGCTGCATCTACCTGGATGTGTTCTCCAGGAACTAGGTTTTCTGATGCGTCTCCTGCGTCAAGTAGGAACTGAACCTGTGTACCGGAATTGTCTCCTGCATCTCCTGTTGCGTTCTGTGTTAGGTCAGGGATGTCTCCGGCCTGAGGGTTGTAACGAGTTCTAATCACATGTGGTTCGCTCTCGTCTACATTTCCTGAAGTATCACAGACTGTTAGGAAGTCGTAACTTCTTGTCGTGTCCGTAGTTCCATCATCGTCGATATCGAAGTCTAGTGATACTGAACTCTGTGTCAGTCCGTACTCTCCGTTCGTGGATTCGAGATCGTACTGAGTGTAGCCAGTGGCTCCACCATCGTTCTGATTGGCAGCTGTGAAGTTCGATGTGCCGAATAGGTTGGAGCTGTGTCGCTCGTTACCGATTCTCAGGTCTGCACCGCTATCGTCACAGGTTGATTCTCCAGAAGCAGGTACTACTGTGTAGAAGTACCACTCGTCACCTGCCTGAATTCTTCCAACAAATGTGTCGGAAGGATCTCCTCCGCTTCTTGTTTCACCTGGAACGGCTTCAATGTAGGAAGGAATCTCTCCTTGTGAGGAAGTCCATGAGTTTGCGTACTCGTAACGGTTCACATAATGGTAGTTGGATGAACCTGAGACTCCTCCTCTTGTTGTGTCGGCAGGTCTGATCTGCAGGAAGTTTCCTGCATTGTAAGCATTAGGATCTCCTGTTCCGAATGGATCGCTTGCAGGTCTAGATGCCTGTGCCCAGATAAGATCGATGTATTCGGATCCGATATTCTCAATTGAGAATGATCCGAACCGGTTATCGCCTGTGTTCTCTGTCGTCGTCTGAGTTCCTACATCTAGATTATCGAATGAAAGAGAGTTAGGCTTCACATCAATCTGGGTGGTACTCGAGATATTTACATTGATGTTTGATCCTTCATTCAGACTTGTATCGTTCTCATTAGGAGTGTTGGTGTCTTCTAGGTCTGTTCCTTGTGCTGCGCCTGAGAAAGTCATTCCGAGTACCAGTGCTGTCAGTACTGCTGTTGTTGCTAATTTTTTCTTCATATTGTCACCTCCGTGTCGTTGATAAAGGATTTTGAGTTACCAGCCCTATAGGGTTGGGATTTGTCAGTTTCAAAGTTTGACTGATCAGTCATCCCGGGAAATGCTGGTTGAAGAATAGAAATAGAGCTGTCAGAGGAGCGTAAGGATTCAAGTTTCGGTGTAATTGTTTTCATAGATTGTTACACTTGATGTTTTTGCTCTTCAACCCTAAACTCCCCCTTCGAAAAAGAAATTCCCGAAGCTTGTATAAAAAGCTTAACCTAAGAAACCCGAAACACTACCGCTTCTATACCGGTTAGAACCTATTAAATACAGGTCCGCCCCAATAATAATGTTATGAAGAAACTAGTGATTGCCACCCTACTGATAACCATGATATCAGGGGTAACAGCCCAGTCAACCGGCGCAGCACCAAGCTTCCAAAACCTGGGAGAAGTACAGCCAGGCCAAACTCTTCGTGGAACCATCTATGTTTCTGGAACAAGTTTTGAAGAGCCATATCCTGTAGCTCCATCAGCTGAGATGCCTGTGTCGAGTAAAGTATTGAATCCGGAGGATTCTCCCATTCCTGTACAAGAGTATTCTGAGGAGGATATAACTGACTGGGTAAGCTTTGATCAAGAAACTTCTACTATAGATCCGACTAATTCCACACCGTATGTTCTATCTAATGGAGACACTATCAATGCGAATGGCCAGGTTTCATTTAATGTAAGGGTGCCGAATGACGCTGAACCGGGTTGGCATGCAGGAGTTGTATCCTTGAATCCACAGACAGGAGGAGGTTCTGGGTTCGGAGCTCTGACTCAGACAGTTTCTCTACCGATGTTCGTTTTCAATGTTCAAACTGGAGAAAGTCCTGAGAGAAGACTAGAAGTAGTTGACGCCAGAGGATTAAGAACAGGATCTAATTCAGCTAGGGTCGATCTGAGGGTTGCTAATAGAGGCTCGGTTACTACTTCTCTACAGGGAGGAAATATTGATATTTACAATAGAGCAACCAATAATAAGGTTCATTCAGCCTCAGTAGGCTATTACTCTCTCAGTCCTGGCCAGAGTGATGTCATCCCGTTAGACTTTGATTCTCCTAATGTGACTCAAGGAAGCTACATGGTAAACGGCACCCTAGATTACAGTTCATCTCAAACCTTCATAGGACAGCAAACTATCTCTATAGCTTCTGAGGCTCCTGAAAACCCTTCCGATCCAGAAGATTTCAACAATAACAATAATACGAACACTCAATCAGAATCATCAACTCCTCTATGGCTCCTAGGCCTGTTCGTAGTGGTTCTAGCGACTATAATGTACTCTTTCGGTTTCGACCTGTTCTGGATTATAGTAGGAGCAGGTTTCATAGGAATTGGACTATTCATACTGGTTTCGCCAGCTTCAAACTGGCTTCTAATAGTACTTTTAACAACTCCGGTGATAATCATATATTATGTCTGAACTAGGAAACAGACTGCCAATAGAGCCACAGGTAGTACTCGTGGTTTTGGCAACCGTTCTTTCTGTAGGTATATTTGTAACACCTTATGCTATGGATTCACTACTTCTGGAAAAGCAGGAAATAACCTTCAATACTACTGCAGAAGTAATCGCTGATAACAATACTAGCGAAATAGGAACTTCAGTCGATAATGGCAGCCTGGAGTTTGGTAGAATGATATCTGATAATGTCAACTTCACAAGAACTATCAATGTTCAAACTGAAAGAGATACAATAGTTCTAGTGGATGCAGAAGGCAATATAACGGAATATCTAAATTATGATGAAGTTCACAGGTTCAACGGTAGCAAAAAGATTCCTTTCGAGTTTGTTGCCCGTGAACCAGGCAACTACACAGGAAAAGTAACGATAAATGTACATGCAGCCGATAAGGAGGGATCAAGCATATGGCTCGATATAAAACAGCCATTCTACTAACCGTATTTTCTATCGTCGCTGCTCCAGCAGCAGGATTCACTTTCGATGTCTCCATAGATGATGTAACTTCTACCAGAGTAACTGATGTAAAATACAGTGAAAATGTTTCCGGAGTACAGAACCTTAACGCATCTGTAGAAAACTCTGGCTCGATAGGCTGCGTTTACAGACTGAAAGCAGAGTACCAATACGGTAACCAGAGCTTCGACCGGTATTCAACCGGAGTACCTTTATGGCCGGGCGACACACACAGGTCAAAAATCCATCTGATAACATCGAATTATACAGGAACGGTGAGTGGAAACCTTACAGCTGAGTACTGTGGACAGACCGAAGAAGTACAGGAATTCAACTATACTACTTCAAACATCACATTAGGTAATTCAACTGAGTCAAGAACCTATAAAGCAGATTCTGATGGTGCCGACATCTCTGTAGAAGGTTATGATGAGGGTATGCTTGTGCCGGTTGAGGCACCTCCTCACTGGAAGACCTCTTCAACAAGTTTAACTGAGGGGGAGGCTGAGATAAGTTACGATCCGCCTATATTTACTGACACTGAGAACATTACATACGCTGTGGTTCAGAACGGTACGGTTGAGGCTACTACAGAAGTAGGTTTGAGAGAAAACCCTACAGCGTTACAGAGCCTGATGAATACCGGAAGACTGCCGCTGTTCCTTCTCATCATCCTGCTCGCAGCGCTTAATCTAGCTCAGTATCTCAGAGCCCGTACAGACCAGAATTAAAGCTTTAAAGTAGTCAGACACCAAATACTTAACTAGATGCCCAGTCACTACAAAAACCTGACACTTCTCCTGGCACTCATACTTTCTATCGGTTTTACAGCAGCTTCCACACATGTAGAAATGGAGGTTACACAGAACGGAACAAGTTTTGTAGGCGGCGAACTAGTAGGTAACAGTGATGGACTGGACACAACTTCTCCAATCAAACTTGGAATAAAAGTAAACAATACTTCGATGTATGATCTTTCTCAGGTTCAGGCATCGGACTTCAGTTTCGGAACCGGGCTCAGTTCTCCACAGATAGTTGACAGCGATCAAGAAGGAAAATGGCTTAATCTTACTTTAACTGCTTCAGTAGATTCCTACTTCGACGAAGGTACAACTGTAACATTCAACAAATCTGAATTCGACAACGCAACAAATACCAGCACATTCGATCCGAAGATCTACGAATGGAGCGCGGACAAGGTAGGAGATACTAATCCTGGAAGAGATCTTTCCTATGAACAGGTTGAGAACGGAGATTACAGGTTCTACCTTGATGTGGATCATAAAGGAGATTCTTCACTACCTGAATCGCCATTAGATGATGAAAACTTCCGTCTAACAGTTCACGCTTTAAGAGATGAAAATAACGACGGTTTTTCCGAGAGGATAGATATAGATGAACTTGATGACTTCGATGCATCCAGTAATGAATACGAGGACGCTAAATGGCTTGAACAGGTTCAACCGTCAAGCGACTCAAACTACAACTACGAAGTCTCAATCGACAACATGAACTACCTGGACCAGCTTCCAGCAGGAAAATACATGTTTACGCTTCAGGTAGCCTATGAAGCAGAATATGAAAGCCAGAGCCCTGTCTCATTCACCGTAGACGAGACTAGAGTGGATAAAAGTACAGAGTTCTCAGGAGCAATCAGAGACTCAGCTGGAGCAGGTGTAAGAACTGAGATGCTTCTAAACGGCCGGAAGAACACCAGGGTAAATACTGGGGAAGACGGCGTGTTTTCAACTACTATAGCTCAAAGCCAGTTCGACTCGATAAAACTTGACTTCTATGATAGAGGACTGGAAGCACCTGACTCATCAGTCGTGCTGAATGATCCTGTTCTATCCGAGGACTCTGACCTCGGTCTTGGAAGCGCAGCAATAAGGTACCAGTACTGGAACAGTCCATCAAACAGAGTTGAAGGTTTGGAATCGGTGAACATGATGGCAACAAAATTCGCATACCCGATTCAAGGCGGTATCGACAGCTTATCTATGGCGTTTGACTCAGGAGAAGTGAATCTGGAGAAAGTTCAGGTCTACAAATGCAGCTTCTGGAACTTCGACGGAACAGAATGCATGGAGAACTGGGAGAAAGTATCAGATTCTAACACCGGTGTAGTTTTCAGTACTAATAATGTCAATATCTATGAAATAGAGCCTTATACAACTCCAGAAAGCTCAGATGGTTCCAATGATATTCTTATGCACGCATTCATCGTTGGCAAGAAATCTGATCTACAGCTACAAGAATCCATAACAGTAGAATCCACAGAACTAACTTACAACGAAGAGATAGATATTTCAGGCGTACTTGTAGATGAATCCGGCAACCGTGTTGAAGACGCAGATGTAACACTTTCCTTCAAGGACACCGATTATTCATGGAATACTACAACCGATTCTACAGGATCCTTCAGCATCAGTGAACCGGTTAAGGCCGGACCAGGCAACTATGTACTGGAGATGAACGCGGTTAAACCACCTTACAACTCACTCAGCGTTTCAAGCGATGAAACAGTTACTGTGGAATACGAGAAAGGCATTGAAACTGATGTAGCATCAGACCAGGATATCAGCCAGGGAGAGACAACCAGTGTAGAGTTCGAACTGACGAACACAGGTCAGACCTCGGTAGAAAATATCGATGTAGGAATAACCGGTTTCGAAGATCAGTATGTCGAAAGCGTGGATGCACCAGAAAGCATCGAAAGCGGAAATACCAGAACTGTCACGGTTAACCTTGCTCTTCCTGATGATTACTGCAGCAGCCAGTGTTATCCTGAGCTTACCGCTAATGTAGAGGCTGAATCCGGAGATGAGTCCGTTGAAGCATCTGCACTCATCCTGACAACACTTGAACCGGAACAGGAAGAACAGCAGAACAGCAGTCAAGAGAACGAATCAGATGATCAACAGGATGATTCAGAGACAGATGGAACTCAGGATCAAAACAACGATTTCAACGAGACACAGCCAGCAAGTTCTGATAATACTACAGATAATCCGATCACCGGGGCGTTTAGTGAAGCTCAGAGAATGACAGGAAACTTCGTGGAGAGCCAGAGTGATCTGAACATCGCTCTTGGATTGATCATGATTTTCACGATGATCCTGGCTGCCGCAGTGAAGAAAAAGAAGGATCAGGGAGACAGTGGTAGAAGGAGAAGAGGTGGCGGCAGCGATCGTTCTCGACCTAACATCGCTGGAGGAGCTTCAAGTCAGGGTTCAAGAGTTCAGAGACCGGATGTGAACCCGGATAAAGAAGAACCGGAGCAAGTCGATGAACCTGAAACTGAAGAAGAACAGGATTCTGAGAGTTCCGAGGAGGAAGAAAGTGAGGATGATTCAGAGATTTCTGAGGATGTTCCGGATAATGTTTGTGATGTGTGTGGTGAGGAGTTTGAGAATGCTACTGGTGTGAAGATTCACAAGCAGGCGATGCATTAAAGAAGCGGAGTACTTTTTATACTGAGTTTTAGTTGCCTAGGTTCTTTTTGAGGTTGTTTAGTTTTCTCTTGAACTTGGCGAACTTTGGTCTTTCGAATTCTTTGCCTTCTAGGTCTGCTGCGAGTTCTCTTATTTCGAGTGAGGCTTCTGCGAGTGGTTCGTGTTTGACGATCGGTGTTGATTCGAATAGGCTTTCTCGCATGGTCTGGTCGTGTGGTATCTGTTTGAGTATGTGGCTTTCTGTCATCATCTCTATCTCCCGTTCGACCAGTTCGATTTCTGGGTCGCCTGATGTTTTGTTGACTACTGTTCCGAGTATCGGTACGCGTAGTTCTTTGGCTTTCTCTATTATCTGTGCTGCGTTGACTCCTGATGTCTGTGTTGGCATTGTGACTATCATGAGTTCGTCGCAGGCCATCATGATGTTTTCTACTGTCTGGTTGAGTCCTGGTGGGCAGTCGACGAGTACATAGTCTGACTGTTCGGCTGCTTTTTCCAGTACCTCCTGCAGGTTTTCTGTATCCGGTTCTACATAGTCTATTTCGTTGCTGGATGTGATGGCTTTGACTCCGGTTGGATGTCGGAAGATTGCGTCCTCTGGCTGTGCTTTTCCGTGTAGAACTTGCTGTATTTTGACTGGGTGGTCGTATCGGCCGAGGAATACGCCTAGGTTGGATGCTGAGAAGTCTGCGTCTACTATGGTTACTTCTTTTCCGTGTTCTCTGAGTGAGACTCCTAGGTTGGCTGTGAGGCTGGTTTTACCTACTCCGCCTTTTCCTGATATGAGGCCGATTATTCTGCCTTTGGACATCTATAATGATTTTTTCCCGTTGAGAACTTAATAACTTCACGGTTTTTACGATCCGACACTATAATAAGTTTTTACTTCTAGATAGTAAATATGGAATATGTCTGGACAGGACTAACAGCTCTGATTCTGGTTCTTGTCCTGCTCGTAGCAGGAGTTTCAGGACAGCCTCAGGGACTAGAACTGAAAGATCTAGAGACAGAGTGTAAATACGATAGAACAGAGGAAACACATATCTCCTTGACAGATGACGACAGACTTGTATTCGAGGGCATGTTCAATGTAGAAAGCCCTGACAGCGATCTCACATACAATTACAAGTCAGGTAATCAGATAGTACTTAACCTAAAGTCAAAGGAGAACCCGCCTACACCAACATTCGTAGATGACTGTAAAGGAGTAGGTGTCTACCATTTCGAGACAGATCAGCTTGAACCAGGTACCTACGGAGTAGAGATAAAGGTGAATGGGGAGAGAAAGGAGAAACAGATCATCACTGTCGCATAAAAAACTTTTTTTTGTTTCCTTAACCACTAAATTTTTTCTCTCATTTTATTTATGGTTCCAGAAGTGATGCTGCCTCTTGATCAGTCACTTCCTGAACCTGATCTCTGTCGAACTCATCCATAATGTACTCTGTACCTAGGCTTAGTGCTTCTCTGATATCCTCGTATTTGTCTCCTGTCTGCTCCATCCTGTCATCATATCTTTCCGTGTGTACCTCGTCGAACTCGCTTCTTACATCCGGTCCTGTGGATACACGGGCTTGCTCCATCTGGTACATCAGTGAAAGTGTCTGACTGTACTCGTTCAACAGGGCTTGGTCGGATACTTCTCCTTCTGCGTGACCTTGAACTGTTTCAATAAACTGTCTGGCTTTTGTGTATGTTTCATCTGTTAAGAGGTCTGCTTCACGATCAAGAATGTCTTCTGGCATCTTTATCTAGTTATAATATGGTTTTCTCTTTTTTAACATTTTCAGGGCTCATCGGCCTCTAACTGGGATGCCTGTACGAACTCCAGCTGTTCAAGTCTTTCTCTATGATTGCTGTACCATCGATCCTGCTCCATCCGGATTTCTCTTGGTGAAGGATAATCCTCTCGTTCCAGTGAACGGCTCAAGTCCTCTATCCTGTGCTCAAGAATCCTGTAATCATTGTTTATCTGAAGAACCTGCTCGACATTATCCCTGTAAGTATTCATGTCAGGTTCAACACCGAAGCTTTCCCGTATCTTTTCCGGGTCGGTTTCTCCCACTATCATCTCATGTACGCTGGTCTCGTATTCTGGGAAAAGGTAAAGCAGCTCTCTTTCGACTGTTTCATGAGTCTCTATCCACTGTTCCGCAACCTCTCTGCTCTGTTTCTCAAGCATCTCAACTGCGTCAGCTTCCTCTGGAGGCACTAATGCACGGTACTCATCTCCAAGCCGTTCCCGGTCTAGAACACCGTATCCTAGTACCTCAAAACTGTGGTTATACTCGTTCAGCTGATCTGTCTGCTGTCTCGCACGGTCGATTGTCTCGTTCAGATCAGCGTCTATATTGCTTACAGCCATGATTAAACTGGTTATACGGACTTCACTGTTTTGTATATACCGGCACAGAGTTACAACAAAAACAAAGGTTCAATAGAAAAAATTTAGAGATATAGAATAAGAGAGAAGTTTATGCTAGTTGTTCTTCGAGTTCTTCAAGCTCTGTCTGAACCTGTTCAAGTGCTTTCTCGACAAGTTCTTCGTTGCTGTATCCTGAGCTTGATTCGATTCTGAACTCGTATTCGCCTTCACCGGTCTTCTCGTATCCTACGGTTCCGCCTTGGTGCTTGGCGTGTTCGTCTCCGTAGCCTAGTTCTGCTTCTGCTTCGAACTCAAGTTCCTGTCCTTCCTTCAAGGTTACGAGAAGAGGGTCTTTGACAGGTTCTGCCTCGTCGTTGTCTGTTTGAAGGTCTGAGGCTGTTACTTTTCCTGGTCCTTCCTGTTTGAGTGCTACATGGAGGGTGTCTTCTTCGTCGAATTTCTGTGGTACTGTGAATGGTACCTGTCCGACTCTGTTGGCGATCATTTCGTCGAACTGGCCGGATCCGTTCTTCGTGATCTCGAGTGTCTGTACTGCGAGGGTCGGTACTTTGACCATTATTCCTCTTCGCAGTGCGTTTGCTACTGCGTCGTTTGCGTCCTCGAGTTTGAGTTTTAGAACTTCTCCGTCTTCTTCAATTGTTTCAAGATTCACAGTTTGGATACCTCTAGTTTATACTCTTCTTCCGCGCTTTCCGCCCTTTTCTCTGCAGCTGTCGTGTGGGATAGGTGTTACATCTTCGATGTTACCTACCTCAAGATCTGATCGGGAGATTGCACGGATTGCTGGCTGTGCTCCCTTTCCGGGGATCTTCATTTTCTGTCCTCCAGGTGCTCTTACCTGGATGTCGACTTTTTCGATTCCTTTCTCCATTGCTTCTTCGACGGCCTGTTTGGCTGCCTTCATTGCTGGGAATGGCTGGCCCTGTAGTCGGCCTTTGTCTGTTACCATTCCTGCTGATACTCTTGCAAGGGTTTCTGCTCCTGTGCCGTCGGTGATATGTACCATTGTGTTGTTGAAGCTGGAGTAAATGTGTACTAGTCCTTTCTTTGTCATTGTTCTTCACCTTCCTCTTCTTCGTTTTCTTCTGAGGTTTCAGTCTCTTCCTGTGATTCTCCTGAGTCCTCTGCTTCCTCTTCTTCACTTGGTTCAGGAAGATTCACTTCGATGTTCTTTTCTTCTGTTGTTGAGAGTAGGTAGCTTGGAACCGTGACTTTCTGTCCGTCTACATAGACATGTCCATGGCTTACAAGCTGTCTTGCTTCTTTGATTGTGTCGCTGTATCCTCTACGGTTTACTGCTGTCTGCAGTCTTCTGTCAAGGAAGTCCTCTACTCTTAGTGTTAGTATGTCTTCTAGCTGTGCATCGCTTTTTGTCAGTCCGAGTCGCTGTGTCTTGTTGATTAGGTCCTCTCTCTGTTCTTCGTCGTCGGATGCGTTCAGTTTTCGGGCTTCTCTTCGAATGCTTCGAAGCTGGCTCTGTGCCTTGTATACTTCTTTCTTGTTTTTAAGCCCGTATTCTTCGATTAGGTTGTGTTCGTTCTGGATGCGTTCCTCGTCCCATCCTTCGTTCGGTGTCTCGTATTGTTTCTTTAGTTTCTTTACCATTGTAATCACCTATTCTATTCTTCGTCTCCTCCGCCTTCGGAAGCTTCTTCTTGAATCCGTGCTCTGGATACTCCGATCTTGCTTCCGGATCTGAAGCTGGATTGTGTTTTCTGTCCGCGTACAGGTAGTCCCTGTTCGTGTCTCCAGCCTTTGTAGCTGTCGATTTCCTTCATTCTTCTGATATCGAACTCTTCCTTAAGTTCAAGGTCGGATTCGATCAGGTGGATGTCGTCTCCTGTTTCCAAGTCTTTTCTTCTGTTTCGGATCCAGTCAGGGAGTTCAAGTTCTTCCGGGTTCTGAAGTTTTTCTTCTATATTATCTATTTCTTCATCATCAAGTGTTCCGATTTTTACATCTTCTAAGTCCATTGATGTTGCAACTGCGTTGGCGTACATATCGCCTACTCCTTTTAATGCAGTAAGTGCTTTTCCTACCGGCTGTGTACCGTTGATTCCTGTTCTTGCTATTCTTACAACTTCTTTTACCTGTGTTTCTTCAGACATGTTTTTGAACCCGTACAACTGATTTCTTCTCTTAAATTTTATAAAGGTGTAATAGAAGGGTGAAAAACCTGGTTTCCTGTTTTTACTTTTCTCCGGTCTTCTTGATGAGATGCCATCCAAACTCTGTTTTAACCGGGTCGCTGATCTCCCCTTCATCCATATCGAAAACCTCTTTCTCGAAAGGTTTGACCATGTCTCCTCTTCCGAACCATCCTAGGTCTCCTCCGTTATCCGCGGAAGGTCCTGTGCTTTTCTCTTCAGCCAGTTCTGCGAAGCTTTTATCGGTTCTTTCAAGGTCTAGTTTGATCTGTTTGGCGTGTTCCTCGTTGTCGACAAGGATGTGTGATGCCTTAACTTGTGTCATAACAAGTATTAGAGAAGGAAAATGTTAAGTCTCCAACTGTCTCAGAGCTGGTCGTAGTTATCCATGTAGACCTTGATCAGGGACTTTGCTATACCGAACATTACAGGTCCTACGAAGATTCCGATCGGTCCGAATACTCCTATACCGCCGATCACTCCTAGGATGATGAAGATCGGATGTAGATCTGCGTCCTCATCCACGAGGAAAGGTCTTAGGAAGTTGTCAACTGAGCCTACTACCGCTACTCCGTAGATGAGCAGGACTGCTCCGGCTACTGTCTGACCGCTGATTAACAGGTATAATGCGGCTGGCGCCCAGATCAATGCTGTTCCTATCAATGGTATCAGGCCGAGTATCATCATCATGAATGTCCAGAAAGCGACATTTGGTACACCGGTGAGTAGGAAGCCGATTCCTGCGACCAGTCCGGAGGCCATGGCCGTTACCACATGTCCTTCTATCACGGTATGTGTGGTGTTAGCTGTTTTACTGTACAGTGCTTCCTGGATGTCGTCAGGTATCACATCTAGCTTCTTGGTCCATTCTACGATTTCTTCTCCCTGTTTCAGTGCGTAGTACTGTGTGAATAGTAGTATTGATATTCCGATGCTGAATCCGCTTGCAAGGTCAACTATCTGTGATGTGCTGCTGAGGATAGTGCTTCCGATTGTTTCAATCGAGGATTTGATTCTTTCCTCGATGTTGATTTCCTGTCCTGTGAAAGCCGATATCCTTTCCTCTATAAATCCGAGGCTGAGGTTTTGCTGATCGATAGAGTTCACTATCTGTGCTGCGTCATCGGTTACTACGCCGAGAAGAATCATTACTGGTAGTAAAGCCATAAGTACTGTCAGTAATACGGTGGCTGTTGAGCTGTGTTTGATGTAGCTGTCCAGCCTGTTTTTCACTGGTTTCAGCATGAATGCCAAGATTATACCGGTCAAGATGTATCCGAGGTAAGGCATGACCATGAGAAGGCAGATTCCAAGAACTACTGTCAGAGAAAGTATGAGGAATGATTTCTGCCTGTTGATCATAGATTTAAGACCTGTTTATACCTGTATTTCTCTTGTTTGTAAGCTTTTGGTATAGGAAAGTGGAGTAGCCCCACCCGGATTCGAACCGGGGTCGCCGGCTCCAAAGGCCGGTGCACTTGACCACTATGCTATGGGGCTGTACTTCTAAATTCCAGCTTTTAGATGAAGACTTAAGAAAGGAGTAGAAATATGGTTGGAAAAACTGGAGAGGTAAATAAGAAGCCGGTTTTGCTTTTTCTCTAACTATGTTCGTCTATCAGGTTCTCTACTTGATCTATTTGTTCTCCAATTTCTCTCGTTTTTTCGTCAAGATGATCCTCTATCTTCAACCACTTGTTTTCTTTTTTGGCCTCCTCCTCTAACTGATTCTCTATCTTATCCATCAACCTTTCGGCATCCTCTATCTTCTGATCAAGATCCTTAAGATCTGTCTTGAGCTGCTCTAAATCCTCGATAAGATGTTCCTTCATCTTCTTTTTCTGTTTTTCTATATGTCTGTCCGACTGTTCTTCAACCGTCAAATTTTCGACTCTCTCATCAATCTCAGCTAGGTTCTCTTCAGTCTCTTTTATATCCTCGGAAAGTTCGTCTATCTCATGTAGTTCATTAAGGATGCCTTGTAGAGCTTCCATGAACTCTTCGTTCTCCCTTTCAAGCTCCCTTAGCTCTTCGTGTTGTTTTTTAGCTTCTTTTATCATCTGGTTATTTTTTGTGGTTGTCTGTTCTGAGTAATTCTTAACAGAATTGTAGAAATCGAACCCGTGTTTCATTATGCCAAGATCATTGCTTCTTGATGCCATAGTGCATATTACGGGAATTCTGTCATAAAAAAACTTGTCTAAGAGTCTTAGATTTTATTATTTCGCTATCAATTAAGATAAAGAAGATAACTATAGCCCCCACAGGATTCGAACCTGCGTCTTCGCGCCCAGAACGCGAAAGGATTGACCTCTACCCCAGGGGGCTGCGCTTGTATAATCCTTAATGAAAGCCAATTTTTTTATTGAGAAAGGATGAGAGAAAAAATTGTAGAAAATCTGGTTTTTGAATATCTAGTCCTGAGCTGCCTTTTTCTCCATCTGCTCTGCTTCTTCAGCTTCCTGTTCTGCTTCCTGTGCGCCTTTTTCAGCTTGCTTTGCTTCTTTTTCAGCTTTCTCTGCCTCTCCGAATACTTGCTGGAATGCGTTTCCGACCTGTTCATTCATCAATGGAGAGCCTTCAGCTTCCTGTTCCAGTTCTTGGGCCTCCTGCTCTATCTTTTCTGCTTCTTCAATGGTGTGTTCTGCTTCTTTCATCAGGTTCTCCATGTCCTGTTCGAATTCTTCGTCCTCTTGGACTTCTTTTTTCTCCATCTTCTTGTCTTCTTTCTCGTCTTGAGCAGTATGTTGCTCTGCCTGTTTTGTTTCCTCAGCTAGTTCTTTGTTGTGAGTGGATTTGGCGATTTTTTCCTCTTCTTTTTCTTCTTTTTCTGCCATGTCCTCGATTTTTTCTTTCTCTATCGTTTCTTGAGCTTCTTTCTCCATGTCCGCGCCTAGCTGGTCGCTTTCCTTCGCTAGTTCCATTTCTTGATTGGCTTCTTGCATCAGTTGATCTGCCATCTGCATCAGTTGGCCCATTATTTCCTGTAAGGATTCCTGAGTGAGTCCTTGCTGATGAACCTGTTGGATTTCGGACTGTACTTGCTGTATTTCTTGATCTTCCTGTTCTTCTTCTTGATGTATCTCATTTACCGCATTTGATACAAGTTTCACACTTTGACCTGTTTCTCCCACGAGTTTTTCCATTGACTGTGTTAGCTGGTCATCTTCCTTGGCGATTTTCTCTTCTCCCTGTTCAAGACCGTTAATTATCTTCTGAGTTAGCTGTCCGCCTTCGGCTTTTTCTATCAGCCTTTTCTCCTTTTTCTCATCTTTCTCAACCTGCTTTTCCTCCTTTTGAACTTCTTCAAGAAGAGAGTTCATAGTGCCTAGTGCATCCGCCAAGTTGTTTAGTGCTTTAGATACGCTCATTGTAGGTTCTATGCACAGATTATTTCTGCTTTCTTTTAAATTATTCTCAAGAAGTAACAACTCTTTAATCTCGGCAAGAAAGTTTACGCCGGAGCTGGGATTTGAACCCAGGAGACCCGGGATGGGTCACCAGCTTTCCAGGCTGGCACCTTTAGCCACTCAGTCACTCCGGCAGTTAGGCTGGTTGAAAACTGTATAATTGAAGTCTTATGGAAGCTTTAAATTAGAAGCGGAAAACCGCTGGATGTAGAAATGAAAGAGGATTAATTAAGTAGGAAAGGGTAGACTGGTTAGAAAGTTTATTCGATAAGTTCGATTTCGATGTCTACTCCTTCAGGTACATGCACACGCATTACCTGTCGTAAAGCTCTCTCGCTCTCTGTAAGATCGATGAGTCGCTTGTGGACATGCATCTCGTATCTTTCGAAGGTTGAAGCCCCTTCTCCGTCTGGTGCTTTTCGAGTTGGGATCTCTAGTTTATCTGTTGGAAGTGGTACAGGTCCTGATACTTCAGCATCGTATTCGTCTCCGATATCTAGTATTTCATCTGCCAGATCCTGAACCTTCTTCTGGTCAGTGCTTCTTAATCTTACGCGTGCCTTCTGCATACGGATACATCGGAACTTAAATCTTATAAATGGTTCAATTCATCGTCGGTAGAATATCAAATCCAGCAAGTACTGAGCAGTATTTTGTCAAAAATCTAGCTAATGAGTAATTAGAAATGGAAAAAGAAGAGAGTGTGAGATAAATGGGAAAGAAGGAAGAATTTATTCCTTCTCGTTGACTTCTAGAGCCTGACCGGCTCCAACTGTCTGTCCCATGTCTCGGATAGCAAATCGTGCCATCTGTGGGATCTCGTCGTTCTCTTCAATAACGAGGTCCTGCTGCGGTGTGATCTCTACGATTGCTGCCTGACCCTGCTTTACATAATCTGGGTCTTCTTCAAGTGTCTCTCCTGTCTTTGGATTCATTGTGGACTTGATGTCTGTGAAGGTACATGAGACCTGTGCTGTGTTGACATGGAATACAGGTGTGTATCCTTCGCTGATGACATTAGGGTGGTTGAGGACGATAACCTGAGCTTCAAAGCTTTCTACAACTGTAGGCGGGTTATCTGCGTGTCCTGCAACATCTCCTTTCTTGACATCGTCCTGTCCGACGCCTCGGGTGTTCCATCCGATGTTGTCTCCAGGTTCAGCGCTTTCGACTTCTTCGTGGTGCATTTCGATGGTCTTGACTTCTCCACCGATGTTCTGGTTGAGTCGTGTGCTTGCTGGTTCGAAGACTACATCGTCTCCCTGGCTGATGTCTCCTGTTTCTACTCGTCCTACTGCTACTGCTCCGATTCCGGAGATCTTGTAGACATCCTGTACTGGGATGCGTGTTGGTAGGTCGATTGCCTTTTCAGGTTCTTCTAGGTCGTCTAGTGCTTCGATTAGTGTTGGACCGTCGTACCATCCTAGGTCTTCTCCTTCTTCTACAACGCCGTCGCCTTCGAAGCTGGAGATAGGTACGAAATCGATTTCAGATGTGTCGTAACCGACTCCCTGGATCATCTCGGAAACTTCGTCCTTAATTTCGTTGAAGCCATCTTCTTCGTAATCCTTGAGATCCATCTTGTTGACTGCTACAACAAGCTGGTCGATTCCCAGTGTCTTTGCAAGGTATGCATGTTCCTTGGTCTGCGGCTGAATTCCGTCGTCTGCTGCGACTACTAGAACTCCAGCGTCTGCCTGGGAAGCTCCTGTGATCATGTTTTTAATGAAGTCTCGGTGCCCTGGTGCGTCGATGATTGTGAAGAAGTAGTTATCTGAATCGAACTCTTTGTGTGCGAGGTCGATTGTAACTCCTCTTTCTCTTTCTTCCTCCAGAGAGTCCATTGCGAACGCGAAGTTGAATGTTTCCTTACCTGCTTCTTCAGCAGCTTCTTCGAGCTTTCGCATTTCTTCTTCTGGAAGATTCTCTGTGTCCCAGAGTAGTCTTCCAATTGTTGTGGATTTACCGTGATCTACATGTCCTATAAATACTAGGTTAATGTGTGGTTTGTCTGCCATTTTTGATTTTCACCTATAGTGCGTATATAACCCGATTAGCCTGTTAAACTTTAAAAAGGGTTTCGTAAGTACACCGACGCGTATACACCAACATCTGCTGAAGCCTGTTTAACCCGGTTAAGGCTAATCCTCGAGTATCGATTCAATAATTCTGTCCTCAAACTCAACGACACGATGCACCATAGGCAAATGTTTCTCGAATAGTACTAGACTGGCGCCCGCAGTATTAACCGCTGCATCAACCAGTGAGAAAGTCCTGTAAGGAATCCTGCTCTGCAACAGTTCAAAGAACAAACCTGTTAGAACCGCTAGAATCACTGCATCTATGTGAGTATGCTTTTTGTCATGGAAGTAAAGAAGGAAGCTTCCTGCCAGACCGAAGTACATTAGGAAGTGACCGACTGGTGCAGCTCCTGAAGGCGCTGATATATCTCCTGTGCTAAGGTAGGCAATCGTTCCTATTACTACTATTACAAGACCGAGGTTCAGGTAGTCTCGCACAGTTTAGTTGAGCATGTTCGGTGTAGAAAAAACTTCCTGAAAGCTGAAGCAAAAATTAAAGGAAAGAAGATATGTGTTAGAGGGGTTTTATTCCTCTGTTGATGGCATTTCCTGTTTCATGCCTTTCCGCTCTCGGATCTCCATGATCTTCTCTTCCTGAAGGTTTCTTGGAAGAGGTTCGAATAGGATGTCGATCAGGCTGAAGAATCCTTTTCCGTTTGTTGCGGACTTGAGTGCTGCTTCGAATCCGAACAGTTCTTCGACTGGAAGCTTACATTTGATGACTGAGCTTCCTCCTTCTTCTTCCATGTTGATTACATCTCCACGGCGGTTGGAGACTTCTGTCATTGCTTCTCCCATGGTCTCGCTTGGTGTGTCGATTCTCATCTTCTGTTTTGGCTCGATGAGTCGTGGTCCGGATGTGAGGAATCCGTTTCTCATTGCGTTCTTGGTTGCTGGGATCATCTGTGCTGGTCCTCTGTGGATTGCGTCCTCGTGCAGCTTTGCGTCGTGAAGCTTGACCTTCAGTCCGATTACTGGTTCGTTGGCTAGAGGTCCTTCGTCGCAGAATTCATGGAAAGCGTCTACAAGGTACTCTTGGATTTCTCGCAGGTTCTTGATTCCTCTTGATGCGTTGATGAACAGGTTCTCTTCGTAAGCGTCCATGATGTTGTCGGCTTCGTCCTGTTCCAGTCCTGCGTCGACTAGTGCGTCTCTGACTTCTGTTTCGTCGTCTGCCTGCTTCTTGATGTCTTCGTATTCTTCCTTGAGGAATTCTCTGACTCCTTCATCTAGAGGTTCTACGCTGATCTCAAGTTTGTTGTGCCGGTTAGGGGACTTTCCTTCGAGTACTTCGCTTGATTCGCTGATTCCTTCACGGAATACAACGATTGGTTCGGAGACATTGATGTCGATTCCTTTCTCTTCAAGGTGTCTTTCGACCTTTGCCTCGATATGTAGTTCTCCGAGTCCGGATACAAGTGTTTCTCCTGTTTCCTCGTCGATATCGACTTTGATGGTGTTGTCTTCCTTTGCTCGTTTACGCAGTGTTTCGATGAGCTTTGGAAGATCGCTTGTACGCTCTGGCTCGATTGATTTCGTAACAACTGGTTCGAAGACATGCTCGATCTGTTCGAATGCCTCGATCTCGTCTTCTCCGTCAAGGATGAATGTTTCTCCTGTTGAGAAGTCTGGTCCTGTGATTGCTACGATGTTTCCGGCTGGTACTTCGTCGACCATCAGCTTTCTTGGTCCGGAGTAAATTCCGACCTGCTGTGCTCTTTCGGTCTTCTGGCTTCCCAGTCCGTATAGTTCGTCTCCTTCTCTTACTGTTCCACTGAAGAGTCGTGCTGTGACGATTGTTCCTGCGTGTTCGTCGTCTTCAACATTTGTTACGACTCCTACTAGTGGTCCGTCTTCGTCTCCTTTCTGAAGTTCTTGTCCTGTTTCGCTTTCAGGGTCTCCTGGCCATACCTTTGGAATTCTCCATTCTGCGGATTCCTGTGGGTTGACTAGGTGCTGGACTACCATGTCCAGTGTTACTTCTTCGATCGGTGCGTCGTTTGCGAGACCTTCGTGGTCTCCTTCGTTTACTCGGTCGATGATATCCTGGAATGTGATTCCGGTCTCCTGCATGTAAGGAGCGGAGATCGCCCAGTTTTTGAGTGCTGATCCGAAGGCTACTGTTCCGTTGTCTACCTTCATCTTCCATTCTTCTGCTGTTTCTTCATCTGCGTACTTTCGCAGTGCTGTGTTGACTTCTCGAATGATCTTGGTGAATCTTTCTTGCATCTCTTCAGGGGTGAGCTGCATCTCCTCGATCAGTCGGTCGACCTTGTTGATGAATAGTACTGGTTTAACTCCTTCCTGGATTGCCTGTTTCATGACGGTTTCTGTCTGTGGCATAACTCCGTCAACTGCGTCGACGAGAACCATTACTCCGTCGACTGCACGCATAGCTCGGGTTACATCTCCTCCGAAGTCGACATGCCCTGGTGTGTCGATAAGGTTGATTAGGTAGTCGTCTCCGCTGTGCTCGTGGACCATTGAAACATTTGCAGAGTAGATTGTGATTCCTCTCTCTGCTTCCTGGTCGTCGAAGTCCATGAAACGCTGATCTCCAGCTAGCTTCTCCGAGATCATACCTGCTCGTGCAAGAAGGTTGTCTGTTAGTGTAGTTTTTCCGTGGTCGATGTGTGCTGCAATAGCAATGTTACGAATGTGTTCTGGGTCGTTAATTACGCCCTTAATTGCCTCTAGTTCATCTGACATATTTCAAAGTTCACCGTTTATATACTAGGAATCAAGTTACAAGATTTAAAAGCCAATAGGCACGAAGCCCTTTTTCATGTATAAAATAAGAAAATTAGAGAATAGAATTCCGTGTAATTATTTCAGTGAATCTACAGAAAGCTGATCCAAATCAACTGTCCGATATTTGGCAGGAGCTTTACGCCTGACTGCTTCATCGCCTGAGATGTAGAACACGCCGTGAGCCTTGCCAAATAGCTCGTAATGGTTTTTCTCGTATTCTACGAACATGATTGCCTCATCACCTTCCACGAAGCTAGGGGAGTCAGATGAGCCCATGGTCAAGTTGCCGACGGTACCGCCACTTACACGCAGAGTCAGGTTATCGACTTCTTCACCCATCAAGGTTCTCTCCACATCAATATCCGCTGTGTGGTAGATGGTGTTCCGGCCTATTTCCTCAGGTCTTTCTCCGTCAGAGGTACTCCACTGACTGTCATGAACCTCTTTAACAGTTCCTCTGACGACGAGATCTGAGTTATTAGCTAAATACGAGATATTCCAGATTTCCTCCTGCCAGAGATTGCTTTGACTTCCGGCTACTGGTTGTTCCGACTGTGCGTTAAGATTTGCTAGCTGTGTTCCTGTAGCTCCGGCTACGATGCCGAATGCGAAAGCCGCGATAAGTAGATAGTTTTGATTCATAGGTATTTTTCCTCAATCTTCTTTAAATCGAACTGTTCTGAAGCTAATTTCAGTGCTGCACCTGTTATTATCAGGTTCTTGAATACATACTGTCCTTCAAGTGTCAAAGAGTGTGGGAACTTCTGGAATATCAGCTCCGGCATGAATACTATCGGGGAGAGGATACCTGGTAGATGCAGGAATAGTAGTGCGAGACTGTATTTGACTGTTTTCCGGTGCAGCATCAGTACTCCGATCATCATCTCCCAAACACCTATCAGGTACAGTGCGGCCTGTGGTGGAAGAAAGAACAAGGTAGCGGTCACTAGGTCTTCTGCGGGGCTTAGTCCCAAGGGTTTCAGTATTCCGAACCAGAAGTAGATTATGGCTATGGAGTATCTGATGGCTAGACTGCTGTAGCGTTCTGCTTTCTGGTTTGAAAATTCCATATATTGACAAATAGTTCTTGATTGTATTAAAATAAGCTATCCTGTTACAGGAGAAGTACTATCAGGTATATGATGGTTATTGGAAGTAGTATATAGAGGACATATTTGGTGTATCCTCTGCCTAGATCGGTATCGATATCAGGTTGTTCGTTTTCATCGAACTCCAAGTCCTTGATATCTTCCTCGTAGTCTTCTGGGCTGCCTTCTGGCATCAGTCCGGTGTAATTGCATTCACGGCAGTACCATTTATTGGGATTGGCTATTATCTCGCCCAGCATGTTGGTTTTACGCTGGTCTGGCTCTACATTGGTTGAGCCGCAGTTGGGGCAGAAACGCTGTTCCATAGAAGTATTTTGAACTGAAAGTAGAAAAAAGAGATATGTGTTGAGGGAAGGCAGAGGTTTTTATCGTGCGCCTTCTGCTTCCTTTTCTTTACGCTGCTTCTCTCTGACTGCTCTGATGTCGTTGTCGTTGTCGGCTGCGCCGATGATCTCGTCAGCGAGAACTTTGTATGCCTTGTCTTTATCTGCAAGTCGCTTCTCGTATGCTCCCTGAACGAGCAGTCTTAGAGCAAGGTCGGTTCGTCTCTGTGGAGCGACAAGCACTGCCTTTCGTGCTCTGACTCCTCCACGCTGGTATGTGACGACTTCTTCTGTTGGTGCGCTGTTCTCGATAGCCTGGACAAGCACCTGGAATGGGTTCTCTCCTGTTTCCTCTTCGATCTCTTCCATTGTCTGTTCTAGGAGGTTCCAGAGTTTCTGGCTCTTTCCGGTGTTCTTTCCGGATGTGATGTAGTGCTTGTTTCCTCTGTGTCCTGCTACATACAGGTGGTTGAGAAGTCTTTCGATTACAGGTACATCTGCCTTGTAGAACTGTCTTTCTGTGTGACGGCCCTTGCTTCTTGGAGCCATGATGTTCTCCATGTTAAGGTATCTTACAAGTCCGTCATCTTCGATTTCTGCTTCTTCGGCGTCCCATCGGCCGAAGGTCAGTAGTTCGTCTTCCGTCTGTATCTTGGCTGCGTTACTCATTATGTCATCACCGTGTTGGCTTCTGCTGGTTTCCGGCTACTAGTTCTTCAAGTGATACGGAGTTAACTTTGACGACCTGGTATCGGACTGTCGGGATATCTCCTTTTGGTCCGTTGTCGGCTCCTCCGATTCCTTCGATAAGAACTTCGTCGTGCTCGTCAATGTGGTCGATTGCTCCGTCTCCTGGAACAAATGCTGTCAGCTGTTTACCGTTTTTAAGCAGCTGTACTCTTACACATTTTCGTAGCGCGGAGTTTGGCTGTTTTGCTTCGATTACTCGTTTTTCAAGTACGATTCCACGCCCCTGTGGGCTTCCCTCAAGTGGGTCTGATTTCTCCTTGAGGTTCTTCATCCTTCTTTTATAGTCAATGTCGCTCCAGCGGTACTGCTGTCGCTTTTTCTTCATTTTCCGTGCGTTGTATAGACCCATTTGTACAACTAAATCTAGAAGTTAAGTTTTTTATACCCGGTTGTTAGGCAGTGGTGGCTAGAGCTGTTTCAGCATCTGGTAAGCCGCTACTGCCAGAGAAGCTGAACCCAGAATATTCAGGTTCGGATTCTGCTGTGTAATAAGGAATACTCCTCCCAACATCAGGCTGGCGGTGATTATCTCATCTCCTCTGTCCTCTTTTTGCTCAACCGTCACATTGATGTCCTGCTGTTGGTTATCCTCTCTCATCTTTGTGAAAGGTTTCTCTATCAAATCCTTGTTCTGTATCATGTCGATAACCGCGGACTTCGGATCCGGTGCGTTGTTCTTCAAGACTATTTTCTGCGCCATCTTGCTGTATTCATCTTCCATCCTGAACTCCGGGTAAATCGTCAATCCTATGCCTTCCATGGTCATCAGGCTTTTCCCGATCAAAGCAAAGCTTGTCGGCATGTGTACTCCGTATTCTCCTGACTGAACCGCCAGCTCAAACATCTCCTTACTGATACTGTGCTCATCCAGAGTTGAGTTCTTCACCAAGGTTATCCTCTTGTCCAGCTCCTCTCTCAACGCTTCGATATCTGCATCAGGCTCCAGATGCGCCATGTCTTTGATCGTGTTGACTGCACCTTCGATATCTTCATTCGCTGTATGTATGAAAAGCAGTCCGAACTTTGTCCGCATCTCCTTGCTGAGCTGTCCCATCATCCCGAAGTCAAGGTATGCCAGTTTGCTGTCCTCCATTATCAGGAAGTTGGATGGGTGTGGATCTGCGTGGAAGAAACCGTCTCGGATGCTTTGTTTAAGCCCTGCGCGGACAGCGGTCTCTGCTATTTCCTCGGCATCGATATCAAGTTTCTGCAGTTCCTCCTTGTTAGTGCATTTGACGCCTTCGATGTACTCCATGGTCATTACTTTCTGTGAGGTCAGTTCCGGGTATGTTTCTGGGATTTTTATCATTTCCTCTTCCTCAAGATTTCCTTTCAGTCTCTCAGCGTTCCGTCTCTCCTTCTCCAGGTTCAGCTCGTTTCTGGTCCATTCCGCGAATTCATCTGTTATATCGGATACCTGTAGGTGTTCAAGTCTTTCGCTGTGCTTCTCAGCTCTTCTCGCCAAGTAATGCAATATCTCCAGGTCTTTCTCCACTTGTTCTTTGATTCCTGGTCTCCGTATTTTTACTGCGACTCGGTCTCCGTCCTGTGTTGTGGCTTCGTGTACCTGTGCTATGGATGCTGCTGCTACAGGTTCTTCGCTGAAGTTTTGAAATTTTTCTAGTCCGATTTCTTTGTCTACTATTTCACGGGCTTTTTCCGTTGAGAAAGGTTTTACTGAGTCCTCCAGTTTCTGAAGTTCTTCCGTGTATCTTCGAGGTAGGATGTCTGGTCTCTGGGCCATTATCTGGCCGAATTTGATGAATGTGGTTCCCAGTTCTTCCAGTGTGTGCCTGAGTCTTTCCGGTGGAGGTACCTCTTTCTCCATCTTAACGCGTTTGGTGAACGGTACATGGTTGCCGAGGTTAAGTTTGTCTAGAATAAAACTTGTTTCCTCTGATACGAGTGTCCGGATTATTTCGTTGAATCTCTTGATGTCACTGATCTCTCTTCTTACCGGATTCATAGAATTACAATTCTAGTTGATTCTAGTTAAAGAACCGGGTACATCTAGTTCGTTATGTATGATCCGCATGGGAAACATCTACTGCATGTTCTAGTCACTGTGTTGAAGTTTGTCGACTTAGCGAGTCCAAAAAGTTCAGGTTGACAAAAAATTGGGTTGGTTTATCGGACTGTTACTTCGTCTACGCCGTGAGTTCGCTTGAGGATCTCTCTGATTGTGTCGATTCTGTCTCCGTTCTTACCTACTACTCGTCCCTTGCTGTCCTGAGGTACGCTGATCTCTACTTTTTTCTCTCCGTCTTCTTCTGTGATGTCTACTCCTCTCAGGTTGCTTGGAATTACATTTGAGATGAACTTTCCTAGGTTGTCACTGTACTCGTAGATCTTTACTTCTTTTCCAAGACGGTCCTGTACTTTCTGAACTACTTTTCCGCCTTTTCCGATTGCCATCCCTGCTTTTCCTTCTGGGACGATGAAGTAAGCTTCTTCTTCCTTGATGATGCAGTCTCTAACTTCTACATCTGTCAGTGACTCGAACATGTTGATGTTCCGGATCATTTCTGTGTCGTATGTTGCTGTAGCCATAATTTGATGCCTTCTATGTGTATGTTTGTATAAAGTAAATGAAGAGGAAGTTTTTTTAAATGGTTTTACTCGTCGGCCTGGAAGCCTGGTTTGAGGTCTACCTCTCCGGTTCCAACCGGCACAGGCTGACCCGTTACGATGTTTTCGACAACTCCTTCAATTGGATCGGTCTCTCCTTTCAGTGATCCCTCACGGAGATGCTTCTTAGTCTCCTCGAAGACTGCTCTTGCGAGTAGTGATTCCTTGTTGCCAACGATTCCGTAACGAGTGGTTCCGTTGAGCTCTCCTTCCTTGGTCATCATATCTGCAAGAAGCATGATGTGACGGTTGTCTACTCCGATTCCCTGCTTCGCCAGTGTATCGTTGATCTCCTCGATTACTCGTTTACGGAGAGCTTCTACTCCCAGAACTCTGTGGATCTCGAATAAGTCGTTGCTGATGGTTCTGGTTGCGTCAACTTCCTTGATCTTCAGGGTTTTTCTCAGTGAGCTTCCGGCTGTCTGAAGCTGCCATTCACCGTCGTCCTCGTTGATGACGACCTGTTCGATGCCTTTGATTCCTTTAATTCGGGCGTCTTCGGTCTTGTTCTTCAAGTCTTTGAGGTCTCTGAGGTCGTAGTCTTCTTCACTGCTCTCTAGGGTAACTGTGTTTTCATCTACTGTTACCTTGGCTTTTCTGACTGAGTCCTTGACCTGCTCCTTGACTTCTTCAGTTGTGATATCGTAGTCGTCCAGTAGGTCAGGGTTTAGTTCGTACTCTACATGCAGCTGCATGATATCGATGGTGTCCTTCCGGATAAGGTCCTGGAACTTTACCTCTCGAAGCTTTCTTGCAAGTCTCTTTGCATCTTCCTTGCTGTTGAACTCTTCTTTCAGGTAAACATCCATCGCCGGTGTCTTAGGGTTCCGGCGTGCATCCACGATCTCTTCCAGTCGTGGTAGACCTGCGGTAAGGGATACCTGGGCGCCTCCTGCCTGGTGGTATGTTTCCATTGTCATCTGAGTTGCAGGTTCGGCAAGTGACTGTGCAGCAACGATCCCGATAGCTTCACCAGGTTCGTACTGCATCTGCTCATACCGTTCCTTCAGGTTTTCCTCTGCTTCCTCGTCCAGGTCAAGTCCCTGATACTTCTCAGGGAGTTCCTGTGCTCGTTCCTTCCACTTAACTTGTTCTGTCATAATTTGATTCACCTCTAATTCTGATCTGTTGAGATGTTTGTTGAGATTTTACCTCTGTCAGACTTCTGAGGATCGATTCCGTCCTCACCGGCACGGAACTGGATGATATCGCCCTGTGCATTACGCACAGTTTGATCGTATCCTACCTTCAAGTCCTGCAAGGAGTTCGAGATACGCCTATACATATATCCTGAAGTCTTGGTACGGAGTGACTTGTCCATCAGTGCCTTTCTCTGGCTCATCTGGTGGAAGAATATCTCCTGTGGATCCAGTCCTTCAAGGATGCTTGAGGACACGAATCCTCTTGATCTTGCGGTTAGCTCATTCTTCTTGAAGTGGCTGAGAGTTCTCTGCTTGTATCCTCTCTCTATTCTCTGTTCACGGACGGAGTTCTGTCCTAGAAGTCCGGCCATGGTTGTAACATTCTGAAGTGAACCTCTTGCACCGGAGTCTGCCATGATGTAAGCTGATGAGTCGTCGTCAACCTGTTCTGATACAAGGTCTCCGATCTCTGTGAATGCTTCGTTCAGCTTCTTGGTGATCTTGATCTCTCTTGTCTGATCGATTGTCTTTCCGGTGATCGCTTCCATCTTACCCTGTTCGTACTCTGTGATCAGCTCTTCTGTGTCATCAACGGTCTCATCCACGATGTCGTGGATTTCCTGTGTTGATTCGTCGCTGATCTCGAGATCTTCTAGGCTGATGGAGAATCCTCTCTGTGTCAGGAAGATTGCTCCTACCCGTGATACGCGGTTGAGGAACTCAGCAACCTTGTCGCTTCCGTATTCAATATCTAGCTGCTGGATGATCTCTCCACCGTAGTCTCCCAGTGCGTCCTCGTCAAGTACTCCTTTGACAAGTTCTCCTTCTTCGATTACTACTTCGTCGTCTTCTCCTTCGTTGATTGTCAGGGAGATGTCGTCTGGGATGAACAGTGAGACAAGTTCTCTACCTGTGATTTCTTCCTTGTCAGGTAGTTCTGCTTCGTACTCTCCTGCTTCTACTAGTAGGTTGAGTGCTTTCTCTCTGCTCAGTGTACGGTCTTCCTGTGTCAGTAGGTATAGTCCTGATACATAGTCCTGAAGCATACCTACGATCGGTCCGCCCATCTTCGGTGACTTGATGTGTTCCTGTACAAGCATCAGTTCTTCTGCTTCTGCTCGTGCTTCTTCTGTCTGTGGGACATGCAGGTTCATCTCGTCTCCGTCGAAGTCTGCGTTGTAAGGTGCACAGACATTCAGGTTTAGACGGAAGGTTCGGTACGGTAGGACTCTGACTTTGTGTGCCATGATGGACATTCGGTGCAGGGATGGCTGACGGTTGAAAAGTACTGTGTCGTCGTCTTGGATATGTCTCTCGACTTTCCATCCTTCACCTGGTTCGATCATCTCGGCCATTTCCTCACAGTTCTCATCTGTAAGTCTTCTTCGGCCGCCATCAGGCTGGTATACATAGTTGGCGCCAGGATGTTCTTCTGGACCTCTCTTCACTGCTTCAACCATTTCATCGTAGTTTCTCTCTGTCACTTTCTCTGGTATGGTCAGTTTCTTAGCTACCATGTAAGGTACTCCGACTTCGTTGATCCCTATGTTAGGATCTGGTGTAATTACTGTTCGGGCTGAGAAGTTGACTCTCTTTCCGATAAGGTTCTGTCGGAATCTTCCTTGCTTACCTTGTACACGCTCGACGATTGATTTCAGGCTTCTACCTGATCTATGGCGTGCTGGAGGTACGCTGCTCATATCGTTGTAGAATAGTGTTGATACATGGTACTGAAGCAGTTCATGCAGGTCGTCGATAATGAAGTCCGGTGCCTCGATTTCAATATTGTTTTGAAGCCGTTTGTTAATCCGGATTACATCGACCAGTTTATGTGTGATGTCGTCCTCACTTCTTTCTCCTGTCTCCAGTGTGATTGAAGGACGCATCGTTACAGGCGGTACCGGCAGGGTGTCGATTACCAGGTCTGCTGGGTCGTTGTTCTCTACTCCGAGTACTTCTGCGTCTTCTGGATCGATTTCTTCCAGTCTTTCCTGGATTTCTTCCGGTGTCATCTTTTCGCCATCTTGGTAATATGTGTATGGCTTGTCCAGGTCTGCGTCTAGTGCTTCTGCGTCACATTCAGGACAGTTGTTAGGCATGTTGGATTTACGCAGTGCCTTGTCCTCGTCCTTGATGACTAGGCTGTTGCATTCGTGGCATGTGAATCTTAGCAGGTTTCTGACTTTCTTTGCGTACAGTACATGGACGACAGGACGGGAAAGTGTGATTTTTCCGAAGTGTCCTTTACATTCTCTGATTCTTCCGCCGCATGTCTGACATGTCATTCCTGGGTCGATTACTCCAAGCGCTGGATCCATGACTCCGTCTTCTACAGGGAATCCGTCTGCGTCGTATACTTCTGCTTTGTCTATCTCTTTGACTGCCATGTTCTCAACTTTTGAGGAGCTGAGAATTGAAAAGTCGATTTCTTGTAAGTGTTTCATTTTTGGATCACCTATTCATCTTCAACCTGAAGTTCTGTGTCTATCATCATGGATTTTAGCTCGTTAAGTAGTAGCAGGAATGCATGTGGGATTTCGGTTTCATCATGGTCTCCGCTGTGACAGTTCGGACAGTAGACCTCGTTCTCTTCATGGTCTTCAACTGCGATTTCTCCACAGTCGTCACATACTTTGATCTCTGTGCTGTCAGCTCCGAACCGTTCCTTGAGGAGTAGGGATGCTCCGTGTCCTACGAAGACATCCTTTTCCATCTCTCCAAGTCGGAGTCCTCCTTCCTGGCTTCTTCCTTCGGTTGGCTGCTTTGTCAGCAGTGTGACTGGTCCTCTGCTTCTTGCGTGGACCTTGTCTCCAACCATGTGGCTTAGCTTGAGGTAGTAACCTGGTCCGACCAGGATGTCTGCTTCCATTTCTTCTCCGGTTACTCCGTTGTACATTGTCTCTTTACCGGATCTCTTGAAGCCAAGTTCCTTAAGCTGTTCTCGGATCTCGTCCTTGTCCTCGTTGTGGTATGCGGTTCCGTCGACCTGTTCTCCACGCATAGCTGCTGCTTTTCCTGCGATTATCTCGATCAGCTGTGACACGGTCATACGGCTTGGGATGGCGTGTGTGGAAAGGATGATGTCCGGTGTGACGCCTTGCTTTGTGAAAGGCATGTTCTCTTCCGGTACTATCATTCCGACGGTTCCTTTCTGTCCGTGTCGTGTTGCGAACTTGTCTCCAAGTTCCGGGATTCTGTATTCTCTTAATTTGGTCTTGATTAGTTTGTCTCCGTCACTTGTCTCGGAAACCATTACTGTGTCGACCTTACCCTGTTCTCCGTGTCTTACGGATAGACTGGTTTCTCGCTTGTCTGCCAGTCCCATCTGGATCTCTTCTCCACCGCTGCTTCCAAGGAACTTAGGTGGTGAGACTTTTCCGACGATTACATCGTCGCTGTCCAGATCTGTCTCTGGGTTTGCGATTCCATCTTCGTCTAGATGGCTGTAAACTTCTTCTCTTCGGTATCCTCGTACATCCTTGTCCGGGATTCCGATCTCGTCCTGCTGTCCTCCCCAGTAACGCTGTGCTTCTGTCTGGTACTTTCGGAGGTATGTGGATCGGGCCATTCCTCTGTCGATTGAGGCCTGGTTCATGATTACTGCGTCCTCGATGTTGTATCCGTCGAAGGATGCGAGCGCGACTATCATGTTCTGTCCGATCGGATGCTGTCCGAGAAGTTCGTCGTAAGTATTTGTTTCTACGATTGGGTTCTGTGCGTAGCTCAGGATGTTGCTTCGTGTGTCGAATCTCTGGTGGAATTCTCTTGTCGGCATTCCTAGTCCCTGGCCGCTCATTTTTGCTCCGAAGTTCACTCGGTCTCCTCGATTGTGTTCTGGGTAGACTACAAGGCTTGCTGAGATTCCGTAGATGATCTCTGGATCGATTTCGAGGTGTGTATGTTCTTCTGTGACTTCTTCCTCGTCCATCGCTACATATGCGTCTTCTTCCTCTTCTGCGTCGAGGTACTCGATCTTTCCTTCGTTCTCGAGTTCTTCTAGAGTCAGTTCGCCGTCTTCAAGCTTTTCTCGGTCCTCATCTTTCAGTTGAGGTTCGCCGTCTTCAACGATGATGGTTGGACGCATTACTCGTCCGGAGTCTGTGTTGATCCGGATCTCGTCTTTGTCCTCGCTGTAGTGGACGCTGACTTCTTTCTCGATATCTCCGGTTCTTCTTTTTTCGATAAGGTTTTCTCTGATTTCCTGTGGATCTTCTACATCGTCGATAATCTGTCCGTCTAGAAATACATCTGTCATAAGTTCTAAATCACTTCCTCGACGATGGTTTCCAGGTTTTCAAGTGTGTCAATTTTCATAGTATCGGTTTTGGTATTCATTTTTTGGATCACTCTGTGCTGATACCTGCCTGGTTGAGCTGTGCTTTTAGACCGTTCTTCTCCATCTCTCCCATTCCTGTTGATACATCTGCGCTCATAGCGAGATGTGTTCTGAGTCCGATGTTCATTCCTTCCGGTGTCTTGATCGGACAGACTCTTCCCCAGTGTGTTGGGTGGAGGTCTCGTGCCTCGAAGTGCTGTCTGTCGCTGCTTAGTGGAGAAACGATGTTTCGCAGGTGTGAAAGTGTTTTGATACGGTTGTTTCTTTCCAGTGTCTGGCAGACTCCTGTTCTTCCTCCAACCCAGTTTCCTGTTGCCATTGCTCCCATGATCTGTTTTGTGAGGGTGTCGGAAACTACTGTGGACTGAAGGCTTGGAAGTCTTCCACGTTTTGCGGATTTCTGGAAGTTGTATTTCATTCGTGCGACTAATCCCCATTTTCCGAGGAATACTGATCTGAACTGCATTTCAAGTAGTTCTCCTGCCAGGTTCAGTCGCTTGTTTGCGTAGTGGTCGATATCGTCTTCCTGAATATCTCCTTTTCCTAGTGCGATTGTGTTTCGGATCATGTTGGCTAGGAACTCTGCTTTCTCCTCTCTATGTTCTGGTTCCTGTCCTAGGTGTGGTAGAAGGTAGTCGTCTAGAATGTTGGTTACTCTGTCTTCTACATTGTTTGTGATTCCGGACTGGTTTGCGATGTATTCAAATGCTTCTTCCTGATCTGTTGCGTCTGTTTCGTACAGGTTCAGGTAGATATCGGATGCGTATTCGTCTCCGATTGCTTCAACGATTTCTTTGTCGGTTTCGTATC
>JBEQBC010000001.1:0-268110 GCA_041640035.1 Candidatus Nanohaloarchaea archaeon | reverse complement strand
CCGTACATCCCAGGGAACCAAGATATGGTAGCTCAGTACACCGACAGAGAACTTGTTGACAGATACATGAGCAGAGACGGTCCCTGAAACATCGGATAACATCTTTTTCAAACTTTGAGCCAAACCAGTACATAAGGAAAAAATAATTATGACCGACAAGATTGT
Organism: Candidatus Nanohaloarchaea archaeon; assembly: GCA_041640035.1. GTDB lineage: Archaea > Nanohalarchaeota > Nanosalinia > Nanosalinales > Nanosalinaceae > JBEQAZ01. Next base: position 267,945 of record JBEQBC010000001.1, on the reverse strand, counting down.
ACCCGACACCTCAATTCTTATCGACGGAAAGCTTTCAGACCTAATGGAACAGGGTGAGATAGAGGCAGAGATACTGATACCTGAGTTCGTTGTAGATGAACTTGAGAACCAGGCGAACAAAGGACAGGAAACCGGGTACAAAGGCCTCGAAGAGATCAAAAAGATAAGGAAAATTGCAGAAGAAAAAGGGTTAGAAGTATCCTTCACAGGCCGCAAACCGACAGAAGAAGAGATCAGGCTAGCGAACAACGGAAGGATTGACGCATTAATCCGTGATATCGCTGAAGAACAGGAAGCCACACTTTACACCGGGGATATAGTACAGGCACGGGTAGCGGACGCCAAAGGAATCAACCACAGATTATTCGAAAAGGAAAGAGTAACAGAGTTCTCACTTACAGAATACTTCGACGATGAAACCATGAGCGTCCACCTGAAACAGGACGCAGTACCAAAGGCCAAGAGAGGTCTACCAGGACAGTTCGAACTACAGAATATAAGAGATAAGCCTCTCAGCAAGGAAGATATAGATAGAATAATCTCCGAGACCATCGAGAAAGCAGAGATCAGCGACGAAGGACTTATCGAGATGGAGAAAGACGGAGCAACAGTCGTACAGATCGGAAGATACCGAATAGCCATCACAAGACCATCGTTCTCCGAGAAAGCCGAGATAACCGCAGTAAGACCTGTAGCCAAAGTCGGCCTAGACGACTACACCATGAGTGAAGAACTCATGACCCGATTAAAGACAGAAGCCGAAGGAATCCTTGTAGCAGGAGCACCAGGCCATGGAAAATCAACATTCGCACAGGCACTGGCAGAATACTACGAAGAACAAGGAGAAGTAGTCAAGACCATGGAGAAACCGCGTGACCTCGATGTAGGACCGAACATCACGCAGTATAAGGATCTGGAGGACAGCATGGAGAACACTGGAGACTTCCTGCTTCTCGCAAGACCTGACTACACGGTATTCGACGAGGTCAGGAAGACAAGCGACTTCGAGGTTTACAGTGATATGCGTATGGCTGGAGTCGGAATGATCGGAATTGTCCACGCAAGTCAGGCAGTCGATGCAGTACAGAGACTGATCGGACGAGTCGAACTCGGAATGATTCCACAGGTAGTAGACACCGTCATCCATATCCAGAACGCAGATATTGCGAAGGTTTACGATGTAAGCCTAAGAGTAAAGGTTCCATCCGGTATGACAGAGGAAGACCTAGCAAGACCTGTAATCGAGATAAGAGACTTCGATTCCAAGAAGCCTGAGTACGAGATCTACACTTACGGAGAGGAAACCGTAGTAGTACCTGTAGATGAAGCACAGGAAGAATCCAAAGCCCAAGAACTAGCACGGAAACAATTGAGACATGAACTCCAGGGAAGAGTAGACAACCCTGACATAGAATTTATCTCTGACAACCATGTGAAGCTGCTGGTTGATGAAGAAGATATCCCACATATCATCGGTAGCGGTGGAGAGAACATTGATGCGCTTGAAGATGAATTAGGTCTTAGCATCACTGTTGAGCCTCGTGGAAGTACTTTGAAGGATGAGATCAATTTCCAGGTTGAGGAAAGAGGGAACAGCGTTGTCATCGATGTAGGTACCGAGTTCAGTGGAAAAGAACTGGATGTTTACAGTGGTGACGACTTCCTGTTCGCAGCGACTGTCGGAAAGAAAGGGGAGGTATCCATCACTAAGCAGTCGGAGCTAGCCGGTCAAATTCTATCATCGTATGAGTCCGGTTTACTGAAGGTCACGGTTTAAACCATTCTATTTTTATCCTAACTTCTGATTAAATTGACTTGAAAGATAGATGCGTCATCTACAGGTAACCGCACCCTGGGACCAGAAGAAGAAAGTGAAGGAAGTTCTCGATGACTACAGCAATGATATCAGTTCTAAAAAAGCGGAGATGAATGATGAGAAATCTATCGAGTTCTCCCTGACAGCTGAAGCAGATGACCTGGATCAAATAACTGAAGACCTGAAAAGCATCAAATCTATTCCCTCAGGAGATCTCTCGATACGAGTAATTGAACAGGAAAGCCTGATAGAGAAAGGACAGAAGACAAAAGGTTCCTCGCAGTCTCTTTCACAGGAAGAGATATACAGCAAGGCGCAGGAGTCTTCAGAGTTCAGCAGATCTGAATGGGGATTAGTAGCCCTTTCATCAGCGATAGCTGCTTACGGGCTTGCCCTAAATAATGTTATTGTCGTTGTAGGTGCGATGATGCTTGCTCCGATGCTCAGCCCGTTTGTCTCAGGTGCTTTCTCGCTTGTAATCGGCGATAGATCATTGATGAAGGACTCACTGCATTACGGTATCAAGAGCGTGGTTATTTCTGTTGCCGTCGCTTTCTTGGCTGTTCTTCCGGTACCGGTTCAGATCAACTCCACACTGGAGCTTATCGTTTCGCCAGGAATGGTCAGTATACTTCTTTCACTGCTTGTTGGATCGGCAGCTGCCTTAACCTTTACTACAGGTCTCCGTGATCAGGTTGCTGGTGTTGCTGTGGCTGTCGCTCTTGTTCCGCCACTGGCCTCTGCTGGTATCGGTTTGAAGATGATGAACCTGGCGTTCGCAGTCGATGCAGCGGTGGTAGCAGTTATCAATATACTTGCGTTGATTATTTCCGGTTACTTTACTTTCCAGCTTTTAGGTTTCCAGCCTTCCACTTATTACAAGAAGAAGGAGGCCGAGAGGATCCAGTTTGTGGTTCCATTGTCGATTATACTGATCATGTTGTTTGCTTTCCAGGTAGGATACGCTACTTTGAACGGTTTCCAGGGATACAGTTCCGAACATGATGTAAGGCAGTCTGCGGAGGATTTCTTTGGAGAAGATCTTATTTCGATCGATGTTTCCCGTGACGAGATATTGATAGTGGTTGCTGGCAGTCATGATCTGGAGGATTTCAGAGACGGTTACAGCGGTGAGCGGGAGTTGAGAGTGGTACAAGTGGCTAAAGCAGGTTGAACCTATTTAAGGCGGATTCTATCAAGTTCTAGTATATGGCTCAGGATGTTTTGATGTTGGCTGTCAGTACTTCTATAACATTTACTATCGGACTAATCAGTCTCTTACTGGTTTTCAGTGCTTACAGCCGGACAGATGAGGAGCTCGTAAAGGAGTTCTCCCGCAGACTGATGCTTGTAATACTTGTACTAGATATCTATGTGCTTTACTGGGGTATGTACAACATAATGTGGTCCAGCAGCACAGTCGCCCGGATACCACTGTACCTGGCACTGATCTTCGTGTTCATATACATGATTTGGACAGTGATGTCCTTTGAGAACCTTATCAACAAGTTCGGAATGTCTCAAGACAGTAAACTTGAGAAAATGGAGAATGAAGAACTAGGACAGCAATAAAAAAAGAAAAAAATAGAGAGACGAACCTATCTTCTCTCTTCCTGCTTCTCTTTCTTCTTTCTGATCTGCGTGTTCAGTTCGTCCAGCGCTGTGTCTACTGCGTCAAGAAGTTCCCAATCTTCTACATTTGAAGTGGTAACGCCGTATTCACTGTAGAGCTTGGCTACAATTTCATGTCGGTGTTTCTTTCCGTCTTTCTCGGATTTCTTGATGTGTAGGCTTAGTTCTTCAGGTCGGTCCAGTTTCCTTCCGAGCGAGCCTCTTAGCTGGTTCTCAATCTTGTCGTGTACAGCTGCTTTTTCTTCGTCGACTTCCAGTCCGATCAGATTGACCAGTACGGTGTCTTGGAAGTTGTACTTGTCGTTGAAGTGTTTCAGGAAGTCCTTGACTGTGATGATTGCTTCAGGGTATTCTCTGTCGGTGATGATGACTTCTTTCGAGTTGTTCTTGATCATCTTGTCGATGGCTTCTCCTGCTTCTCCATGACCTTCCATTACCGTCGGTGTGCGATCCATTACTTCTTTGACGGGAATGCTGGAGAGCTTGTCTTTTTCGTTTCCGCCACGGTTCTCTGTCTGCTTTGTCCGTGTGTTTCCTCCTGCGTCCTGTCCTTCCCTTGGTACTAGTGTTTTCAGCATGTCGATGCTGCTGATCTTTCCGACCAGGTTTCCGTCGTTGTCAAGTACTGGTAGACGGGAGATGTTGTTGTCCAGCAGTTTGTGCCGTGCCTGTTCCACGGAGTCCTCTTCAAATACTGTGAGTACTTCGTAGGTTGCAAGGTCTCGTGTAGATAGGTCCTGTGCCTCATCCACTTGGTCAAGTGCTTCCAGGAATTCGCTTTCTCCGATTACTCCTTTGAGTTTGTTTCCTTCTGTTCGGACCAGCATTTTGCGGCCTGAGTTGATTCGAAGGTCTGCTAGTTCGACCAGGTTGTCTCCGTTCTCGTATTCCGGTGGTTGATGCATGACTTTCTCCAGTTTTGTTTTGTTAGGATTGAACTGGATATGCCGGATAAGGTCTCTGTATCCTATTGCTCCCTTGAATTTTCCTTCTTCTGTTACTGGGATTGCTAGGAGGTTGTTTTCCTCCATTTTGTTTTTGATCTGGGAGATTGACTGTGTTTTATCGGCTTTTGCATGTTCGTTGTTTGCGATCTCTTCTGCTGATAGTTCTTGTATATTTTTCATAGCTAGTTTGTCACCTTAGTGGTTGACAAGGTACTTGTCGGAGTTTTCGTCCATGTCGATGAAGTTGTCTGCTGCTTCTCTGATCTCTTTGGCGCTGCTTCTTCCGAAGCTCATTACTTCTACACGGCAGCCCATGGATTTGAGGTGTTCGACTACTACTTCGAAGTCTCCGTCTCCTGTGACTAGGACTACTGTATCGAGTTTTTTGGCTTGTTGGATCATGTCTACTGTGATTCCTACATCCCAGTCTCCTTTCTTTTCTCCGCCGTAGAACTCTTTAAGCTGTTTGATCTTGACTTCGTAGCCTATTCTGCGTAGGGCTTCGAAGAAGTTTTCTTCATCAGGTGTGTCAGCTGCGATTACATATGCTGCTGCTCTGATGAGGTCTCTGTTCATTACTGCAGAGTCAAGTAGCTTGTCGAAGTCGACTTTTGCACTGTATAGATTTTTTGCACTGTAGTACATATTTTGGACATCTACATAGACGCCCACTCGTTGGTCTTGTTGTATTTCCGTCATAAATTTCACATCTTAGTTAGTTTCGAGAAAAAACTGAAGGTTTTTCCTCAAGTTGTTCAAATTTTTGTCTTCAAAAACCAAATAAATTGTCAGGCTTAAAAGAACTGTGCCTATAGAAGAGAAAAAATAATGATGAAATTGAACTGGGTAAAGCTTAGTTTCTGAGTTCCAGGATCTTCTCAAGATTCTCTTCGTAGCTTTTACCGTCTGAAGTCGGTGTCTCCAGAACCATCGGCAAATCCTCAAACTCGTCTGCGTTCACTACATTACGGAATCCTTCCTCTCCGATGTTTCCTTCTCCGATGTGTTGGTGGTTATCCTTTTCGCTACCAAGTTCGTCTTTCGAGTCGTTCAGGTGTAGAACTTTGATCATGTCAAGTCCGATGTCTTCTTTGATTTCTTGTATGAAGTCTTCGAATCCTTCACTGCTTGCTAGATCGTAGCCGGCTGCGTGTGCGTGGCAGGTGTCTATGCAGACTCCAAGCTTTTCGTCGTCCGTGTCAGCTTTCTGGATCATTTCTCTGAGCTCGCCCATCGATTTACCCAGTGTGGTTCCTTTTCCGGCAGTGTTCTCAAGCAGTAGAGTAACATTCTCCGGGATGTCCAGTTCGTCAATTCCCTCTGCGATTCGTTCTATACCGTTTTCACGGCCTGAACCGGTGTGCGCTCCGGGATGGAAAACCAGATACTCTACTCCAAGTTTTTCAGCCGCATCCAGTTCCGACTGAAGACAGTTCAAAGATTTTTCGAATAAATCGTCTTTCGGTGTTCCCAGATTAACCAGGTAGGTTGAGTGGATTACATATGGGTTCTGATCTTCTTCATCCCGTAGTTCTTGGAAGTTTTCTCCTTCTTCAGTTGAGTATTCTGATACGCTCCAGGTACGGGGGCTTCCGGCGAATATCTGTCCGCAGTTACCTCCGATATCTTCCTGTCGTTCAACTGCTTTATCCATTCCTCCCGAGATTGAGACATGTGCTCCGAGTCTAATTTGCATGTTAGAGAATTGTGTGCAGAGTGTTAAATTTGTACTTATCTCGAAATTTTTTCGCTCCAGTACTCGCGAGAATTGTCAAATGCTTCATCAAGATCCATCTCCTGAGTTCTGTAACCTATATATGTGGCTGCTATCGCGGCTCCTACTACATAACTGGATGCTATGGCTTCACCGGTCAGTAGCTCGAAACCTCCATAAGCAGCTCCTGCACCGATTGCCGTTGCTGCAAAGTTACGAAGGTTTTCTTTGTCTTTCAGATTCCTTGGAAAAGCATCTTCATCCATCAGGAAGTAGTCGGATAGCGTGTATCCTTTTTTGTCGAAGTCATCCTGTTCTATAGGTCCTAGGATCGGGTCTCCAGGTCTTTCAAGTTTCTTTTTGACTTCTTCACTTGTTATTCTTCCTTCTTCCTCTGTCTCCAGTACTTCGAATTCGTCATCACTGAGAACATAGTCCTGTGGTTCAGCCTGGCTCATGTTTTACCGGTAAGGTAACAAAAATTTAAGTTATTCCTCTTCCATTTGCTGGGAGGTTATCCTGTAAATCATGGATGAGAAGTATGCTATCCCCAGCATCATGAGCACGGTGCTTAACAGACCCAGGGATATCATGGTGTTGTCTCCTGATCTTCTGCCGATGTTCTCGAAAGCCATTCCGAACGCCATAATCAGGGACGATATCGATATCACCCAGAAGCTGACAGTGGCTCTCCGGTCGATGAACAGCTTAGTCAATGAGTAATCCTTGTGCTTGTCAAGGTTCTGTGTTATCATGTAGCTGTACTTGGCTGTGATGCTGAATAGCAGTAGTCCTGCCAGTGCCTGAAGCTCCGAGTAGTGCTTTACCAGTAGTTCTGTGACTGTGTCTAGAATCGTCTCCACCACCTCATGAACAGCAGTGTCAAGAATACTCCGTACAGAACCATCATGTACTGGTTAATCACGATAATCGATTTCTGCTGGAGAATTACTCCGATCCAGTGGAGTAGTGCTGAGCCTGCCATCAAAAGGTTTACATAGAAGAACATGTTGAAATCCATCCGGGATTCCTTGTCCTTCAGCTTCATCTTGGTCATCGCTGTCTCACGGTCACGGCCTAACTTGAATATTATCAGTCCTGCCGCGACTCCCAGTGCTACTGATGAAATACCTAAGGCGATACTCAAGACTGAAGCCATTATTCAATCAATCATCTTTATCCGTATAAATAAGTTACAAATACTGATACACGGAAAGGCTATGAAGCTGATATCAGCCGCACCATCCAACACAGAAATACTGTACAAACTGGACGCAGGGAACCAGATAGTAGCGACAACTTCTCTATGTGATTATCCTGCCGATGCCAGGAAAAAGGAATCTATCGGAGGATGGAGCACCAACGCAGATCTGGAAAAAGTAATCGAGAAAAATCCCGACAAGGTCTTCACATCCGACCGATTGCAGAAAGAATTCAGAGAAAAGCTATCCGACGCAGGGATTGAAACAGTTCATGTAGAACCGGAAACACTGGAAGAAGTATATAGAAGCATAAAGCGGATTGGAGAAGAAGTGAATCAGGAAGAAAGAGCCGAGGAAATCGTAGAAGATATGAAAGACCGTATCTCCCAGGTCGACCTACAGGGTAAGAAAATTTACTGTGAGGAGTGGAGCGATCCACCGATGGTATCAGGTAACTGGATACCGGACCTGATCAGGGAAGCAAACGGCCGTTACATGGAAGTTGAAGGAAGAAGCAGGGAAACTGATGAAGAGGAAATAAAGGATTTTAAACCCGACATAATTATACTGAATATCTGTGGAGCCGGAGTCAAAGCCGATAAAACAGAGATAACCGGAAGAGAAAGCTGGGAAAACCTGGAAGCTGTAGAAAAGGGAAATGTGTTCGTTTTGAATGACTCCTTGTTGAACCGGCCGGGACCGCGTCTTGTAGAAGGGGTAAGGCGTTTGGAAGAAATTGTTGAGGCGGAGTTGAGGTAACCGTTTTAAGATTCTCAACATGACTGATTCTGTAGAGGCTGTTACCTGTTGTGATCAGAGAAACACTTTCTAGAGAAGAACTGGAGGAAAAAGCCAGTGAATACGAAGTAGTATATACTAAGGACAGCTCGATCGCGGAGATAGAAGGCTTCAGGAACCTAGAGACCGAGATAGGTATAACAGAAGATCAATCAAGAGAAAAAGCAGTTATAAACATAAGAGAAGAACTAGGCGGAAGCTGGAAACAGGCAGCACATCTTGCGGACAGCATAATCGACTGCTGGCGACACACAGGCAGTCCGGAAAACATACTGGACTACACAGGTTTTGAAGGAGAAGAAGTCGAAAAAGCAATAGAAATAGTTAAAGGCACTGATACATACTTCAGCAGGCTTCAAGACCACGATTTTCCCGGAAAATCTGGTTTCCTGCTTAAAGATGATCTGAACCAGGTGGAGATGAACGCTCTTTCTCAGGTTGAAGATATAGAGTACTTTAAGGAATCAGATTTTGAACCTGACGAATTCAAGGTTTTCACTTCGAAGAACCAGGTAGTTACCTCAGTCGTAGAAAACATCAAGAACCTGGATCCTGATGAAACAGGGGTTATAGTCAGAGAAGACTCGGAATATAGTGCACTGCTGAAATCTCTTCTTGACTCCGAAGATATAGATTACCACCGTTCACAGGATATAACAGACAGCCCGCATTTCCGGAACATTATCAGCTTGATCAGAACAGGTTTAACAGGTAACAGAGTAAGACTGAGAGATCTCCGCCTTTTGTTGACCGGTATGGGTGTGGAAACAGATTTGAGAGATAGTAACAAGTTTCTGGAAAGCCTCAACGACGATAACCTGGAAGATGTAAAGGATTTGATTAACGCGATTCAGTACCTGAGTTTTGAAGAAGTGATCGATCGTTACGAGGAGCTTTCAGGAGAGGATCTGTCAAGTATAAGAGATACTGCGGAGAACATCGGTTTCCTGGAAACACCTGTAAACGAGATAGATGATCTAGAGTATCTTATGAAACAGCTCAGCCTGGAGGAGGAGACAGAGAGAACCGGTGTCAAGATAGCAGGGCCTTACGAGAACCTCAGACTTGATAGAGAAAATGTATTCATACTGGGGATCAGCTCTGAATGGAACCAGGATATAATCAACCGTGAATGGAGAGATGTAGTGGCCTTGGAGGAGAGAAGACAGAGAAACTTCGAATCGATAATACAGGCCGGAAACAAACAGCACTACCTGGTTATCGATCAGGAGCTGAACCAACCGGTTATACCTTGTTTCTACCTGAACAAACTCCTGGATAAAGAGTTCACCGAGTTCACAGAGCTACCTTACCAGCGTTACACCGCGGAAACCAGGGAGGCAGACAGCTTCAGAAAACTAGAAACCAATATCGAAAACGAAAAATTGGAGAAAATAAGCCAGACCAGCCTCAACAACTTTGCAATCAGCCCAAGAGTATACTACCTTTCCAAACTGGTCAGCGAAGCCGATGAAGTCAACAGGATGAAAGGAAACCTTTTCCACGACTTCGCGGAATTCTATGTCAACTATCCCGGATTCGTGGACGACAAAGGCCTTGATATCTTCCAGGAGATAATCGTCGATGAAATGAGAAGCCTAGTGGAGGACGGCGAGATAGAGATGATCAAAACAGAGACAAATGTAGGCTTGAGAAGTATCAGAAAGTTCCTTGACGAAGAAGGATTCCAAAGACCGGACAGAGAACTAACAGAGAACCTGGAAAGAAACAAGAGAGCGAACCACTTCGCCAGAGAGTTCAATAAAGATATCAGGTCAGATGTTGCTGAGGCAAGATTCGAGGATCAAGAGAAAGGTACTTACGGAAAAATCGACCTAGTTCTGGAAACCAACCATCTTGTGGATTACAAGTCGGGCCGAAAGAAATCCAAGAAACAGCTTGTGAAGTCCTCCACAGTAGATAAAGTTGATGATGTGGACTGGCCGGACTTCCAGCCAGCAATGTATCTATCATTCCTCAGAAAACATGTCCCGGATCAGGAGCTTTACTTCACATACTACTACTTCCTTAACGATATCCACAGCCAGATGAATGGAATCGACAGTGAGGAAAACAAGGTTAAACTGGTTTACTACCCTAGAAGATTCGCAGAACATGTCAAGAGAAGAGAAGTGTTCGAATCACTGATCAAAGATGTCAGCAAAAGCAACGACAGAAGAAAGACTCTGGAAAAACTAGGTTACGAAGGCTTCAGAAACTTCCTGGAAAGAAACCCTATTCCGAAAACCTTTGACTACGATGAACTGGAGCAGAAAGGATACGCAAACGAATTAATCGAATACGCACAGAGTGAGGTAGGCGACTACAAGTATGTTCAGAAAGGCTGCAAAAGCGCTTTACGAAAACTTGTGAAAATCAATCAGACCAGTTTCTTCGAAGAAGATCTCGACCGAGTGGAGCAATTCGTGGAACAGTCAATAAAGAGGATCAACAGGTTCAAGGAAAGCGGTTTCCCAGTGGAGAAAGAGGACGAAAGCCAGTTACCTTTCAACGACATGGTGATCAAATAAAGCATGGTTGAGCCAAACAAGCAACAGAAAAAACTGATACAGGACACAAAAGGAATCAAAGTGGTGGACGCAGGAGCAGGAACCGGTAAGACCTTTACCATCACAAGGAGGTACAGAAAGATACTTGAGGAAGGAGCTGAACCCGAAGATATATTCCTCGTAACCTTTACCAACAACGCAGCTGACCAGATGAAAGAGAGAATAGCTCAGAAAGTAGATAAACCGATTTCAACGATTATGGATGCTCCTATATCCACCTTCCACAGCCACTGCCAGAAGATACTGAAACGCCACGGCTTCAATGTACCGGAAACACTGGGATTCGACAACCAGCTACCTGAACAGTACACAGTGATGGAGAGCAATATCAGAGAAGTTCAAGAGTTCAACCGGTTCATCAAACAGTTTAAGCAGCGGCACAGCGAACACCAGAATTTCTTCCAACTGACCTACGATGACTCAGACTACCTTAACCTGCTGAAAAACCTGGCTGTGAAAGGCGTTATTCCAACTTCTGATGGCTGGTACGGTGAGAGCCGGAAGCATCTGGAAGGTGATAAGGAAAAGTTCTCGGAGCTGTTCGACAGTATGAATCAGCCGGTTCAGAACGGAAACGGCTCAAAACAGTCGGAGCTGCGCAGAAAACTTTACAGCTATAAATGGAAAGATTTCACGGACGACGCGCCGGATGTAGAGGATGTGAGAGGAGGTTATGGAACCAAGAAAGTCAGTTCAGCGTACAAGAATAAGGCTTTCGAGGAGGATCGGGAAGAACTTATCGGTTTTGTACATGATCTCTTTACAGAGTATATCGATTACTGTCTGAGCCGGAACTACCTGAACTTCAGCTTCATCCTTATGTTCGCCTATGTACTTCTACATGAGTCTGAAGATGCACGGGAGAACGAGAGCTTCGACTACCTTATGATCGATGAGTTCCAGGACACAAACGAGATACAGTTCAAGCTGGCGCTTTTACTGGCTGATGAACCGAACATCATGACGGTAGGAGATTGGAAACAGAGCATCTACAGCTTCCAGTACGCAAATGTCGACAACATCCGTGAATTCCAAGACAAAATTGTTAACTACACAGAAGAGCTGAATCAGGAAGCGAAAAGAGTTGGGTTCGAAGTCAGTGAGGTGGATAGACATTCACTTGTACAGAACTACCGTTCCTCACAGGAGATACTTGATACCGCGGAGAAAACACTTTCTCTCAAAGCTAACCAGTATGAAAGAGTAGAAACACCTGATATCACCTCTCTGGAATCAGCTGTTGAGAAAAACCATGGTGAAGTAAAGAGGATAGAGTCACCTGAGGAACATAAAGCAGTTTTATCGAAGATACAAGAGATAGTAAACAATTCTGACTACCAGATCGAAACAGAGAACGGTAGCAGGGAGATAGAGTACAGAGATATAGCAGTTCTATCAAGGAACAGAAGCTTTGCGATAGAAATACAGCGGATGGCCGACAGTTACGGGATACCAGCAGCTTATGAGGGAGGTATGGAGATATTCAATACTCGGCCCGGAAAACTGTTGCTTGCCTGGCTCAGAGTTTTGAACAACAAGAACTCATCGAAGGGTTGGGCACCGATTCTGGAGTTCACTGGTTATAGCCTGGATGAGGCAGAAGCTATCCTGGAGAATGAGAAGTACCCTGGAAACCTTCTGGAGTTTAGGGATAAACTGGGTGAGAAGGAGACTGTTCAGGGAATCGCGGCAACTGTTTTCCAGAGATACGGCTGTATCAACAGTTTGACGACAAAAATGATAGAGGTTATCGATAGTACTTTCACAAATACCTATATCTCCCGTTCAGATCTGATAGAGTTCATAGAACAGAACATCGAGGAAGGTGAGACCTATCAAACCGATAATAATACTACTGAAAACGCTGTCACCGTTCAGACTATTCACTCCGCAAAAGGGCTGGAGTATCCTGTCGTCTTCGTCTCCAATATTAACAGAGATCAGTTCCCGAGCACCAACAGTAATTACTCGGCAGTCATGTTCGATGAAACAGCAGGTATACGAAAAAGGAAGATATACAGTGCGGAGGACGGAGTGGTTTATGATAACTGGAAGAGTGAGATACTGACGAAGGCTCTGCCTGATAACTATGATGAGGAGAGGCGGCTTTTCTATGTGGCTTCTACTAGAGCGGAGAACTATCTTTATTTCACCGCTGAGCAAGGAAATCAGAGTACATTTTTCACTGAGCTGGATGAGAGAAAAGAGCTCTCGGAAAGTGAGCCGGATAAGAAGGAGCCGATCAAATCTGACTTGCCAAAGTTCCGGGTTCAATGAACAAACCCCTGTTAAACAACCATTTGTTTTATAAAGATTACCGTTCGATTTAGATATGTTAGTCTTCTTAGACTAGAAAATCTTAGGCCTTTGCATGTCGTGATTGACTGCAAGCCAAAAGGAATAAAATAATCATTATACAAAGGTGACAACATAGATGACTGAATCAACCACATGTCCTTATTGCGGGGAGGAGTTCCACAGTGACGACGATCAGGATGCAATTACCAAGGAAGGCATCCACAGAGCTGAGGAACATGTAAGTGACGACTCAAGTACCAAGAAAGCGAACAAAGGTAACAACATCGTCAACAAGTGGAAATCTGAAGGAAAAAGAGCTTAAACCCTTCAATAAGGCGCTCAAACCTTATAGAGGCATAATCACTTTTCCAAAAGCCTCTATAACCCAACTCTATTTTTCTACTTATTTTTCTCTAACTCATCTTCACTCATACCAGTAATCAACTCCACACCGCGGACGAAGTAAAGCAGTCCAGCCATAGATACAAGTATGGTTATTCTCGACATAACCTCCAAGAGATAGCTGTCATAGATCATTTCTATACCTACAGCAAACATTGAGGCCGAGTAGATCACCATCGATATGGCTAATACTTTGAAATGTCCTGCTCCTTTATCCCTGAGGAAAAACATCGTGAGAGCTATTTTTCTCTGTTCACGGAAGTTCTGCTGTATCATAGCCAAGTATGCCGTCATCAAAATCATGATGAGGGTACCGAAAAATCCGAAAAGTACATCAGGCAGAAACATCTTTCTAGAACCGCCTCCACCAACGATACATCACTACCAGGGTTATCGCCGCGAACAATGCGGAAAGCATCCTACCAAAGTTCATAAGCAGTGAATGGGATGAAAGAGCGCCGAAAAAGTATATCACAAATGATAGGAGCTCTATAAAACTAGCCAAGTAAATCGCACGGAAATCCATGATTGACTGACTTGGCTTAAGCTGGAAGGAAACCATAGCTGTCTTGCTATCCTCTCTTAACTTGATATAGATCATAACTGAAAGAAAAGCCGCTGCGGCTCCGAAAAATGCAAGTGAAAAGCTGAGCGGCACACTATAATGCATAAAAAGAAAATAGGAAACGGACGGGTAAATAATTTACCGTACAGGCAAGTTCTCAAACTCATCCGCAACCTGACTCCAGTCAACAAGATCGAAGAAACCATCAATAAACTCGCCTCGATCCGGACCATAATCGTGGTAATAGCTGTGCTCCCAGACATCCAGAGCAAGTACGGGATGTGCTCCCCAAACTGCTCCTTCATCATGCTTGTCAACTGCTACATTATGCAGTTTGTCGGTTCTCGGGATGTAGACCAGTAGTGCCCATCCGCCAGCTGACTTTGCTGCTGCTTTGAACTCTTTCTTCCAGTTCTCGTAGCTTCCGAAGTCTTCCTCGATTTTCTCCAGTAACTCTCCTTCCGGTTCGCCTCCCGCGTTCGGAGACATTACATTCCAGAAGAGATCGTGGAGAACTGTTCCACAGTAATTGTGTGTGAAGCTGTTCAGGATGCTTCCAGTCGATGAGAAATCTTTACTATCTCTCTGGTCTTCAAGATCTTCCTCTGCTTGGTTCCAGCCGTTCACATATCCCTGATGATGGACATCGTGGTGCCATTCAAGGACCTGTTCGGATATTACGGGTTCAAGAGCGTCATAATCGTATTTTAGTTCTGCAAGTTCTACCATGAGAATAAATTCACCTTATTGACTATTTTGGCTGTTAGTTGTATAAAGCAGGAAGTTACCTTGGAGTAAAAATAAATTAAGAAAAATATGAGAGGGGAAGGGGGGAAAATCGTTCTACGAGGAGCAACTCAATTAACTTGTTTGATTACCAGTGGTCTGGTTGCCGGAAGTTTGATTTCCAGTGCCTTGAGCAGGTTGCTGGTTGTTCAAGTTGTTCAGAGCTGTCTGCACATCGGTCAGGACATAGAATGATCCTTGGTACTGTGCGAACAGCTTCTCGTTATCGAGAGTTGCGTATACTTCCTGCGTTGCAGTCTGCATGGTTGTCTCGTTGGTTGTCTGGTTGGTTACTTCTCTCTGACTTTCAATTGTCAGTCTGTAAAGTCCGTTCTGGACTTCAGGTGTGCCTACATCTGCGTTCTCGCCAACAAGTTGACTGACTGTGCTCTGAACTTCTTCAGGACTTACTTTCTGTACTCCGGAGCTGGTTGATGCCAGTCCGTATCCTGTGATTAGTCCTAGAGCGATACCGAAGATAACTCCTCCGGCCAGAAGTGCTTCGCTTGAAAAGGAACCTAGAAGTCCGCCTGAAGTCTCTTCTTCAATTTCTTCGACTACTTCTTCCTCTGGAACTTCTTCCGGTTCCTGCTCCTCGTTACTGTCAATATCTTCAGATTCTTCTTCATCTGCCATTGTAACTCACTCTGTTCGAAAAGAGCGATACCTGACCCATGATTTAAACATTGGAAAGCCCAGGTATCCTCTTTCTCTAATATACATTAACACATCAAGGAACCTTTTAAAACCAACTAAAAATGATGTTAAAACCCTTAACTACCCTTTAGAACCATCTAAATGATTTGAGAATTGGGAGTGGCATGATTTGAACATGCAACCTACCGCTTACTCCACGAAGAGTTAATCATCGAACCAGTTCAAACCGGTTCTCATTCCTCCAGTAAATTGTTCTGGAGGCGGTCGCTCTCCCAGATTGAGCTACACTCCCTCTGAAAAGGAATCCTCTGTTTCAAATCATTTGTATCAGGTTTTTTATACGGAAAGGGAATCCGGTAAAAGAGTTCAACTACTACAGGTAATCCGTGATACGAGAAAAGGATGGAATTCATATAGAACTTGAAAACAGGTATGTGATAGACTCCAGAAAAGCATCAGGTGACCACACAGTCGTATCACACGCACACATGGACCATGTACACCGCGGAGACAATCCTGTTATAACCTCTGAACTAACTCAAAAACTTGGTTCTGAGAGGCTTAACAGCGAGATTGAAACAGAAAAGCACGGGAACATCGAACTGATGTCTTCTGGACATATAATCGGTTCTTCCTCTGTACTTATCGAGGGGAACGGCGAAAAAGTACTCTACACCGGTGATGTATCGCTGCAGAACCGAGTCTACCTCGAAGGATTTCAACCCGTACAGGCAGACAAACTGGTAATAGAGTCAACCTACGGCATTCCAGCTTATCGTTTACCTGAACAGAGAGAGGTGGAGAAACAGATCGGGGACTGGATCCAGGACACCAGTAAAACACCTTACCTGTTCGGTTACTCTCTAGGTAAAGCGCAGAAGATACAGCACATCGTCAAAAACAGCACGGATAAATCGATAGTCGCACACGGAAGCGTTATGAAGATGAACAGAATCGTAGAAGAACATACTGATCTTTCATTTGATGCACTTGAATACGGGAAGAACAAGGATCTTCTTAGAGATGGAGAAGCGGTTTTCATAGGTCCGACAAGTTTTTCACGGAGCGATGCAGTACAGAAGCTTGTAGAGAAATCAGATGGTCTTAAAGCCGGTTTTTCAGGATGGGGCGTGCAGGAATCCTATAGACACCGGGGAGGATACGATAAGGTATTCCCGCTTTCAGATCACTGTGGTTTTGATGATCTCGTAGAGCTTGTCCAACAGGTTGATCCAGAAAAAGTCTACACACATCACGGTTTTGATTCTGAGTTTGCCTCACATCTGAAAAGAGAATATGGATATAATGCTAGGGCTTTGAAGGAGAATCAGAGCTCGCTTACTGATTTTTAATCTTCCTGGTTGAATCTGAATCCTACGATTGCTGCTACCAGTCCGACTATGCTTGTCGGTATGCTTGCCTGAAGCACAGGACCGACCATGTAACGCAGGAAGTTCTGATCGCCGATCAACTGATTCATAAGCTCTTCTGAAATAGCCTGTGAACCAAAAGTCAGGGCTAGGACCATCATCAGCAGGAAGCCGATAAATGATCCAAACAGGCTGGTGGTCATGCCTTTTCCGGATGATTCTGATTTCATCCCGGTCATGAATCCTGTGAATGCGGATACTGCTGGACCTATGAAGAATGATAGGATAAGTAATGCGAATGAGAGAAGTGCGATTGATGATTCTCCGTCTGATACTAGCTGGGAGTTATTCAGTATATTTAATCCTATGAAAACTGTGAGTCCGAGCCCGAACCCTACGGCGACAAAGAGGAATACAATTGAGCTGAGAAACTTGTTACGGTTTTCATCGGGCTTTCCCAACATATACTGGTTAATTCTCTGGCTTCAAATATAAAAACTCGGTTTATTCTCCGGGAAAAAGCCGGTCTAAAGTAGCTTCCGTAAACTTATCTCGCCAAGAACTGAACAGAGGTATTACATCCTCTACTGCGTGACGGTCTTGAGATGTAAGCTCTTTTCCAAAGCTTTTCCGAGCTGAAAAATCAACGATAACTTCTTCCTGTAGAACTTGGGAAATCTTCCGGTTCTGCTCCTTACCATGTGAGTCAAAATCTGTGAGGATTGCGACTGATTCGGAACCTCTTATCACATCTTCGGATAGATCTTCCACAGATTTTTCTGCTGACATGTAGATCCGGCCGGTGAAACCAAGTTCTTTGATCGCTTTCATATCGCTGAAACCTTCTACTATCACCGAATACACATCCCTGTCTATCTTTTCCACTTCTTTCTCCAGGCGTTTCAGAGATTTGTAGTCTTCATCTTTCAACTTCTGGATACTCCTCCTGTCTTCACACCATAATTATTAACCGCAGAGAATCAAAAAATTTTCTGGTATATGGAGACAAATGATGAACTGGTAGATTACCTGAGAGATGAAGGAACATTGAAATCAAATCAACTGGAATCAGCTTTTCGACAAGTAGACCGTGGTGACTTCACACCTGACAGAGATCAAAGCCATAGAGAGGGAGAGGTATTCCTCAGTCATGAAAGAAACCCGTACATGAACGAGGTATATCCATTAACCGAAGAATCCACGATCAGCCAGCCAACCGTAGTAGCGAAGATGCTTGAACTACTTGAACTTGAGCAAGGTCAAAGGGTTCTGGAGATCGGATCAGGATCAGGATACCAGGCAGCGATAATCTCCCGTATTGCGGATGAAGTAGTCGGAGTCGAGATCGATAGAGAGGTAGCGGAGTACAGCCGGAAAAAACTACAGAAATACGACAACACTGAAATCGTGCACGGTGAGGGCCTGGAAAAGGTTCAGTCCAGTTTTGACCGCATAATATTCTCATGCGCTGTAGAACAGAGTACATTTGATGACGCAAAACAGCATCTGAACGAAGGTGGTAGAATTGTGGGTCCTGTCGGAACCGGAGCAGTTCAGGAGATAAGAGTTTACGATTCAGAAAACGATGAAGAATATTCACACGGGAAAGTACGGTTCGTCAGGTATAAGGAAGAGGACTAAACCTTCTTCTTGACCTTCTTTCCTAAGAAAGAGCTGATCACGGAATGGTAGAAGTCGGCGACATTTCTTTTGTAGGATGATAGAGTTTCCTCTCCAGAATCATGCTCTATCCTGAGATCTTCATTGACCTCGAATTCATGTATAAATCTATTGTCCTCAATCCTGCCGAAAGAGTTCCCGGAGTTCAGTTTTCTCTCCTTCAACCTACTGATTATCTCATCGCTGAGAAGAGCTTCTACACGGAAGCTGCGGTCGTCCTCAGTATTGACCTTCAGAACCATCTCATCGGAATCAACAGGCTTTATCTCGATAAATCCATCACCATAGCTCCGAGTACATTTAACTTTGGGCTCAAATACATCAGCTACTTTCTCCACAGATAGTATTCCCAGCGTTTCATTAATTTCTCTCTCCAGTTTTTCTTTCCTGATAATGAAATCCGATTCAACCTCTTCGAAAGTATTGACAGCCGCGTAATACACAGAGGCATCAGAATCTACAACCTCTTTTAGGTCCTCTACTCTGTCATCGATACGGTCAAGCTCTTCTCTAGAGTAAGGAATATCGAAGAAGAACTTTTGTCCTGACGGTTTGTGACGGACCACTACATCAACAGGAGCTTCTCCTTCTTCGAAGGGTTTCTCAAGCTCAAGTGATGAGTAATCTGTCTCAAGTTTCTTCAGGTCATCAACTACGGTCTGCACACGGTCTTCGTACGGTTTCAGGCTTTGAGCTAGTAGTCTTATCTGTCCGTGGCTGAGTTGTCTTCTTTCTGCCATCTTTGCGATTTCTCGTACAGCTCTTGAAGTATCTGTATAAACTAGTTCTCTTTGTAGGAACTGGTGTAGTGCTGAGAACGGCACCAAGTCTGCATCCATATCTACCTGTGAGCGATCAGAAAGTACGAAAACAGGTCTGAATTCGTAGCTTGATATTTCTGCTTCTTCAAGTCCTACATCTAATGGTTTTCTTTTCAGGGACTTGATGTACTGGTTCATGCGTTCAAGGTCTTCTTCGTCGACTTCGTCCTTGTTCTTGGCGTCCAGTATCCAGATCTCTTTCTTGTCTTCACGGGAGATCCGTGCGACTGAGTCGGGTCTTGAGCGGTCGCTGAGGCTGCCTACTCTTTCGAAGAAGTCGAAGTAGCCTTCGTACTGTCTAAGTACATCTAGTACATCCTGTTGGAATACTTTCCAGTCTTTCATGTTGATTTTTCCACGGTCTCAAAGCTGTCGACTTCCCCATCCCCGTCAAGGTCAAGTCCACGCACCACTGCGTAGAACTCACCTTCCCTGTAATCCTCTATAATGGTTTCCAGGTTTTTGAAAGCATACACCGCAGCCTTCGTACCTTTATTCCGGACTCCGGCCACCATAAACACTGATTTATCCGGGTTATCGGGATGTTCAGTCCGAGTTATCACCCCGATGTTTTCCTCGCTGAATGTCGATTCCGGGGTGGTGATCTCTCGGTATGGGAAGCTTTCTCCAGAGAATTTAACCGGGAAATGTTCGTTGAACCTTTTGCTAACAGTATTCGTAAGCACTCCTCCGAGGAAAAGCATGTTTCTATCGAAGTCTTCATCTCTTACCAGTTCAACATCCTGGACAACTTTGACAGAATCGGGTTGTAGATAGCTTCCAAGTCTGAGACCGATTTCACCTGCTAGATGTCCGTCTCTTGCTCTTACTCGGTCTGGTCCGTGTTCATCAGGTGAACCAACAACTATCGAGAGTTCTTCATCTTCCTTGTTCAAAGGTTTCAGGAACTGTGATATATCTTCGGTTAAAGGTTTGAAGCCTGATTCAGTTCCCTCAGAAAATTTGAGGTGTAATGCGTCTACCTTTGATCTGTAGATTGTGGCCGTGCCGCCTGAGACATTTTCGCTGCGTTCTTCTTCTATCAGGTCTGCATCCTGAAGGTTTTCGATGTGGTAGTATGTTTTCTGTTTGGATATGTCCAGTTTGCGTGCTATCTCTGCCGGGTATGCTGGTTCTTCTGCGAGTTCTGATAGGATGTTGCGGCGGGTTTGGTCTCTGAGTGAGTTGATCATTTCGTCCGTCATTTCTCTTGATTTAAGTTTGAGGAAGCCGCCGTCATCTTCTTCAAGTATCAAAGCCATTCCAATTAATTCTTTACTGGTACAACATCTTTTTTACTGGTTTCGGTCAAGCCTTTTAACAGTGAGCGGAGGATTCAGTCTAAAACCTGTTTCCTGTCAAAAAACCGTTTTACTGGCTTCTCTACTAGTCAAAACCCTTTAAATAGTTCCATTCAAGAATTGAAGTTGTTATGTGCGGAATCGTAGGATACCGAGGAGATAAGAAAGCCTCTAGAGTAGTTTACAAAGGATTGAAGAAACTTGAATACCGAGGATACGACTCAGCAGGAATCGCCACAGTAGACCAACAGGTCCATGTAAGCAAAGGAGAAGGCACCATCGAAGAAGTATCAACGAAAGAAAAACCAGGAGACACAAGCATCGGACACACAAGATGGGCAACACACGGAGGAGTCAACGACACCAACGCACATCCACACACATCCACAGAAGAAGACATAGCCGTAGTACACAACGGAATAATCAATAACTACGAAGAACTAAAACAGGAAATCGGCGAACACCTATTCGAATCAGAAACCGACACCGAAGTAATACCCAAACTAATAGAAGAGGAAAGAAGATACACAGAGACAACACTTCAGGCCGTCAAAAACACGGTCGAAAGACTTGAAGGATCATACGCTGTAGCCGTAGTTACAGAGGAAGACGAGCTTATCGCATTCAAGGAAGGTTCACCTCTCGTAATCGGAAAAGGCGAAGAAGAACATTTTGTCGCATCAGATGTAACACCATTCCTAGAACACACAGAAAAAGCAGTATTTCTCGAAGACGGAGACATCGCACACATAGAAAAAGACCAGTTGGAAATACACAATGGCGACGAGAAAATCGAGAGAGAAGTTAAAGAAATTGACTGGGACGCACAGCAGGCATCAAAGAAAGAATACAACCACTACATGAAGAAAGAAATACTTGAACAACCGAAAACAGTCAAGAGAGCTGCCTTCCAGGACAAAAGCGACATGGAAGAGGCCAGAGAAATGGTTAAAGAAGCAGAAAAAGTATACCTAACCGCAGCAGGAACATCCAGCTTTGCAGCGGACCTTGGAGCCAAATACCTGCGCTCATGCGGTATAGACGCAGTAGCAGAACAAGCACACGAAATGGAGTACAGAACAGATGAAGTAGATGAGGATGACCTTGTAATCGCGATAAGTCAGAGTGGGGAAACCGCTGATTTACTTGCAGTAACTAATGAGATAGAAGCTCCTGTTCTCTCTATCCTGAATGTGAAAGGATCAACACTTGACCGTGACAGCGATCACACACTTCTGATAAATGCAGGACCGGAGATAGGGGTAGCATCAACGAAAGCATTCACTGGACAGGTAGCAGTACTGAAACTTCTCAAATACACTCTGGAAGACCGGCTTCGTGAGGGTAGAGATAGTCTCGTGAACACCGCGGATATGATAGAGGATGTTCTTGAGGATAATGAGGAGACTATTGATGAACTCAGCAAGTTCCTGAAGGAGAAAGAACATGTATACTTCATCGGAAGATACACCAGCTATGATCTAGCTAAGGAAGCAGACCTGAAACTGAAAGAACTATCATACATCCACTCAGAGAGCTTCCCAGGCGGAGAATTCAAACACGGAAACATCTCACTTGTCGAAGATGACACCGCAGTTGTATCCTTTATTGGAGATACAGGTAGAGAAGATATTGTTTCCAATACGAAGGAGGCTGAATCTCGAGGTGCGAATGTGACAACTGTGGACCATGAAGAACATGACTTCTCTGACTTCCATATCCAGATACCGGAAGACGAGAACTCGGAAATATTGAAGGTTGTACCGTTCCAGTTACTGGCGTACAGGACCTCTCTGAAACTGGATAACAATCCTGATAAGCCGAGGAACCTGGCGAAAAGCGTGACCGTGAAGTAGGGACCAGCAGTTTTATATCATAACGGCAGCTACTGTATGTTTATGAAGAGATTATTGTTCGCGGTTACTATCGCTCTACTGGTCGGATCTGGAGCAGGTTTCCAGGTATCAGATCTTCAAAACGGAGATTTAGGACAGTACGAGTCAGTTATCAACAATCAGACAGATAACGCTCCACCATTTCTCTCAGGACTTGTAGGCAATCAGACCGTTAACATGAACATGGAGAACAGTGACGGCACGGATGTTACCGCGGGCGCAAAGATTGAAGGGCTGGTTGTAACCGAGATGCAGGCAGAAGGATATGAGAACGCCACAATCGAGATAACTACGGATCAGGAAACTGTAAGTACTATCGCAGAATCGAATAATCCGGTTGGAACAGCTATCACCGAGTTTAACGATGGAGATATAGAATATGAGGCAGAAGGATTCTGGAACAAACTTAAGCTTTCTATCGCTGAAGCATTAATGTAGAAGAATCTATGGAAGAAAGAGCTCAGCTAGGTAAAGGACTTGTAGTAACCAACCTGATATCACTGACTATACTATTAATTTCTACATTTCTTTCTAACCTTGTTGCAGGACTTGTACTGTTCGCAGTGAGCCTGCCTGTATCAGCATTTTTCAGTTCGAAGCTAATCAAGAAAGTTGAGGATTAGTGGACTCTCCGGGATTTGAACCCGGGGCCTCTTCCCTGCCAAGGAAGCGTTCCGCCAAGCTGAACTAAGAGCCCAGTCACTATACCCATGTATCAGGCTGTAATTGTTTTAAAAACAAAGATTATTGGAGCATCCATTAGGTTATCTATATGGAGTTATTCAGGGCGAGGTGAAAAATCTTTCATAGATTATCTTTGAACTCTGCTACCTTGCTGTCAGCAATTTTTACCGGCTCAGGTAATTTGTATCCATCTATATAGTTAGCGACCATTTCGACTGATTTATCTGCACTGATTCTGTGACCGGGACTTATATACAGTGGATTAACTTTTCTGTCTCCGCTGTACTGCTTGGACTGGTAGAGATAACCTAGAACTTCATCTTCAACCCTTTCTAACTTGGAATCCGGTTTGATAGGCTTATGCTCATCCTTTGAGAGTTTTTCTCCGTTCCAACCTGTTTGGCCGCAGAGAAGATTCTTCGCTACACCAATCGAGGGTTTATCGAATATTACTCCTATATGAGTAGCTATCCCTGCCTGTCTAAAATGTACTCTGCCGCTTCCGTCAAGAATCATCAGATCTATATCCGATTCCAGCTTCTTCAAAGCTTCTACGATAGATCGACCTTCTCTGAAGGCTAGAAGACCAGGAATATACGGGATCTCCAGTTCAACATCAGCATAGGCTTCTTCAACTGTTTCCCCATCTTCCATGACGACCGCCGCAGTTACACATCTATCCTCGGTAAACGCCTGATCTACACCTACGACAGTGAGGTCTTCAGGTCGTTCAAGTTCGTTCTGGTCGGCGAAGACTGCTTTTTCAGCTATTTTTCTCTGCATTTGCTTCATTTCATCTTTCTGCATTCCTTTCTCAGGTATGAAGTCATAGTTGATTACCTGGATTCTTCAGTTCACCCTGCTCAATTTCATTATAAGAAGAGAAAGAAAAAGATAATTTTCGCTTAAACCTCCGTCTTCTAC
This sequence comes from Candidatus Nanohaloarchaea archaeon, assembly GCA_041640035.1. GTDB lineage: Archaea > Nanohalarchaeota > Nanosalinia > Nanosalinales > Nanosalinaceae > JBEQAZ01. The sequence continues at coordinate 243,883 of JBEQBC010000001.1, read as the reverse complement.
TTCATCATGGGGAAGAGGATGACATCTCTTATTGACTCTGAGTCGGTTAGAAGCATGACGAGTCTGTCTACTCCGATTCCGAGTCCTCCGGTAGGAGGCATTCCGTGGCGCAGCGCTTCTACAAAGTCTTCATCCATCTCGTGGGCTTCTTCATCTCCTTGTTCGGCTCTCTGCTGTTCCTCTCTGAAATGTTGTTCCTGCTGGATAGGATCTCTGAGCTCGGTGTAGGCGTTGGCCAGCTCCATTCCTGCTGCGAAGGCTTCAAAACGTTCGATCAGGTCTTCGTTTTCTCTGTGAAGTTTGCAGAGCGGAGTGGTTTCACGGGGATAGTCAGTTATGAATGTGGGCTGAACAAGTTCTTCCTCTGCTACTTCCTCGAATAGTTCGGCGATAGCTAGCCCTCGCTCATATTCGGATTCAAGCTCCGCTCCATATTCAATCATTTTATCTCTGATCTCATCGTCTCCAAGGTTTTCTACATCGAAGCCTCCGTACTCGAGGATGGCTTCTCTCATTGTCATCCTTTTCCATGGAGCTGACATATCAAGTTCTACTCCCTGGTATTCGATCACTGTATCACCGGTAACTTCTTCTGTGATGTGTTCGACGAGTTCCTCGGTTATCTGCATCATATCCTCGTAGTCGGCGTATGCCTGGTAGAGCTCCATCGCTGTGTATTCAGGGTTGTGAGTTGTATCTATTGACTCGTTCCTGAAGTTTTTCCCTATCTCGAACACTTTTTCGTAACCGCCGATGATCAGTCTTTTCAGGTACAGCTCAGGTGCTATACGGAGGTAGGCTTCCATGTCTTTGTCGTTCACATGAGTTGTGAAAGGCCTTGCGTTTGCTCCACCGTACACAGGTTGGATGACAGGTGTTTCTACTTCCATAAAACCATCTTCCTCAAGGAATCTTCGCATTTCGCTGATTATCCTGCTGCGATTTCTGAATGATTCTCGTGCGTCGATGCTGTCGATTAGGTGTAGTGAGCGCTGACGGTACTGTGTTTCCTGATCTTCAAGTCCGTAGTAGCTTGAAGGAACAGGTTTCACTGCTTTTGTCAAAAGCTCCAGCTCGTCAGCCTCCAGTGAGAACTCTCCTTTATCCGTGTAGGTTAGGTCACCTGTAACTCCTGCTATATCACCGCTGTGAAGGTTTTCCAGTGTTTCAAGGTGTTCTTCTTTTCTTAGGACTATCTGTATTTCTTCTCTTTCTCCTCTCAGGTCCAGGAAGGCTATTCCTCCGAAGTCACGGATCTCCATGATTCTACCTGCTGTACTGAATTCTTGACTAGGTAGTTCCTGTTCATCTGTTCCTCTCTGGCGGTTTAATTCCTCCACGGTATGTGTTCGGGAGAAGTTATGCGGGAACGGTTCTTCACCGTTTTCACGGAGTTGGGAGATAAGTTCCTCGCGTTCTTCCTGTTCTGAGCTCATGGAAGAACACCTTGGGTATAGCTACGGCTGTTAGAAAGATTTTGAGTAGTTTGCGTAAATGTGTCCGATCTTAAAACGGTCACCAGTCATTGGTACGAAACAATAATTTAATGCAATACTTTAAGTTCCTTTCGATAAAAAGAACTTTCAACATAATTAGATAAGTGATATACAAATATTACTTCGAATATCATAATTTTATAAGGTTTTTTCGTATTATTTATACTGTGATCCCATAATGAGCGTAACAACAGGTAACTCAAATTCAGACTTCGGAGTAGAAATGGCACTCAGCACTGTCGATGATGTAAGCTTTGAACGGCTACAAGGAGTTCTCCACGGAGAGTACCATCAAGCACGCGGTACTCTGGAACTGGACGAGGAGTACGATGTAACAGTTACTGAAAGAGATGAGAGCTATCATGTACAGGTAAGAGGACCAGAAGGCATAGAACATGAGACCTATGTGGAATCAGAAAACCCTTACGAAGCTCTTCCGGAGAGCAGCGAAGAACTCTACAATCTACTAACCGAAGAAGCAATTTAAACACCCGAAATTACCGGTTTTTCCACATTTATTTTTCCGCCAGAACCATGTATGTCTGAGTGGAGTTAACTCCCTCTATAGCTCTGATTTCATCCACAAGTTCGTTAACCTGCTCCGCTGAATCTCTCCGTACCTTAATCAGTATATCGATATCTCCAGCAAGTTCGTACACTTCGAGTTCTTGTGGAAAATTGGAAGTTATCTGATCGAACGATCTATCAGCAGAAACCTTCACAGATATAAAAGCCGATATACTGCTACCAGCGCCCAGTTCAACAGTATACTTATCTATAACATCATTTTCTTCCATCGACTCCACACGGTTCCTGACCGTGCCTTCAGAGACACCAACCTCTTCAGCAATATCAGTAAAAGATGCACGGGCATCCTCCTCCAGAATTTCAATTATCCTCTGATCAACCTCATCCATAACCAGTAAATCCCCATCACATGTTAATAGATTTTTCGATAATCGAAACCAAGAAACAGGTCTGAAAGAGAGTTAAACGGAAAAAGCATTAACCATTCACTGAAACCTATCAGATATATGACAGAAATAGAACAGGAAGACAAAATCCAGGAATACTTCAGTTACTTTCTGGAAGAACTTCCTTACCGAGATGTGCTCGACCTCTTCCTGATGTTCATAGATAAGAGACCGGCCTGCCTGATAATGAACCTTGAAGAAAAAGAGATAGAGAAGATCAAACAGTTCTGCAAAGATTACAATCTCTACTACAGAATTGAAGAAGGTGAATCCCGGCTGAGCACTACTTCAGTATTCATCACCCATGAGAAAAACCGGATGAAGTTGCTGGAGAAGCAAAACGGCCGTTTCTGCGGCTACACCGATATAAATGTAGGAAAGTTTCTGGGCTTTCCTGAGGAGGATGCTAAGTATTTCAGCGAAAACATAAAGGACGGACAGATAGAACCTGAAGCACGAGAAAAAACAAAGCAAATGATATCGGAAAGGAAAATAGGTCAGGGAAGCATGAAATACCTAGAAGTCGCAAGCTATGTACCGAAACCAGAAGAGGACAATATCAAGAGATGTGTAGATAAAGGATCAGAGTACGTTAAAGCCGTGGAAAAGTTCGATGAAAAACATCAACTAGATGTAGGAAAAGAGGTTCTTAAAAGATACCTGAATAACCTCTGAAGCTATTCTTCGACCAGAACTACTTCTTCAATACTTTCAACACCGCCTTCATCGGACATCACTACCTTGTAGCCTTTGCCAGTTTCTTCTGAGGCCGCGTTTATTATCTCAGTATTAAACAGGGAATCTCTACCGTAGTCTTCATGTACATGTCCCGACATCCAGATAGCTGGCTTCTTCCGCATAATGATTTCACGGAACTGATCGAAACCTATATGTCGACCTGAACTAATCGTGTCCTGAAGCTTTTTCGGCGGATAATGTGATCCGATTATAACTTTTTCAGGGTCTCCGTGCTCCTCAATTATCTCATTCACCTGATCCTTGATATCATCCGGGAAGCTTCCTCCGATCAGTATTACAAGGTAGTCGTCGTCAACATTTGCTTCCAGGAACTTGTATACAGGTACGCTGCTTTCCTCGAAACGGTCTTTATCCATCGAGTCACGGTTACCTGTAGTACCTATCGCCGGGATATCGATACGGTCAAACATGTCTTCCGCATAATCAAATCCCATGTAGTCTCCCAGGTTGATGAAAAGGTCGTAATCACCGCTGTTAGCTTCTTCTACGGCGGCTTCCTTCAGTTCTTCATCAGCGTGGAAGTCACTGGTCACGAGGAGTTTCAAACTCATATAATCAGATTTCCGACTCGAAGTCTTTTAACGATTACATCCGGCCGTCCAGCCAGATGATAAATCAAACCATTCAACACTGTAATGGTAGAGGTAAAAACTATGCAAGAACTAGAAGATAATACCGCGGTAATAACCGGTGCGTCCTCCGGAATAGGAAAAGCAACGGCACACAGACTCGCAGAGGAAAAAGCCAAAATCGTACTGGCTTCACGAAGTAAAGAGGAACTACAGGAAACAGCAGATAAAATCGAATCAGAACACGGCGTGGAAACACTTGTGGTATCAACAGATGTAACTAGTGAAGAACAGGTAGAAAACCTGTTTAATAAAACAGAAGAAGTCTTCGGACAGATAGATATAGTAGTCAGCAACGCAGGACTAGTATACAGTGGCGAAGTCGAAGATATGCCGACCGACCACTATGAGAAAACGAACTCGGTCAATCTCGACGGAATGTTCTATGTAGCACGGGAATCAATCAGGTATCTGAAAGAAACACAGGGTAACCTGATCTTCCTGGGAAGCATCGCTGGCCAGTATCCACGAGGAGTCAACCCTGTATACGCAGCTTCAAAATGGTGGACAAGAGGATTCGCCAGAAGCCTTTCAAGCCAAATAGGTGACGAAGGAGTAGCAGTAACCGTAGTAAATCCATCTGAAGTCCGCACAGAGTTCAACTCAGAGGAAGGAACAGCTTTCAAGGAAGAGTTCGAAGAAGGATCCGTTACCGAGCCTGAACAGATCGCTGATGGAATAGTGTTTGCTGCAAGACAGGATCAGAACAACACAGTCGCGGAACTCGATCTTTACAGAAGAGACAAACTGGGAGATATGGAGTTAGGATAACCACCTCTCCATCAACTATTTTACTTTTTGTGTCTCAACAGTAGTTATGAACATTCGAGATGCTGCGTTCGCGACCGGTGTACCCCTTCTCCTAGTTACCGGCGCTATACTGGTACTTGATCCTACACAGGTTGAAACAGATCCTGATCCAGGATTTAATGTTGAAGTATCCAGTTACGCAGACGGTGACGCAGAATTCCTGTACATACCGAACAGCAACGAAACAATCAATGTACTGGCCACCTACAACATCTCAGTTAACGGAGAAGTAAGAGAATCAATAGAGAACCGTAGAATAGACGGCGTCTCCAAGAACCAGCCAATCACCGTTCTAGTCGAAGCAGACCCCGATCAACTAGTACGGGTCGAAATGAACATAACTGACCTAGAAGGAGCTTCACTACACCAAAGCCATCACTCCATAGGCCCAGCGAGCAGCGAATAACGAATAAAAAGTAGAGAAAAAAAGATTTTAGTCTTTAATTGACTAAAATGTTCTGAAAGTTCTCGAATATCCTGAGAACCCGTTTCGCACGATCAAAGTTCGCATCATTCACTTCTCTCAAAAGTCTCTCTTTCTTAGCCTCAGGCATATCCTTCGTCCGGATCGCTTTCTCCTTGATGGGCGGCGTCAACTCCGGATGGAACTGAACACCATAAACCTTCTTCTTACTATGCTGAATGCCCTGAACGGATACATCAGTTTCAGCGATAGTCTCCAAGTCGTCCGGTAAGTCAATCACTTTATCCTGATGCGTGTTGAACGGGTACTCCACAGAGTCCAGTCCTTCAAATATCTCGCTTTCTCCCAACTCTACAGGCCGGTAACCGATTTCATACTCATCCATCTGAACGACTTCAGCACCCATCGCCTTGGCAATCACCTGATGACCGAAGCAGAGGCCAAGCACGGGTACATCGTTCTCGATGTATTCCCGAGTCTTCTCCACTAATGCGTCGATCCATTCCTCGTCCTCGTAGATTCCGGAGGTTGAGCCTGAGATAATTACTACTTCCGGATCTTCCGGAAACTCATGTTTCATCGCCTTGTACTTCTTGATATCATCGCCCAAAAGCTCATTGAACCGGTTGCTGTAACGAGGCCATTCCAAGGTTGCGTCAACAACGCTTACCTCCCAGTCAGAAAGCACCTGAGTCACAGGAAAACACCTGCGAACGGATAGTTAGAGATTTTAGAAATTATTTTATTCTGGAAGCTATTATTGATGCTCCAGAACGCGTCCACCCTGAGTTCTAAGGACGGAAATCATTGTAATTAGATAATTGAACTAATATATTATAATCGTTTTCCCTCTTCCGGCCAACTTCTTCATATTAAATCGAATCAAGTTATAAGATTGCGAGAGCAAAGAAATTTATTATGTCTCTTTTACTTTATGGTGGAATAGGTGCAGTAGTCCTTCTAGGTCTGCTGACAGTTTACTACTACAACCGATTTGTTACTCTAGAAAACCGTATCGATAACTCCTGGAGCCAAATAGATGTCCAACTGAAGAAAAGAGCCGATCTTATACCTAACCTTATGGAAACTGTAGAAGGCTACATGGAGCATGAAAGAGAAGTTATGGACCGGGTCTCTGAGAGCCGTGAAAAAATAATGAATGCACAGAGCCCTGAGGAGGAAGCCAAGGCCGGAGATGAAATGGGAGAAGCACTGAAATCGCTTTTCGCAGTAGCAGAAGACTATCCTGACCTAAAGGCAAGTGAAAACTTCAAGGAACTGCAGCAGGAGCTCTCAAGCATCGAGAACAAGGTTGCATACGCACGACAGCACTACAATGATGCGATACTTGAATACAACAACGCAATCGAGACATTCCCGGCAGTAGTGTTCGCTAACATTTTCGGCCACAGCGAGAAGGATCAGCTTCAGATTGAGACAGCGGACCGTGAGCTTCCTGAAGTCGATTTCTCCGGCGAATCAGAGTAAAGAGAAGTGAGTTAGACCGATGATGCTGGAAGATCAGATAAAGTGGAATCAGAGAAAAAGTTATGCGCTACTTTTCATAGTCCCACTGATTCTTCTGGCACTTATCTTTGTAATAGGACGCATGTTCGTACCTACGATGAGTCCTTTCCTGATTCTCTCACTAGGAATCGCTGTATCAGTCATCTATGTTCTATTCTCCTACTTCAAGAGCGATGAAATGATAATACAGGTAACAGGAGCACAGAAAGCACCTGAAAACCAGTACAGACAGTATCATAACCTTGTAGAAGGACTTACCGTCGCATCCGGACTACCAAAACCAGAGTTGTACATACAGGACAAGCCGGAGATCAATGCTTTCGCAACAGGACGTAAACCCAAGAACGGAAAAATATCGGTCACCACAGGAGCACTCGAAAAACTGGATAAAGACGAACTGGAAGGCGTCCTAGCACATGAACTCGCACATATCCAGAACCGAGATGTGATGTTCATGACCCTGGCAGTCGCCTTGATCGGAGTAATCAGTATTCTCAGCGAACTACTGCTTCACAGCATGTGGTTCGGAGCTGACGATGACGCGCCACCATGGCTGGCAGCAGCCGGACTTCTACTGGCTATATTCGCACCGATATCCGCAAGAGCTGTACAGCTGGCGATGAGCCGGAAAAGAGAGTACCTGGCAGATGCGACCGGAGCTGAGATGACCCGCTACCCGGAGGGACTGGCAGGAGCACTTGAGAAGATTCATAACCAGAGTACAAGCATGGACTCGAACAAGGCGGTAAGCCATCTGTATTTCTCGAACCCGTTCAAGAACAAGGCTTCCCTGTTCTCAACTCATCCTCCTCTGGAGAAACGGATTGAAAGGCTGCGGAACATGTAAAAACCAGTAAAATCCATGTTGAAAGTATGCCAGGCCCAGTTTTTATCGAAGGAGAAGATGTAAATCTCAGAACTATTGAAAGAGAGGACGCAGAGTTCTTGAGAGACGGCGTAAACCATCCGGATGTAAGAGTTTGGATGGGCAACACTCGTCCGAAGAATCTTGATGAAGAAGAGGAATTTATCGAAGAGGTTGTATCAGATAAAGACGGGATAAGCCTGATGATATGCAGAGATGGTTATCCGAAAGGAATCATCTCATTGATAGATGAGGATGATGAGGGTCAGATAGGTGAACTGGGTATATGGCTGCATCCGGACTTCCACGGGAAAGGATACGGTTCAGAGGCAGCCGAACTACTTACAGACCATGCTTTCCAACAGCTGGACTATCACAAGATATACGCGAGAGCCAGAGAGGACAACAATCCTTCAATTTCTGTATGGGAAAAACTGGATTTCCAGCAGGAAGGTAAACTGAGAGATCATACCTTTGCGGAAGGAGAGTACCGTGATGTGGTTTATCTTGGTGTGAAACGAGGTGAATGGATGTGAAAAGCAAGTTCCTAGAAAAGGATGATGTTGTTCTCAGGCCCGTCGAAAAAGAGGATGCAGAGTTTCTGCAGAGACTGGTTCAGCATCCAGAAGTTAGAGATACTATAGGCAGGGATCCAAGACCTGTAAACCTCGTGCAGGAGGAAAACCATATCGAATCACTTGATGGAGAAGATAAGGAAAGCTTCCTGATAATGTACCAAGGTGAGAAAGCCGGCTCAATAAGCATAGGAGATCTAGATAAGGCTTACAGGAAAAGCGAGTTCGGGATATCAGTACATCCGGACTACCATAATCAAGGTGTCGGTACCAAAGCAACAGAGTTAATCGTCAAATATGCCTTTGAGACACTGAATAGACACAGACTGAAGGGAGGATATCTTGAACGAAACGAAGCATCTAGAATAGTTATGGAGAAAGCCGGATTCACCGAGGAAGGACGAGGAAGAGATTTCAAGTATGTGAACGGCGAATGGAAAGATGTAATCTGGATGAGCATCCTGGAAGACGAATACTTCTCCACGGAGGAAAACTGATATCTATGCCAGCACCTGCAGCCGTAGCAAAAGGATTGAAGACCTGTTACTCTCTATCGAGAGAAGCAGCGACCATACTTGATGAAAACCAGGAACAAGTAGCTGAGATAGCACAGTTTCTAAGCGATACCGGTGCATACCAGAAGGCTGTAGAGAAGAGCCGTGAGATGAGTAAAGAGCAGGCTAGAAACGCTTCTCTACCAGGAAAAGCAGTTCAGAAAGCTATCACCTCTCAGATTGATGAAGTAGAGAACTATGAAGATATAATCGACAAGACTCATAACTTAACGGCAGATGAGAAAAAGGTAGCGGAGTACGGAGCCAGGATGGTCGATATACTTTCGAAAAGTGAGGGAACGATGAGCGAGCAGCTTAACCAGGTCGACCAGGAGAGACAGAAAGCTGAGGAATCAGGAAACAGGAATCTACTGAAGGAAGCTTTCTCGGACGAGCTTCAGGAGATGAAGGAGATGAACAAGGAAGCTGAACTGGCCGTTGAAGCAGTAAGCCTGATGCTTAGACTAAGCGAACAAGTGGAAAACCTATCCGAGGAGGAGAGAAAAGAGATGGAGATGAAGCAGGAAGATCACAGCAACATCAAGTTCCTGGAACAGCTGGAGGAGGGACACGATGTAGATCCCGAAGTCATAGAGAAAATCGAAAGACTGGAATCCCAGGAGGAGGATGCCGTAAAGCAGGATGAAGCTGAGATAGAGGAGATTATCCAGATCGAGGCAGATAATGTATCCGAGCTGGAAAATGAAATCGACCGATTACTGGAGGACATGAATAACTCTGTATCAGAGATGAACGCCTTAGAGAGCGATATACAGTCAGCGAGCTTTGACTTCCCGGAGCTAGAGGAACAGTTACAGGAATCAAAGAACATCGCAGAGAAGAATGTTCAGAAACTGGAGAACGCAAAGCAGAAAGCAGGTCAGATAGAGGAAAATATCGACCAGAGCAGAGCAGCTCTACCATAAACAAAATTATTTTATAACTTGTTGATAACAACGGTTGTATGCCTGAGATATTCTACGATATCCTGGACGGAGAAGTTGATGTTAAAGACGGTGACTCATACGGTAGCCAGGCAGAATTCTATGACGCACTTAACGAAAGAACCGACGACTATGAGACGCAAGAACAAGTTCTTAGAGACTACATCCCTGAAGGCAGCAAAGTACTCTACTTAGGGAACGGTTCAGGCAATCTTACTGGCAGAATCGATAACGACTACGATATCGTAGGTTTAGATATGAGTCAGGAGATGCTTGAAATATCCCGGGAGAAGACTGAAGCAGGACATGTACAAGGCGATATCAGACAGTTACCGATTCAGGAAGATTCTTTCGACGCAGTAATCATGCTGGGCAGGACGATGACCTACCTCACGGAAGACAGCGAAGTAGACAATATGATGAATGAAGTAAATGATGTGCTGAAAGAAGATGGTGTTTTCCTTTTCGATAATTTCAGAGAAGATACAGGCGATCCACAGGAGGGAAGACTTGGTGGACACGGACAGTACCATTTCGGCAGAGTAATGGTTGAGATAGATGACGAGGTATCAGACTACGACCCTGAAAATCATACATGGACCTGGGATGTTGAATACACATTATTCGATCGATCAACCAGAGAAGAAGTAAGCTTCGAGGACACTCAGAGACATAGAGGATTCACTCCAGAAGAAATTCAGAAATGGCTTACAGAAAACGGTTTCACCGATATCGAGATGGAGGGCAGACACGCGGAAAGAAAGGAAGTGGAAGACGGAGATAACGAGATAATAACCAAAGCTAGGGTAAAATAGGTTTATTCACAGTAAGATGAAAATAGAACTCACTGATGAACTGGAGCTGGGAGAGGAAGAAAGAAGTATTCTGGAAGGAATAATCATAGACACTACAGATAGATTTGAAGAAGTAGTAGAGTTCGCGGATATAGAAACTGTTTCAGTTGACGGACCTACAGAGTACAGTGAACGGAACGGCAGACCGATGAGAGAGCCGGGGAACAGTCCACCGCTCTGGAAACATAACCCGTTCGAAGAAGGAGAACTACAGATCTATGTGCAGGATCCTGTACATATTCCGCATGAAGTAGCTCACCAGGTCGAAAACATCTACGAAACATTAGAACAGGCAGCAACTGAGGAAGAGATTGATTTTACTGCTACAGATTCAGCCACCGATAAAGCATTTTCCGAGGCTCTGGCGTACCTAAACCAGTTACAGTACTTCAACCTTCCAGAAGCCTACAATGTCGAATTTGATAACCTCGAACAACTAAAAGAGGACGAGACAGAATGGGAAGAATATGAAGAGAACCCTGGAAATCATCCAGATTTGCACCATGCGGCCGGATACCAGGTAGCACTTACATTGGACGAATACGATGTAGAACCTGATCAAATCCTGGCTAATTCTGAGAAGTATAGCAGTTTAGTTGAAGATGCTGTAGCTGCGGCATGGATTAGTGGTAGAACTGAAGGAGAGATCGACCGGGACCACTACAACCAGGTCGTGGAAAGGTCTGTGGAAAAACATGCATTGGAAAACTGAGATCAAATAGCTATTCCTTAGTTTCTGAAGGGTTAGCAGTTACACTGGTAAGGGTTTTAACCCAGTAAAGCACCCCTAGCGAAGCAATTGTGACTAAAGCATAACCTATACCAAGATATACATCACCGCGGAAGTGACTTCCGTATATAAATACTTCTCCGACAAGCACCAAAGCTACCAGGATAGCTGAAATACGGAAAGTCTTCTCTGCATCTTTCTTGATAAAGAACATTGCTGAAGCAACATCTCCATCCTCCTCCAGATGCTGTAAAATACGGTGGGTAAAGTAAATTGCCGGCAGATAAATTAGAAGATTGACGACACCAAACAGTATTTCAAGCTCTATCATCGGAAGTTTCTCACCCATCTGATAAGAACAAACGCTATCACTGCAATGTAGACTGTTCTGAGAATACTTCCGGTAAGAAGACCGATAATGTTCATGGCTCCAAGAATATGCGCCACAAGAGCGAAAACCATCATAATATTAGCATAAAGTATGATTCTGTAGTCCTGTTTAATCTCCTCCTTATTCAACTGGAACGAGCTCATCGCCAAGTCGCTATCATTCCTGACCTTCCAGTAAATAGCCAGTGCGAAGAGACCAAACAAAATACCGATGACAGCACGAAAACCGTCTACCAAGACAAGGATAGAATCCAGATTCACAAATAGATATAATCTCAACCCCTGATAAAAAAGTATCTGAAATGTTACAGTCCAACACTCTACAAATTTGTTGGTCCATCCGGGATTCGAACCCGGGACCGCCGCCTCTCTTATGGAGGCAACACACAGGATCAAGTAAGGTTTTTTCTGTGTGAGGTCCTTATAAGGACGGTGCTCTAACCCCTGAGCTAATGGACCAATGCGTGTTGTATATCTGTGTTGTGGTGGGTGTAATCTAAAAAAGGCTTTCTTATTTTTTCCAGCGATTCTTGTTCTCCGGATCAGGTTAATAAATATTCTATTAGTATACTGTATATACAGAGTTTTCTCAAACTTTTCAAACATGATATATAGGTGACCAAATAATAATGCAGATGACCAATCAACAGCAGGCTCAGTACGACCGCGGAATAACAATCTTCTCACCTGATGGAAGACTTTTCCAGGTAGAATACGCAAAGGAAGCAGTGAAAAAAGGTGCTACAAGCCTTGGAATAGTTTACGAGGACGGTGTAGTCCTTGGTGCCACAAGAAGCACTCCAGAGCTTCAGGTAAGAAACCCTGAAAAGGTATTCAAGATTGACGACCATATCGGAATCGCAACATCCGGTCTTGTAGCGGACGGAAGAACGCTTGTTGAAGAAGCCAGAGAGGAAGCACAGAAAAACCTGATGACATACGACGAAGCAATTGACCCAAGCGTCCTCGCTAAGTTCGTCGCCGATAGATGCCAGCAGTTCACACAGTACGGAGGAGTAAGACCGTACGGACTGGCCACAATCAGCGGTGGGATCAAGGATGGAGAAGCAACAGTCTACCAGACCGATCCTTCCGGAACACTCAACCAGTGGCAGGCAATCGCAATCGGAAAAGACGGTAAAGAAGCTCAAGAACACCTAGAGGAAAACTGGGAAGAAAATCTTTCCGAAGAAGAGGCAATCGAACTTGCTGTAGAAGCACTCAACCAGGGAGAAGAAGAACTAGATACAGCAAACCTTGAAATGTCCAAGGTAGACGAAGACGACAGCTTCCAGCGAATCACTCCTGAAGAACTTGAGGAAAGAGGTCTAGGACTTTAAAACCCTTTTTTACCTCTAATTTCTCTCCTTTTGATTTATCTCCAGAATTTCGAATAGTTTGATCAAATTCTCCACCACAAGTTTAAACTGCTGAAAGCCTGAATTAGTCAACATGATCGAGGAACTGCTGATCGCCAAAGATCTAACGGTACTGGCAGTTCTAGCATACATTATATACAACCTTGTTGGCTTTGAGCGTTCCTGGAGAGACGACCGTAAAACAGCAGCACATCTAATCAAACTTAACGAGGATAGATCAAAGATAGCCTTTTCAGCCATGTTCATAGCCACAGTTCTCTCAAGCACCGCAACATTCTTTCTCGCACAGGACTCTTACACCTTGATGACCTGGTTATTCGATGCCTGCCTGGTTTTCTGGGCTGTATTCTTCAAAATCATGAACGATATCGTAAACAACCGTGAAAGTAGATGGCTTGGATTGCCTTTCTGATAACCTTGCCGATACCGTTCTTTGCAGCAACACTGCTGAAAAGAATATACGAAGAACCTGAACAGGCACTTGAATACCTCGCATTAAGCCATGGAGATGTAAGAACCGCTATGCTGCTCCTGATGGCAGGATTCCTGGCAGAAGCAGGAGTCATAATCAACAGCACAATGACAGAAGGAACCAATCTACTGGTCGGATCCCTAGCAGGAACATTCGTCACACTCACCATGACCACCGCACTCCTAATCCTGAACATAGCGGCCAGAGAAAGAGAAAAATGGTACTACAGACTCCTACCGACACAGGTCAAAAACAGGTTTAAAGAATAAACCCGCATCCACACATATGGACACATCGGATGCTGTACGGATAAGATACGATAACGGAAAGGAATTCGAAATTCTAGTTGACCCTGACCTGGCGAAGGAAGCCAAACTGGAAGGTAAAGATGTCGATATACAGAGACTATTATTCGTACAGGACATCTTCACGGACGCCGGAGCCGGAGAAAGAGCATCCGCAGAAGAACTGGAAGACGAGTTTGGAACCAAGCAGGTAATGAAAGCTGCCGAGGAAATATTCGAGAAAGGTGAGATGCAGCTAACCACCGAACAGAAAGCAGAAATCCGGGAAGACAAATACAAACAGGTAGTTAACATGATCGCACGCAGGGTTCAAAACCCGAAGACAGGTAACCCGCATCCGCCGCAGAGAGTTGAGAACGCACTTGATGAAGCAGGTTTCAACGCTGATGCGTTCGAGGATGTTGAAGATCAGTTCCAGGAGGCTATAGATATGATCAGGCCGATTATCCCTGTCTCGCTGGATGAGAAAACTGTTGTTCTTCAGATACCGAACGATGAATCTGGGAAGGCTTATGACAAGATTCAGAGCCAGGCTGAAGTTGAAAAAGAGGAATGGGGTAGCGACTACTTCTACGCAAAGGTTACCATGCCGGCAGGAGTTTTCTCAGAACTTCTTGAAGAGCTGCAGGAGATGACTTCAGGTAAGACACAGGTCAAGGAAGACATATAGAACCAGTAAAGACTTTCACTGGGGCTAGGTAATCAGCTTATAAAAAACTTCTTCTTTAAACTGTAACTATAAAGAAAAGCTAGATAACGGCTTCTGAACTATAATACATTTCAACGGTTCAGGGGCTCTCAGCTAAACACAAATTTTTTCGAGGTAATAACATCACATGACTCGTTTGAAAGACTCTAATGAAATTGTAACGCCAGGAGAAGCTGTATTCGACGGAACAGATGTCGACGCAGCATCAGGCGTTTACCAGAAAAACGGCAAAATCTACTCTAAATACTTGGGCTCAGTCCAGTACAAAAACAACCACATCCAGGTCAGACCACTCTCCGGAAGATATGTCCCACAGGAAGGCGACATCGTAATCGGAGAAATCAGCCGGGTAAGCTACTCCCGCTGGAATGTCGACTTCAACTCCCCATACGAGGGAACACTGAACATCGCAGACGCAACCGACGAATATGTCGACCTAGACGAAGACGACCTAACAGACTTCTTCGATGTAGGAGACGCAGTAATGATCGAGATCACATCAGTCAGCGAATCCAAAGATGTCGACATGTCCATGGAAGACCGAAGATGCAAGAAGCTTGAAGGCGGACGAATAATCGAAATCGCTCCAAGCAAAGTCCCACGAGTAATCGGAAAACAGGGAACAATGGTCAAACAGATCATCGACTACACAGACGCAAACATCCTGGTCGGACAGAACGGACTAGTATGGATCAACGGAGGCAACATGAGCCTTGCAGCTAAGGCAGTCAAGAAAGTCGAAGAAGAAGCACATACAGACGGATTGACCGACAGAATAGCCGAATGGCTAGAAGAAAAAACAGAAGACAACGAAGGTGACGAACAATGAGCGAACAAGAAGTAGAATGGTTTGACGACGAAGGAAAGAGAATCGACGGAAGAGAAAAAGACGAAATGCGAGAAACAACCATGGAAGCAGGCGTCCTCACCGAAGCAGACGGATCAGCAATGGTAGAAGTAGGAAACACCAGAGTAGTAGCTTCCGTTTTCGGACCACAGGACCTGCACCCAAAGCACCTGCAAAAAAGTGATAGAGCAGTAATCAAGATGCGATACAACATGGCTCCATTCTCCGTAGACGACAGAATGAGCCCTGGACCAAACCGAAGAGCAAAAGAAATCGGATTAGTCGCACGACGCGCACTAGAACCAGCAATCGAACTCGATGAATTCCCAACCGCAGGAATCGACATCTCCATGGAAATCATCGAAAGTGACGGAGGAACACGAGCAGCAGGCATCACAGCAGCTAGTCTAGCACTAGCAGACGCAGGAATGCCTATGAAAGGACTTGTATCCGCATGCGCAGCAGGAGTAGTCGACGATACACCCGTACTGGATGTAATCGGAAAGGAAGATAAGGAAGGAAACGCAGACATCCCGATCGCAACCATCAACGGCGGAGACGAAATAACACTTCTCCAGATGGACGGCGACCTGACAATCGAACAGGTTGACGACTGTGTCAGCCTAGCAAAGGAAGGATGTGCAGACCTTGACGAGATGCAGAGAAAAGCACTGAAAGAAAAGTACGATAAAGAAGCAGGTGATTTCGAATGAAGCTTAACGAACAGACAATCAAGAAGATGGCCCGAGACGGCGAACGCCTGGACGGCCGAGACCTAGACGAATACAGAGAAATCCAGTTAGAAACAGACTATATCCCAACCACAAGCCAGGGATCAGCAAGAGTCAAGATCGGAGACACCGATGTAGTAGTAGGACTCAGCGTAGACATCGAGGAACCTTACCCGGACAGACCGGAATCAGGTACAATTGTCACGAACGCTGAACTTGCACCTATGGCTTCCCGAGAGTTCGAATCCGGACCGCCACAGGAAGATGGAGTAGAACTAGCACGGGTAGTCGACCGAGGGATAAGAGAAAGCGAAGCAGTAGATCTTGAAGAACTCTGCATCGTAGAAGGAGAGAAAGTCTACACACTATTCATCGATGTACATGTTCTCAACGACGACGGTAACCTGATTGATGCATCAGCTCTTGGAGCTGTAGCAGCACTTCAGACAGGATACCTACCTCCTTACGACGAGGAAGAGGACACACTTGACAGAGATGATGAAAGTCAGGATATCCCTCTAGAGAAGGAACCTGTAACAGTTACAGGTCGGAAGATCGAGGACTCACTTATGTGGGATACCACCGGCGAAGAGGAAGAAGCTCTCGACGCAAGAATGACAGTTACACTGACTGAAGACGACAGTGTAGTAGCCATGCAGAAAGGAGGCATGCAGCCTTACAGTCAGGAAGAGATCAAGGACACCATGGAAGAAGCGAAAAACCAGACAGAGAAACTGAGAGAACTTCTCCGGGATGCGGAGGAATAAAAAAATTCCCCTCCCATCTCTCACAATATAGAAGGTGAAAGACTAAAACAATGCCACGAGAGAACAAGTCCTCCAAAAGATTCGGTTCCCGTTACGGAAGCCGTATCAGGAAGAATGTAGACGAAGCAGAAGACCGTACAGATGAAGAATGCCCAGAATGCGGGTCAGATCAGATGGAAAGACCGGCAGCAGGAGTATGGGAATGTCAGAAATGCGGTCATAAAGAAGCAGGTGGAGCATACGAACAGGATACAGGAGCAGACGAACTTCTGGATAAGGCTCTAAAGGTCGAAACCGAGGAACTTGAAGCTGCAAAAGAGCAGATTGAGGAATAGGTGAGTACTTTATGCCAGCATATGTATGCGTAAAGTGTGAGGAAGAGGTAGAAGTCGACCCTGTCAATGAGAAAGTAATCTGTCCTAAATGCAGTCACAGAGTTCTCTTCAAGAAACGACCAGAGACACCTAATGAAGTAGAGGCAGTTTAAACAACGCTCTGCTTTCCCCCTCAAAATTAATTTTTCCCTTTTCAATATCCACAGATATTGCTTAGAGCTTTGGAGGATAAAATATGAAAACCGATATCAGCTTTGAATTATCAGAACCAGTTCTTACAGCTGATTCAGTCCGTCCAAGCCTCAAAAATAACGAAAAAGTTACATACAGATTGGAGAATCAGGAAGATTCTCTTGATATCAATATACAAACCGAGAAACTAGGAGTGCTTCGAGGTTGTTCCGATTCAGTGTTCAGGTTAATAATGCTTGCAGACAAGATATACTCAAAAGAGGTTTAACTACAACTATGTCAGATCAACAAGACGCACAGAAGATGATGATGCAGCTTCAGGAAAATCAGCAGAAACTTCAGGAAATCACAGCTCAGAAAGAAGAAAGCCAAAACGAACTTGAAGGAGTTCAAAAGGCACTTGACGAGATCGAGGAAGGAGACAATGGCCAGGTATACAGACAGGTCGGCGATCTAATGATCGCAAAGGACACAGACCAACTTAAGGAAGAGCTAGAAGAAGAGAAAGAAGATCTAGAAGTAAGAATCAAGAGTCTAGAGAAGAAAGAAGAGAACCTGCAAGAA
The DNA here is from genome assembly GCA_041640035.1 of Candidatus Nanohaloarchaea archaeon. GTDB lineage: Archaea > Nanohalarchaeota > Nanosalinia > Nanosalinales > Nanosalinaceae > JBEQAZ01. Next base: position 226,051 of record JBEQBC010000001.1, on the reverse strand, counting down.
GAAATGCAGGAAAGCCAGCAAAAATTCAGACAGCAAATGGGGCAATAACCGGATAAAACCGGTTCCCAAAACCCTATTTTCTACAAGGTGTATTTTTTATGGCATCAGTAAACGGAGTAGTCGCAAGAGTAAGAGACCTCAGCGAGGGAGACGATATACCCTCAAATGTAGCAGAGAAACTTGATGAAGCAGCAGACATCCTCGAAAACGAAGATAAAGAGATTTCAGTAAGAGTTAACAGCGCATCATCCATTCTTGACCAGGTAAGCAACGATCCCAATATCAGACAGCATACCAGGACAGAGATCTGGAACATCGCTTCCAAAGTAGAAAGCCTGGAGTAAAAGTCATATTCTCACCACTTATTTTCCACCAATTTCCCAAGTTCTGTAATACAGCCTTGATAAACTATAAAAAAACTAAGTTACCGCTTATAACTAAGAGGTAATCAAAAAATGGTTGATCTTGGGTTTCTAAAGAAAGACAGTTCAGACGACTCCGAAAATGTAACGGTAGACGACGACTTCGTAGAACTAGACGCAGTAGCAACAGAGGAAAGACAAAAAGTAGTAGTAAGAGCGGTTACACTGAAGGAATTTGACGATGTAGACGAAGTACAGGAACACCTGAGAAACAACCATATCGTCTGGGTAAACATCCGTCCACTAAAGAACAAAGACATGACCAAGCTGAAGAGAGCAATCAAGAGACTGAAGAAGACGATCAAAGCTATCGACGGAGACATGGCAGGCGTAGACGAGGACTGGGTTATCGCATGTCCAAGCTTTGCAGAAATTGAGCGAAGTAGCGACGCAGTCCAGGAAGAGTAAAAAAGTACTCTACATTTCTATCTATCTAATTTTCTATTTATCTATAATCTAGCTAGTTCTGTTCTACAAGAAATGAAAGAAATATTATTCTGAGTTGAGTGTTTTCTGCATTCCAAGTGCTTCAGCTACATCCTCCATTTTTTCCTCAAGGAACTCGATACGGGACTGAAGATCACCGGTACCGAACTGAACAAACTCCTTCACACATTCCTTACAGTAAAGATCGCCGTTAAATCTCATAGCATTCTCAGGAAGCTCAGCCGGCTTCAAGTTATCTTCCTCTGGATCAGTACTTCCGAAATCAATAAGCTTATCGCAGTTCACACACTTTTTAGAATAAACCATACAACTTAGTTAACCTCTCTGAAATAAAAAACCAGTGTGGTAAAATAAGTCCTATATTTAAGCCCAAAATAGGCCTAAATCAGATCAAAACTAGTTATAAACAAAAAAAGCCTCGAAATGAAGCCTAAGATTTTTAAACAAACTTTAGGGAGACTAAAAGTGCATATGGACAAGGATTCACACAACCGCCGAGAATTTTTGAAGAAAGCTGGAGTTGCTGGCTTAACTATAGGGCTTCCTCAACCACAAGAAAGAAGTACAGAAAATGAAAAAATACCATATCTACATTCTTACAAAACAGTAAACACCAGTTCTGGACCTGAGAGAAAGCCAGTGTATAAAACACTAACTAGACAGGAATGGGAGGAAATATATACAACTCAAGAAGGCTTGGAAAGCCTAGGAGAAAAACTAGAAGACGAGTCTAACATTCCTAGACCTCATCTGAGATTCACGGGGATGGATGATAGTCCGACTGGTTTTGGAGTTGAGGTTATTCTAAGAGAAAATTATGAAGACAAAAGCCATGTTGAAAGCATCATTCCTAGAAAAATCAGGGGAAGAGCGACAAGAAATGGTTTTGAAGCATCTAATGAAATTCCAGTCCGAATTGAAACCCCTGATATAATAGAAGAGAATACAGACTGCTATGATTCCAGCACCTTATATGATAATGTCTCAGGTGCAGCGCCTATATTACTCGGTGCCGGAGGAGACAATCTCGGAACAATTGCCGGTCCTTTCAATTCAAATGAATATGGTGATGGATGGGTAACTGCAGGTCATGTTGCTGGCGGAAATAATGTGGATGTATTCCACGAAGTTGACGGAGTAACAGAAAAAATTGGAGTAACTAGAGACTATACTGACTCTGGTTATATTGATTGTACCTTCATAGAGCCAACCGGAGATATAGACCCTATAGAGTGGATAGCCTCGAGCGATTACACTAGCAATAAAAATCGAGAACTTGAATCCGGGGTTTTAACTGATGATGCCCTCCGAAACCATGTAGACGATCAAAGCTGGGATATGAATATGCAAGGACAAACAAGTTGTCGCGTTAGTACATATGTAGATGGAGTTATTGAAGATATCTTTGGCAACGTACAAGCTGTAACCCTCGATACGCGCACATCAGAAGGTGGGGACTCCGGTGGACCTTATTTTCTAGAAGTTTATGACTCCTCTGACAACCATCATAATGCCAAAATCGGTGGTGTACATATAGGAAAGTACGACAGTAATGGTGATGATTACTACGAACGCATTATAGGAACAAGCGCTGAAACTGTTGAAAACGAATTAGGAGGAACCTTCTACTGAAATGAAAAGTACAAAATTAATCCCTCTGCTATCAGTCCTTATGATAGCGATTCTGTCAGTTTACATAGTCAGTTTTAACAGTACCCTGAATCCCTCGCCCTCGATTGAAGAAAGTATCCTTGAGATACCGGAGCTTGATATCAGCTATAATCAAAGCAATCAAACAGCACAGATTATGGTTAAAGACACCACAAATTCAGAACCTTTAAACCTAAATGTGTTCATAAGACGGGATAAAAGTACTTTTCCAGCAGTAATCAGCGGTGAGAGAAGGGTTAGCCAAGGTAGGTGGCGAAGTAAGGAGAACAAATCCGCTATTGATGGAGAACTTCAGATCAACGATACACTGACGGTAATAGGCCCAAGAGGTAATGTCTCCAGTAAAATACTGAATGGTGATCAAATATTTGTCTTCCCTGGATACCGACCAGAAACGATCAATGTAGAAAATGGAACAGTCAGAGGCAACGGTGTAGTAATAGCTACTGCAGAAATTCAGAACAATACTGCTAGAAAGATACCAATAGAATATGGAGAAAAATAAAGAGAGGATTAAAGGCGTTATTCCAGCCTGTTGACTTCCAGGTTCTGAGGTGCGGATGTATCGATATTCAGCACTTTATGAAGTGTGGAAGCTAGGCTGAAGCATTTCTTCTCCTCCCCGTGGTTAGTGAACACTCTTCTTGGACTGGAACGCAGGTTCTTCGCAAAGTTGATTATCTGCTGTCTGTCGCTATGTGCTGAGAAACCTGATACGGTTTCTGTTTCAAGATTGACTTCTACTGACTCGCCGTCGATCTCTACATGGTCGGCTCCTTCCTGAATCTTTCGTCCTAGTGATCCTTCGAACTGGTATCCTACGAAGACCAGTGCGTTGTCTGGGTCGTCGGCGAACTCTTTCAGGTATGAGAGAACGGGGCCTCCTGTGAGGCTTCCGGAAGTTGTCAGAATAACGCATCCATCGTCTTCCTTCACTTGTTCACGCTCCCGGTGGCTTCCTATGACCTCGATGTTCTCCTTGAGGAAAGGTGAGTCCTCTCGGTGCACCTTGTTCTGTACTTTATCGGAAAGGAACTCAGGGTAAGCGGTATGCAACGCGTTGACATCGTTGATCATACCGTCTATGTATACATTGTAGTCGAAGTAGCTTCGGTCCATCTCATCTGCGAGAAGACCAAGTACTTCCTGGCTTCTACCGACAGCGAACGCCGGAACGATAACCTTTCCTCCCTTGTTCAATGTCTGTTTAACCTTGGAGAGGAACTTCTTGTTCGCTTCCTCACGCGGAGTCTGCTCGTCGTCGCGTCCACCGTAAGTGGATTCTGTGATCATGGTCTCCACTCTCTGGAAGTTGGTGGATGCAGGACTCAGCATCTCTGTAGTATCATAGTTGTAATCTCCGGTGTACAGGATGTTGTGCAGTCCTTCTCCAACATGGATATGGGTCAATGCACTTCCGATGATATGACCTGAGTTTCTCAAAGTCAAACGCATATCCGGAGTGATATCAGTAACCTCTCCATAATCAGGAGTAATTGTACGCTTGACCGCCTTTTTAATCGCACTGGAGTCATAAGGCGCCTTGTTGTTCTCTGAATGCGCCAGGCCGATGTAATCCAGTGTAAGCATAATCATCAGATCTCTGGTCGGTTCTGTACAGTAAAGCGGGCCATCATACCCCATCTTGTACAGGTACGGTATCATTCCGACATGGTCCATATGTGCGTGTGATAGAATCACTGCATCAAGTTCCTGAAGGTTCAGTTCAGGTGCGTTCAGGTACGGGAAGTTCTCCCTACTGCCTGGTTCAGCGCTTGGATCGATTCCACAGTCCATCAGTACATTTGATTCCTCTGTCTGAAGTAGTACGCATGAGCGCCCTACCTGCCGGAATCCTCCTAGTGAGGAGATTCTTATCCATTCATCTCCTACTGATTTGTCCAGTCTGATCTTCTGACCTACATCGTGGAGGAAGTCTTTCCTGAACTCTGGATCCTCTACTGTAAGCTCTCTTGCTCGGTCAACTACATTTGACTGGATTGCAGGAACTCTTTCGACCTGTGGACTCCACATCGTTTTCTCTCTTAGTTCGTCAAGTCCTCTGCCGTTGTTCCCAATTACCTTTCCAGGTTTTTCTGCTCTTAGTATCATTTTACCGAGTGAAGGCTGGAAAATAACTTCTTCAAGACCTGCATCATCACTAACTACCTCATGAACTTTCTCTTCTGCTCGTTCTGGATCCATGAATAGTTTGGATGAAGGTCTGATCTCCACTCGCTTCTTGATTTTGGATACAATTTCTTTTACAACATCTGAGTTATTCAAGAAAAATTCTTTGCTACCAGTGTAGACTACGATATCTGAAGCTTCGTATCGAAGTTCGTCAACCTGTGCGTTATCCGGCAGCATGTCTTTAATGTCATCAAGTTCTTCCATAAATTCTGTAAACCTCTATTGAATGAGTAAATCGTGAGAAAAGGGTTTTTCGTGTATAACAAAAATTTACAGGGAGAAAACCCCTTTTCGGTAAAACCTGTAAACGAAGCCTACTCTTATATAATCACTTCAGCTTGGATTCAACTTCCTGATCACTGACTACATCATAACCGTCCTCAGTGATCTCAGCGACCATGATACCGTTTCCGGAAGCTGTATCTCTTTCCATCGCTGCCTCGATTGCGTTGGCAGCTACTTCCTTAGCTTCCTCGTGATCCATACCATGTTCGTAGTTGTCTTCGAGTACTCCGAATGCCATCTGGCTTCCGGAACCCGTAGCTGTGTAGTCTTCATGTCCCATTAGTCCTCCTGCAGGGTCAAGGCTGTAAACAATTCCGCCTTCGTCTTCTCTTACTCCTCCAAGGATGAACTGGTTCATAAACGGCATCATCTTGTTGCCGTGCAGGATGTTAGAGAGTAGTGTTCCTGCTCCTTTGACCGAAAGCTCCTTGGTCTCTAGCTTGTGCAGGTTCAGCTGGCTTCTCATTACGCGGACAATCTTCTGTGCGTCTCCTACGCTTCCTGCGATCGTAAGTCCTAGCTGGTCATCCAGTTCAAAGACTTTCTTGGCGTGCTTGTTGCTTACCAGTCGTCCTCCCAGTGCAGCTCTTTTGTCTGCTGCCAGGATGACTCCTTCTTCTGTTGTAAGTCCTAGTGTTGTAGTACCGGTTTCGAATTCTTCCATTTCCTTCTGCTGACGGTGTTGCATCTGTTCAACCATTATCCTTTATCCTCCATTTTTTGTTTGTATAATAGATCAGAAACTTAAATTCAGAGCAGTTCTCTAACAACGATCCGCTTAGACAGACCGTGCTCGCTCTACCAAAGTATACTCGACCTAGATTTATATAGATGGCTCGCAGGTTCTCTGGAAAAGATGTGGAACTGAACAACATTTAAAACCGTTAAGTTACTAACAGGCATGGTATGTCAGTAGCAATCACAGGTGGACGCGTTCTGCAGGACGAGATCCACATCTACGGACAGTTCTAAAACTATTTCTAAAATCAATAATTCAACTGTTTCTCGGAGGTCTTCCTGATGTCAGCAACAGGCGAAACCTCCACCGCTGCCGCAGAACTTGACTACGATGAAATCGTAGAAGAGTTCACAGAGGAATTCAAGGACAACTATGAGGAAAATGTCGGGCCAACCGGCATGGGCGTGGAGAGCGAGAACCCGATAGTCAGAGAAGAAGACGGTGTTATGCCGTTAGCCCCAGATTATCAGGATATAATCAGCGAAGGACTTTGGGAGAGCATCGAGGAAGAACTCGAAGAGAATGTAGACGGCTACGGAGAAGAATTCAGCTTCGAACTCAAGGGCGTTAAGGAAAAAGGTCATTTCGAGGATAGACCAGCAGAGATAGAGGTTGAAGAAAGTCAGGAGTCAGATCAGGTTATCGGTGCTCCAGCAGCAGACTGGGAGATCGGACCTCAGATCGAGATAGACTCAGGTGCCTTCCAGATAGACGGCTCCGGAAACTTCGGAACACTTCTTGATGTACTGAAAAGCCTGAGAGAAGGAACGAGAAAATACATACAGGAGAACCACCCCGACCTTGAATTCGCAGATCAAGGTTTAACCCGTCAATTCCGTGAACCGGAGAGGACACCTGACGAGATCGGTGACCGTGAAGTTGTCAAGCGTGGCTTAGGAGACGAATACGGACGAGATGAAGCTGTAGAGTTCTCAGAGGAGTTTTACGATCATTTCAGCTCTGTGGAGTACTGTGCCGATTACATCAGTACGATCTTCGGACCTCAGATAATGGAGAACATGTTCGGAGGATCCACACAGCTCACATCCGGTCTCTGGAGCGATGACGGAGAAATCGATGTAGACGAACGCATGTCTGAAGAGATGGCTTACCGGATAGTGTTTGAAGGAGCTTTCGATGTATTGACCTCTAATGTTTACAGCGAGGAAGATGAGGGACAGCCGGAAACCGGTGTTAACCAGGACTACTGGGAGAACAGTGCATATGGTCAGCACTTCCTCGATGATGCCGATGTAGATGAGGCAGCGCTTGATAGAACCGGTACACCATGGAATGTCATCGATTCGATTATGGACAGTGACGGAGATGCCTTCCAAGGAATGGTAGATGAGTACATGACCGGCCACCACATGGCTTGGATAGCCAAACCTGACAGAGAACATGTCGAGTTCAAGGACGATGTACCTGAAGACTTTGACTATGAAAGTGTGGCTATGCTGACAGTCGATCCTGAAAATCCAAAGACGCCGAGAGAGTATATCGAGGACGGCGAAGTAGATTTCACCAAGATAGTCACAGATGGAGAGGACGGATTGAAACGAGTCCGTGGAACGGTCGATCTAACAGGTATGAGCGAAGACGAGCTCAAGGAGTATCATAAGGGCAACTTTTCGGAACAACACATCGGCGGACTACACCACGATGTAAGACCCAAATTCCAGACCGGAGGATTCGAGTACAGAAACTCCCGTCAGAACTATGAAGACGAACCAAGCGTAGCACTCGCGAAAGCTGCGATAATGCCTCACGGCGATAAGATCCGTGAAGCAATGGAACAGCAAGGTATCGACCCATCGAATCCCGAAACAGTTCCAGACTACGATGATGAAGAGGTCTGGGGAGAAGTATTCAGAGAGGTCTACGATGATGATGTGATGGCGACTGCGGAAGCAATGGCTCCGGAGTACGCGGATGGCTTCGCAGAATATGTAGAGGAACGCCTTTCAGGTTCGCCGGAAGTTCAGGAGGAACTTAGTCCGAGAGTAGTTTGAGGTACAACCATCCGGGGCCTAGAGTACCTTTAAAACCGTTTGGCAACAAGGAATGTTTGTAAACATGTCTTTAACGGCTAACCAAGAGACAGAAAGTACTGGTTCAGCAGGTTTGGTTAGCCTTATCGCTATCATTATTATCTCAATTATTGTATGACCGAGGTCCTTCCCTACAGATCGGAATGTAGAAACGGGGACGGGACCTCGAAGAACTGTTTGGTAAAATAAACAGTCTCTGTTTCTGCATTCCACCAAGAACACAACCAACAACAAGGTGGAAACAAACTAGAATGTCAGCAAGCCAGCAAAAAAGCAAAAGTACTCAGAACCAGTTAGTAGAATCACTGGGAACACTCTGGGATGAAAACTTTACAGAAAACAGCCAAGCAAATGTCGGAGCAGAAAAAGAAGACATCATCAGAAAAGAAGACGGACTGATCGACAACGAAGAAGCAGTAGAAGCGTTCCAAAACTTAATTGCAAACGAAGACGCCGAACCTGAGACTGAGGAAATCAACGGAGAGAAAAAAATGCTCGGCGTCAGCGTAGAAGACGATAACTTCAAAGAACACAAAGATTTCTCAGCGGAAATCGATACGGACTACCACCCGGCTCAGAGCGAGATAGCAACTGAAGTATTCCAGAACCCGTCAGATATGATGTTCCGGATGGAACACCTCTCACAGATGAGGGACCGGAACCTGCCAGAAGGACATGAAGCATACGAAAACGGTCTGATGAGGGAGTTCGCCACTGAAGGTGAAGCTGACAGGAACAGAAGACCAAAGCCGCGTTACACCGGCTTGAGAAGCAGACACGGAGAACTGTTCGATGCTATGGGCTGGCCTGCAGCAACACAGCTCAACACTGGTACACCTGTAGGAGAAGAGCAGGAGATAGAGGAATTCTTCCACAGCTTCTTTAACGGCGGAGAAAAACCAGGAATGCTCGATGTAATACCCGGGGTAGACACACTATTCTCCAACGACCCTGTACTAGAAGAGGACGAAGACGGACTGTATGAGGCAGTTGCTGAAGGCGGAAGAGACCTGATATATGACCTGTTTGTCTCCAATTCTCCAGCAGCTCTGCGGAACGGAACAGAGCGCTGGGGCGATGTACTTGACGAAGCACTACCTACCAACGAGAACTACGGAAATATAGAGGATCTATCCGATGTAGAAGACCACGAGGACTATATAGAGATGGTTATGGAACGGCCGATGATCCTCTCTCCCGAAGTTGACGGATCAGAGATACAGGTTCTGGATGAAGAAACACACCAGCCAGAGGGAACTGTAGATGAAGAGTACGGAATGGAATCAACCTGGGTGATGCCTGGGCTCTCCGGAATAGAGGAGTCAGTAGTCACCTTCGAACAGTTCGCTGAGGATCAGCAGTACCTTGGAGAGATACTGGTAGAGGAAGACGGCGAAGAAGTGATGAAACCTGTCAAGGTCGATCACTCAGATCTCTCAACCGAAGAATTCCTGGAAGTAGCAGGCCTTGGAACTGAAGATGAGGCAGGATACTTTACATACCATAATACCTTTGTCAGACCTGATATCGCTCCGAAGAACGATGGGATAATCGAGTTCCGTTCATTCAGCAACAGTCCGAGAAGCCATGAAGCGCTTCTAACCCAGAAAAGCCTGATAAATGTCTACGATCAGGTTCAGGAACTATTCCATGAACACGGCTTGGAGACAGAAAACGCGTTGGAGTTCCGTGAAGACGCGAAGAGAAACGGGCTTGATGCAGAGCTTCCAAGTGGTGCTGATCTAGACGCAGTTTATGAGAACGAGCTTGTGGATATTCTTGCGGAGGGAGTCAGAGAATCTTTCAGCGGCGAACTTCCTTTCTCTGCTGAACTTGTTCTTGACGATCTAGATCATTATGACAGCTTTGAAGGATACTTGGATAGCCAGTTCGATGATTTATCCGATTTTGCGGATTACACCGCTCAGCTGTACGATGAAAAAGATCTTGAACCCGGCACATACAGTGTTGACGAATTTGAAGATGAATACAGCCAGTTTGTTGACTGGTTTACCGATACATACCGTGAAGAGATGCTTAACTATGTTGATGAAGGAACTGAGGCAGAGAAAATTGAAAAACAAGCCACATCAACAAATCCACATGCAGGATTCGAAGACAACAAACGCACAAATTCAGTAGGTGCAGACTAAGGATGAAGACAGAAGAAATAGCAATGGAACTTATGAAGTACGAAACCGTTTCACCGGTTGAAAACCCTGAAATATTCCAGTACCTGAAAGGACTGCTAGAAGAACACGGCATACAGGCAGAGATACACGAAATCGACGGAGTATACAACCTGACAGCAGAGACAGGAGACGAAGGACCAAGCATCTGCCTCAACGGACACCTTGATGTAGTAGAACCAGAAGGTCAATGGAGCGTCACAGAACCTTTTGACCCTGTAATCGAGGACGGAAAACTGTACGGAAGAGGCGCAGCCGACATGAAAGCAGCACTCGCAGCACAGGTCAAAGCATTTATCGACCTCCACAGGGACAGTGAGTTCAACGGAAGAGCAGTTCTCATGGCTGTTGGAGACGAAGAAATCGGTGGTTTCAAAGGCTCTCAACCACTTGTAGATGAATACTACAGTGAAGGAGACGGCTTCGACTATGCGATTGTCGGTGAAGCCACCGATATGAATGTACAGGTCGGTACACGCGGAGTGGTCTGGCTGAACATCCAGCTAGAAGGAGAGGGAATACATGCCAGTAGAGCAAATCTGGCGGAAATCCATCTTATGGAGGAGCTACCAGAGGTACTGGATCGTTTAAACAATATGGAGCTTACATTCGAGAATAAAGGTACTCTACCGGACCCAAGCAAGGAAGTAACACGGATAGAAACAACTCAGACCTATAACAGCGTTCCTGGAGAACTGGAGATCGGAATGGATATACGGTACCTGCCATCCCAGAGCATCGAACAAATCGTGGAAGATGTTGAAAACGCTTTAGAAGGAATAGAGTGCGGTTTCAGAGTAGAAGTCGAACAGGATCACGGCGGTGCTTTCGAGCTTCAGGACCCTGATTTCAGAGAGGCATCTATAGAAACATTGAAGGAAGTTCGTGAAAACCGTCCTGATGAGATTACTGACGGAGGAGCCAGCGACGGAAGATTCTTCGCAGAAAAGGATACTCCGTTCATAGAACTGGGAACCAATCAAAAAACAGTTCATGGGGAGAACGAGATGTGTGAGGTAGAGACCCTGAAGAAATTGAGAAACGCTTATTACGGGATAAGCAAGCGTCTGGCCGTTAAAAACAGCTAGTTCCCAGAATCAGAAACGATTTCTATCTGCGGTCAGTTCTAAAAGCCTTCCCCCACCATATTCTTTTTATAACGAGTTTGAATTACAGCATGAATTTCTCAGAACTAGATATTTCACAACACACCGTTCAGCGACTTGAAAAAGAAGGCATCACAGAAGCTACAGAAGTACAGGAAAAAGCAATACCAAAAGTTTTCGAAGGCAAAGACCTGCTGGTCGAATCAGAGACCGGATCAGGAAAAACACTAGCCTTCTCACTACCAATAATCGAACAACTGGAAGGCGACGAAACCAAAGCACTCGTCCTCTCACCAACAAGAGAACTAGCCAAACAGATCACAGCAGAGATCGAAATGGCATCCTCACAGATTGACGCAGTAACAATCTACGGAGGAGTTTCATATGAACCACAGATCGAAGGCGCAAAGACCGCAAACATCGTAGTCGGAACACCAGGACGGGTACTCGACCTTCTGCAGAAAGGAAAGATCGATGTAGAAAACCTAGAGTACTTTGTACTTGACGAAGCAGACCGGATGCTCGACATGGGATTCCAGGACGAACTGGAATCAATCATCAGCTTCCTGCCGGAAGAAAGACAGAATCTCTTGTTCGGAGCAACGATTCCGAAGGCTTTGACGAAGATGTGCGACCGTTACGATATCGATCCGGAGATCATCAGGATTGAACCTGGAGAGCACACCGCAGAGCTTGAGGAGAAGTATGTTAATGTGAAGAACAATAACAAGCTCTCCTACCTCTACACCTTCCTCGAAGAGAAGGACAGAGATCTCGCAATAGTTTTCTGCCAGACCAAGAACACTACACGATGGTTGGCCGACAAACTAAGGAAAAACAGTATCGATGCACAGGAACTGAACGGCGACATGAGCCAGAACCAGAGAGAAGATACACTGGAGAAGTTCGAAAACGGCGATATCAAAGTAATCGTGGCAACAGATGTAGCAGCAAGAGGAATCGATGTAGACCGAGTAACACATGTATTCAACTACGATGTACCGGATACAGCCGACACATACACACATAGAATCGGTCGAGCCGGAAGACAGGGACGAGAAGGAGAAGCAATCACACTTCTGGAAAGCAACGACCACCAGAAGTTCAGAAAGATCAAGAGCTCACTTGATATACCGCGTATCGACGAGAAACCAGATCTCAAGGACGCGAATGTATAAAAAGTACTCTCCACATCTCTTTCTCTCCCTTTTATTTCCCTTCTGCACGGCATAGATGAGAACTTTCTACGCAGGGTAAATTATTAAAGAACAGACACCACTATTTTGGAGTATGTCTACAGGCTGCCAAGAATCTGACATTCAGAACTTTAGTGGCAGCTTCAGCTTTTTCTTTGAGTTTATGAAATAGAGTAAGTCTCCGAATATAGACTTACTCGTACTTCTACAAGGTGATCAAACAATTAAACAGAACTACGCAAACGCAACCCAACGCCGCAATTCAAAACCTTCTAACGGAAACAAAGGCAGGTACAGAGCTCTATGAGCGCCGGAAAACTGAAAGGCGTTGAAGAAGCTCTGGAACCGGACGCACCAGAAACCAGAACAGAAAATCTGGAGGCTTCGGCGCTGACAAGCGCTGACACCAAACTGGCATACAACGAGGACAGGGACCAATACGAAGCCGTCATAGTCGGAGATATCAACGCGTTCCCCGAAGGACTGATGAAGCACAGCAGCCTTCAAGAAGAGGATATCACAGGCCAGGTGGCAGAAGCACTGACTGAACAGGTCAACGGCGAGATAGTTGTAAACCTGCCCGAATACGCTTTCACCGGCGATGAAGGCCTCGTTACAGCAGAGGAACTACCTGATCCTCAAGATGACGGTTTCAGCAGTCAGATAAGAGAACTTGGATTGAGCGAGGAATGGCTGATAGAGGAGAAACTGAATCTTGCAAAAGGAGCCGAATATGGAAGCTCTGGTCTCTCAGGTATTCCTGATGCAGAAGGTGTAGAAACTGTTCATCTGACATACGGCGGACGGAACATCGAAGATATAGAGGGCGAGATTGTGTATGATGGTAGAACCGTTGATGGATGTATCAATCTGAGTGATCGAGGAGAAAACCTTACAGAAAGAATCTCTGAGCCGGCTGCATTAGGAAATATCGTGAATGCTCCTACAGCAGTATGGAACTCCGGACTTGAAGAGACACAGAAACCCGCGTTGATGGATAAAGCCAACTCCGTGGTGCAGGGGTTCGATCAGGCGCAGGCAGTAGATGCACAGACAGTGGAGAGCAGAGAAGAGATCTACGAGATGGTTCAGGACAGTTTCCAGGATGGAGAATCAGTTGTACTGAAGACTGATCCAATGGGTAGCTGGGGAGACAGCATCGTCGTATTCGACTACGAAGATTTTCAGACCGCAGTGCAGAGACAGTTCGTGAAAGGAGAATACAGCGGGAGAGCGCTTCTTGACGGGCAAAACGCTTCAGATAATATCCAGGACTATGTGGATGTGATGATTGACAGTGAGTCCGCCAGAGTCTCAGAGAAATCAAACAGAGGAGATATAGACCTGGTAGGAGAAGAGGGATTCTATAGCCGTGGAGATACGGATTACGCAGTAATGGAGCAAGCTGCTGCAGGAACCACAGAGATGGACGGCGATAAATACCACATAGTTGAAGCTGACGGCGGTCCAATCGACTTCGTACCACTGATAGTATCCAACGGAGAACCAGACACTGCTTCATATATTGCGAGAGTTTCAGACGACGATGACAACCTGAATGTGAACCGTGGATCGGAGAAGTTCGATGTAGAAAGCCTAGAACAGTTCTACGACCGTAACCAGGAACTATTCGAAGAAGTAGCAGGTAGAGAAGTAGCTTTATCCGAGCTTGAAAACGCCTTGGATGATGCCGGACAGGTAGCTTACATGACTAGAAACCTGACGGCATACGATGCAGAGAGGGAGTTACAATGAAGGTAAAGAAACTGGGAGAAGGCGAACCTGAACACGCGGTCATGTACTGCGTACACGGAAACGAACCATGCGGCAAACTGGCAGTAGAAAGACTGATGCATCGAGACATTGAAGTTCAGAAACCTGTCAAGTTCGTATTCGCGAACGAGAAAGCATACAGCAAGGGTAGAAGCCAGCTGGAAGACGACCTCAACCGTGTCTGGAGCACAGACTCAGAGGACACTCATGAAAAGGAACTGGCCAGGAAAATCGAAGAAGAGATCAGAGGAAAGAAAGTTTTGGACATACACTCCTCTTTCTCACATCCGGAGGCGTTCGGACTGGAGACTGAAGGCTCGGACTTCTCCAGTAAACAGTTGAGGAACCTTGGCGTGGATAAAGCGGTGAGCATCGAGGAAGCTTACAGTCATCAGATACCCGGATGTGATAGGATTGCTGTTGAATGTGGATATGTGCGTTCGGAAAAGACGATCAGGAACGCTTACTCGGTGCTGAAGAACTTCCTGATGGCGAATGATGTTCTTCCTGGAGAAGTCAAACAGAGGAACCCTGAGAAGTACCGGATATACGAGACTGTTCAGGGCAGCGGATATCAGTTCATGAAGGAGAACTTCCAGAAAGTACAGAAAGGAGAAACATACGCCGAGAAACCAGGAGACAAGCTGAAGGCAGATGAAGATTTCTACCCTGTGTTGATGTCAACGACAGGATATGATGATATGGTAGGTTTCAAAGCCAGAAAACAGGGATGATATCCTTCCTTTTCTTCTTTCCCTTAGTCAAAAGGTATTTAATTATCACCGGGTAACATCTTGGGTATGGCTGGAAACACTCTATCTGCATCTTTGATGAGTAGCTCCAGCTATTTCTACTTCTATAGCTTCTGAATCGGTTTTCCCAACTATAATTTCCAAAATGGGTGAACCGCTTTCTCAACAGGTGATTAAGACAAAATAATGTCAATACAGAACAACGCACAGAACGACGCCACGCAACACGATTCCGTAGAACCGGATATACAGACAGCTGAAACACAGCACGCAGAAAAAATAGTAGAAGCATTCAACGACGAATATGTCAAATACTACGGAAAATATGTAGACACAGAAGCACTCGAAGAGTTCACTGAAGAGATGCCAGAACAGGTAGATCCTGAAGATCCGCCTGAAGAAATGCTATGGGCGGTTGAAAACGAAGATAACCGTGATTTTGTCGGAGCCGGAGCCATCAAGTTCCATGAAAACCTTGCGGAACTAGGTTCAACTATAATAGTACCTGAGTACCGGGAAAGCAGTACACCTGAAGGACAGGGCGTATACGACAGGCTTTTCGAGGAAAGACTTGATGCAGCCGCTCAGCTAAAGGATCAAGGTGCTGTAGACCTAGTTAATACACAGTTGCTGGCGGATAAATCCGCAGCCACACAACATACAGCCGATAAACACGACTTCGCTGTAACAGGTGTCTACGACAAGAAGTTCCCGATTGCCTACGAAGGAAAAGGCCGAGTAACAGTCGTGGATATGCTCTGGGCCGACAGCCGTATAGAGAACGACCAGGAAGAGGTCTACACGCCGGAAGAAGCCGAAAGCCTGGTTAACTCAGCACTGGATAATATTGAAGATAAAAGAGATGAGAGCCTGGAAGATATCACCAGAGATGTTCTCAACGAATCAGAAAGTAGGGAAGATCAGAGGTACAGTGTTGAGTCCAAGGCAGTCGATAAACCAGAAGATGATCCTATGAACTTCGCTGAGGTATCAGTTGTAGCGGATGAAGACGGTGACTACACCTGGGACGATGTGCTCGGTGAAATAGTCGATGCCCAGAGAGATATCTCCGAAGGCGACGACTTCTGGGTAGGAATATCGCTTGATGCGAACAGTCCAGCAGGTATGGATGCAGCCCAGCAACTACATGATCTCGGGTTCGAGTACGCAGGATTCAACCCTGGAAAACTGGAGTCAGGAGATGAAAACCGTGACGCCTTAGAACTTCAGTACCGTCCATCCGATGAGACATATGTCAAACAGTTTGTAAACGAAGCTGCCGAATTCATGGATGAAGCCGGCATACCGTACAGCGATGCAGAGGAAGATACAGATTACGGTACTTCACAGGCATTAGAGGTGTAAAATTATGGAAAGCTTGGAACAGATCACGAAAAGCCTTGTCAAATTCAGAACAGTCAAAGAAAACACAGAAGAGTTCGAAAGAGGATTCCAATACATAGAGAACTACTTCAGCAACACAGATTTGGATATACGCCGCCATGAGATAAATGGACACACAACTATGGTCATATCCACGGAGGAAGACCCAGATGTCTTGCTTCACGGCCATCTAGATGTGGTAGATGCCAATGAGGAAATGTTCGAACCTTCAGAGGACGAGGAAAAAATCTACGGCAGAGGCGCAGCAGACATGAAATCAGGGCTTGCATGCCTCATGAAAGCAGTCAAAGAACTATCAGAAGAGAATCAACTTGGATCAGTAGGTCTGATGATTGTTTCAGATGAGGAAATCGGTGGTTTCGACGGCGCGCAACCACTCGCAAAGGAATACAGCCCTGAATTTGCGTTAAGCGCTGAACCTAACTCCAGCGAAAACGAGATGCAGATAGTCACAGATCAGAAAGGAGTAATCCGGCTGAAACTAAAAGCCAAGGGGGATAATGCGCACGGATCGCAGCCTTGGAATGGTGAAAACGCTGCTGAAAAGCTGTGGAGCAAATACTCCGAGTTCAGAGAGAACTTCAGGAACGAGGAAGGAGAATGGACGACAACTGTCAACCTTGGATACTTTGAATCGCCGGGTGCGATGAATGTGGTCCCGGATGAGGCTGAAGCAGGGCTGGATATCAGATATACTGAGGAGTATAGTCCTGAAGAGATCAGAGAGGACTTGAGTGAAATAGAGGGGCTTGAATGGGATATGACTCATGTTGATCCGAAGCTGAAAACTGATAGAGAAGATCAGAATGTTCAGAAACTCTTGGATATCGCTTCAGAAAGGAGTGAAGCTGTCTTGGAGAGGAAGACTGCAGCGAGTGATATGCGGCATTTCTCGGAACAAGATGTACCCAGCGTTGTAATGGGTCCAAAAGGTGGTGGAATTCATGGCGACGAAGAGTACATTTTAAAGCAGAGTATGCAAAAGTTTGAGAGAATTATCAAGGAGTTCCTCAGAAATTACTAGAACTTGCTGGAACGGGAGGAAGCCTCTTCAACTATCCTATCTTTCTTAACAGTTTGAACTTCTCCGTTCTTCACTTTAAGATCACCGTTCACAATCACTTCATCTACATCGCCGCTGAAGGAGTACACAAGGTTGGATATCAATCCTCTTTCCCCGTGAACCGGATTCATCGACGGCTTATCAAGACTTATCGTTATCAGATCAGCTTGTTTACCTAGTTCGATAGAACCTACTTGATCATTGATTCCTAATGCTTTCGCTCCGTTGATCGTCGCCATATCAAGGACTTGCTGCTCATCGATATCCTCAGGAGAACCTCTCTTATGAAGGATAGATGTTAGCTTGGCTTCCTCGAAAAGGTTCAGGTTGTTGTTGGATGCTACTCCATCTGTTCCCAGAGCTACATTTATCCCTCGGTTGAGTAGATCGGGTACATCTGCGATACCGCTTCCCAGTTTGAGATTAGCTGCAGGATTGTGTACCACATTTCCGCCCTGGTTCTCAAGTAATTCTTTCTCTGTTTCAGTGAGCCAGACACCGTGAGCAGCTACTAAATCATCATTTACGAGTCCGAGCTGGTCCAAGTATTCGAGAGGTGTTTCTCCCTGTTCCTCCATAGCATCAAGCTTCTCCTGCTCTGTCTCAGATACATGTATGTGATACGGCGTGTTGAATATTTCTGCACAGTCCTTGGCCTCCAGTAAAAGCTGTTCTGAAGCAGTGTATACGGCGTGAGGTGCGAAACAGGCAGTGATCCGCTCATGACTACTGTAGTTCTCCACCAGGTCAACTGCTTCCTCCATTCTTTCCTCGATTTCTCCATCCATATCCATCAGTCCTCTTCCAAGAACCGCACGGATACCGGTCTGATCCACTGCTTCAGCTACCTGATCCATATTATCATACATATCGTTGAAAGTAGTGGTACCGGTTTCAAGCATCTCTATCGAAGCCAAGAGAGAACCTACATACGCATCAGTCTCATCCAGTTTCTCTTCCGCAGGAAAGATATCCTGTTCAAGCCACTCCTGCAGTTCCTTATTGTCGGAGATACCACGCAAAAGAGTCATAGAAGCATGAGTATGAGCATTAATCAAACCCGGCATAACAACCTTATCACTGCAGTCAAGGACTTCGTGATTGCCTTCCGGAATATCTCTTCCGATCGCAGCAATCTCAGAACCACTAATCAAGATGTCAACATTCTCCAAAATCTCCCTTTCACGGTTCTGAGTAACCAGGTATCGGATGTTTTTGAGTATCACAAAGTCGTAAATGAGACCTGAGATTTAAGAATCAAAAGCAATTAGAGTTAAGCGGTAAAATTAGTGACTTTTATTTTTAGCTTTTTCGATAGCATACCGGACAAATTCATGATCATCTTCTATTCTCCCATAAAATGCATTTCTGCGAGACTTCTCCATTCTATATAGAGCGATAACAATAATGGATTTAGTAACTGGGCTTATTTCCTCGTGATATTCCTTTTGAATTTTATCAAGATCTGAATTATCTCCAAACTCACCAAGATACGCGATACAATAATTCCGAGTTTCCTGCATCTTAGCTTTATCTAAGCACGATCTTATAGCAGTAAGTATTTTTTCAGATCTAATTTCTTCTTCAAATAACCATCTTACAATATAATAAGTCTGATAAGAGTAAATTAGCTCATCATTAGCCAGCATTTCCGCAAGCATATCTCCAATATCTTTTTTATTATCTAACTCAGAAAAATAACCCTCTAATATTTTTGATATATCTCTCCTCCCCTCCTTAATATGGTTTATACAATATTCCACTCCAGTTTGGCTCTTGTGATAACCTAGATTGCTAACCAAGAACCGGAATAAATGCTTATTGCCCTCCTCTTCGTCATCAATATAGAACTTTTTGAAGGCATCTTCAACCAAATCTTGGCTAGGTCTCTTATCCTCTTTTCGTTCTTCATTCTCCTTAGATTCATCCCCATAACTAATGACTTCTTCCCATTCAGCATCCCAGTCAATTTCTGTCGCTTCCTGAGCTTCCTGGATTTTCTTAATATTGTCATCCACTTCATCTATTCTTTTCTCAGCTTTATTTTTTGCCAGAATAGAAGTCTTCGCAGAATGCAAATTAAGGCCTTTCTCCCTATATAAGTTAGATAAATATTTGAGAGCTAATTTTGCCTCCTCTTTGGTCTCCGTAAATATTCTCAAATCATCATTGTATCTCAGGAACTTATATCCATTATTACTAAGCCGTTTATCTATAGAGTTATGATATACTTCGGCGAGTATATCCGAAGGATAATAACCTTGCGGAATTCCAGAGTTTCTAGGCTCTGCCCAAGTTTGGAGACAATCTCTCAGCTGGTTAATAACCTCATCCTTATCTGATATTTGCCTAAGATCTGAAATTAACCGTTTAATTGAAATATTCTCATAAAAACCAGCTACATCACTGAAAACCACATAGTTATAATCCTCAGATATCAATCGGCGAGATTTATCATTCCAACTTTGCCAATAATCATAATAGTATTCAAGCCATTTCTTGTCCTCTATATCTTGTTTTAATATATGCGAATATCTATAGATTCCCTCCGACCAACTAATTGTTTCAGCAATATCCTCATGTAACTCAACTAAAAGAGCAGAGTAAATTAAAGAGTCAGAAATTTTTAATATAGAGACAGGACGCACATGGAAATTTCCTTTAGGCATATCAGCAATTCTAGAATTGTTCGTATTATAACCTTGATTTAAGTCTTCTTCTACGCGAGATAACCACTCACCTCGATTTTCGTTCAACAAATCTACAAAATAAGGGCTATCAACAAATGAACGATCTCCATAAGCAAATTTGGTCTTATTCCAAGCCAAACGCACATCCAATTTCTCTCCTAGCTCCATTAGGCTATTGATAGAAGAAAAGAATAAAAAATATATCGAAATTCAGTAGTTCTTTGCGAAGTATGCCCAGCGTTCTGCTTCTTCTCCGCAGATGCTACATTCGCCGTCGATCTCTTCATCCTCATCCTGGATGGTGGCTGGTTTGGAGTCTTCCTGGAATGGTAGTACGACGATCTCCGCACTGACTTCGTCTTTGATTTCTTCTTCGCATTCTTCGTCTCCGCACCATCGGGTTTTGACATATCCCCGGTTCTTGCCGATGGTGGCAAGGATCTCGTTTTTAGATTCTGCTTCTCGAATGTTTTCTTCAAGGTATTCTTCCAGTTCGTTGTACATTGACTCCTGGATGTCGTCGAGAGTTTCTTCTGCAGTTTCTATGAACTCTTCACGATCGAGACCCATCTCCTTGTCTCCGGTGTCTCGTCTCACAGTTGTAACTGCTTCATCTTCCATCTCGTTCGGTCCGACCTCTACCCTGAGAGGCACTCCCTTCAGCTCCCACTCATTGAACTTGTAGCCAGGGGTACGATGCTCTCTGTAATCAAACTCCACACGAACACCCTGTTCTTCAAGACTATCTGAGACTTCTTCCGCATAATCCATTACTTCCTCCTTGTTGTCCTCCTGGAAGATAGGTACTACTACGACCTGTTTTGGTGCGATGCTTGGAGGGAGTCGAAGACCGTCATCGTCTCCATGCGCCATGATGAGTGCTCCGATTGTACGGGTGGATAGTCCCCAGCTTGTGGTCCATGCAGTGTTCTCGTTGCTATCTCTTCCCTCGTATGTTATATCGAAGGCTTCTGCAAAGTGCTGACCTAATTGATGACTTGTTCCTGACTGGATGCTTTTTCCGTCCGGCATCAGGGTTTCGATAGTTGTAGTATATTTTGCTCCAGGGAACTTGTCGTGCTCTGGCTTGTATCCTAGAATTGATGGGATTGCGAGGTGGTCTTCGATTACTTCTCGGTACTGTTCAAGCCGTAGCATTGTCTCCTCGTCAGCACCTTCCTCGGACGCGTGAGCAGTATGCCCTTCCTGCCAGAGGAATTCTCTGGTACGGAGGAACGGCCTTGTGTCGGTTGCCTCCCATCGAACCACATTCGCCCATTGATTAAGCCTCATGGGAAGGTCTCGATGGCTGCGGATCCAGTCGCTCATGAAAGGTGCGATGATTGACTCGCTTGTTGGGCGTACAGCCAGGCGTTCTTCCAATTCTTTGTTACCGCCGTGAGTTACCCAGGCAACTTCGGGATCAAATCCTTCTACAATATCGCTTTCTTTCTCAAGGTAGCTTTCCGGTATGAATAATGGGAAGTATGCGTTGTCAACTCCTGTGTCCTGTATCTTGGAGTCGAAGTCCTCTTTAATTGATTCCCATAGTTTCATTCCGTACGGTTTGATGACCATGCATCCTTTGACCGGTGCATAATCCGCTAGATCTGCTTTTTTGACTACCTGTGTGTACCATTCAGAAGGGTCCTGGTCTTTCTTGACCGTTATTCCGAGTTCCTGTGACATAGTATTTTTTGAATACCTCTGTAACCGTTTTCCCCGTGAACTGTTTTGAAAGTAACTTCAGTCACTCAAAACTCTCTCCCTGTACTCATCAAACAGATCCACATTGGTCTCATCAGATAAATCCTCTAGTTTTTCAGCTCTTCTCTTTCCTTCCTGGATTGCTTCCTCAACTTGCTCCTCCTCTGGAGCCGGTACATAGAAGACAAGGTTCAGGTACTTCAGCTGCTCTTCACTGAAATCCAGATCTTCTATCTTTTCACGGAAATCATGTCCCGGTGCCTCTACAGAGCCATAGTACTCCAGCGAGCTTTCAGGATAGCCCAGAAACTCTCCTACGGATTCATCTGTGAAGCCGGCGAAACCTGGTTCTTCGTCTTCAAGTACTTCGAATCTCTGTCCGTCTTCCGCAAGAAATACCGTGTCTTTCTGGAAACGGTTGTCTCTGCCGAGTAAACGGTTCAGAAGTGAGCGGTCCTCCCCATCAACATGCAGGACTTTGAGATCAAACTCTTCAGCAAAATCGTAGATATTCGAACCTTTGCTGACACCCATCAGAACCACACCGGGCTTGACATCAGTAAGCAGGAAAACAAGAGCTAACTTCTCCTCAAGATCAACAGAACTATCCAGTTCTTCAAGCCACGAAGCCAGTTCCCTGAAGTCCATATAAGGAAATTTTACCTAGTCTCTGTTTTTTATTTTCCGCCTCTTGTTACATGTCCGTACTTCATCAAGGCTACGAAGAATGCTCCTCCGATTGCATTACCTACTGTTGATACCGATAGGAATGTAATGTACTCCATGACGGTTACCGAGGAGGTGAATAATCCTAGGAGGACTTCTACATTTCCTGCAATGCTGTGAGGTAGGTGAAGCATTCCGATAGTTGCTGTAACCATCCAGATGAAGAATACTCTGCCTATCGTGTTTTCTGCTGAGGTTACAAGCCATGCTAGGAGCCCCATCAGCCAGCCTGCGAAGATCCCTGCTATCAGAAGCCAGTGAACAGGGTGACTGATCAGCTTGTCCGCGATTGTTCCGAAAGCTGCCTGCTCGATAACTCCCAGTCCCGGCATCAACAGTACTGCAAGACCTGTGAAGATTATACCGCCGATTATATTCCCTGCGTAAACTATTCCCCAAAGTCTTGCCAGTTGTTTCAGTGATGATTTGCCGTCTATCACCGGCATCACCGCTAAAGTGGTATGTTCGGTGAAAAGTTCTGAACGGCCTAATATAACGAATATGAATCCTACTGAATAGGCGGAAGCCAGTAGCAGTTCTGTACCCAGGTTTCCGTATCCTGTTGTTGCCAGAGTTAGTATTACTCCCATAAGAAGTGGTCCGAATCCGATATCCAGGCCTGCCGAGAGGCTGGATAGGAAAAGTCCGTCTGCATCTCTATCGATCTCATGACTTCCCTTTTCAATCATATCTTCAAGTATAGTTTTAGCGGACTTCATCGCCATATCTGTAGATGTACTGAAGAAATACTTTAAACTAAACGGAAGAAGAAATGTAAGAAATTGAGGTTATAGATCCGTGGCTTTCTCCACCTCCGTGGTTTCTCCAGACCTAGTCTCTACCTCGATCTTGCCTGTTTCGAGGTAGTTGTTACCTAGGATAACTTTCCTGTTCACACCTATCAGGTCGGCTTCAGCAAACTTCTCTCCAACAGATCTATCACCATCAAAGATTAGAGCTTCTTCATCCAATGCTTCCTGAACTTCATCAGCTTTTTCCACCAGTTCTTTTTCCTCACCTGCTACAATCACGGCTGTAGTGAAGGCTGAGACTTTTCGATTCCAGGTGATACCGCTTTCATCGTTGTTTTGTTCGATGATAGCTGAGATCAGGCGGGATACACCGATACCGTATGATGCCATGAGTACATTTTGTTCCTCTCCATTCTGATCTGTGAATGTTAGATCCATGGCTTCACTGTACCGGTGCTGTAACTGGAAGCAGTGACCTATCTCGATACCGTTAACCTTTCTGAGATCTGATCCACATTCTTCACATTTGTCTACTTCCATGTCTTTGGAGGCGTATCGGCATTCCTGGTTCGTGCATTTGAGGTAGGTGTCGCTTCCGACCTCAGACTCTGCCATGAATTCATGGGAACGGTTGCCTCCCATCGATCCGTTATCAGCTTCTACCCTGGAGAATTCTAATCCCATCTTTTCGAAGATCCGTGTGTAGGATTCGATGAACTTGTTGTATTTCTGGTCAAGTGATTCCTGATCTCTGTGGAAGCTGTAGGCATCTTTCATAATGAACTCTTTCGCTCTCAGTAAGCCCTTTCTTGCATGGTCGTCCCTGTACTTCCTGCCTATCTGATAGATCGTGAGGTCAAGGTCTCTGTAACTACGGATGTAGTCCTTGGCGAGTTCTGTTGCTGCTTCTTCATGGGTTGCGGAGATGGTGAAGTCCTTGTCGTCACGGTTCTTGAAGTTGAAGAACTCTTCTCCCTCGAAGTTCTGCCATCTGCCGCTTTCCTTCCAGATCTCTGAGGTCTGTAACTGGTTCATCCGGACCTCCTGACCGATGTCATCCATCTGTTCCCTGATGATCGATTCCAGGTTTTCGAGTACTTTTTCACCTAGATGTGTGTAGCTCCATGTGCCGGTGCCGAAGTTTTTCACCAGTCCGGCTTTCACCATCAGTTCGGCGCTGCGACAGTCTAGACCTGACTGCTCCTCCTTGGATATTGTTGCGAACAGCTGGCTTCGTTTCACAGAAGCTCACCGCCGGAGAAATTTATTTCAGATTTTGAAACCTGTTTGACTGAGTCCGTTTTTGACTCAGTTAGTCGTGAGTGGAACGCGTCCACCCTTCGTTGAATAGTTCATAGAAAATACCTCGAAAATTCGGGTAGAAAAACGGCTGTGAAACTCTTTTTCAGAAGTTCTGTAACCGAGGGACACAGCCACCGTTCATTTGTATAGTAGAAAGGTAAAAGAGAATTTTTTAATTCTTCCGGTCATCCTTTAGGACCAGAAGAATACTGTTGCTGCGGCAAACATGATCATCATCAGAACTTGTAGAGGCATTATTCCCGGAATTGCATCAGGCGATGTTCCCTGTTGACCGGCTCCTGTTGTTTCGGTTTCTACTACCTGTACACCTACTGAGTCGCTTCCTGTGATCCTGCCGTCTGTGCTTTCTGCCCTGATCTCGACTTTATTATCGGTTGGGTCGTCTATCTGCTGATTTCCTCCTCTGATCTCTACTTGGTAAGCTTTTCCGCTTCTGGCAGGAACTTCTGTATTGAATGTTGTCTGTCCGTCCTGATCTACCAGAGATGTGAAGCTTTCGAGTCCCGCTCCTGTCACTGAGGAGTCAGTCTGAGTTATAAGATCGACTTCGTATTCGACTGCTTCTTCGTCAGGGTTTACTAGTCTGAAGGTGACTGTAGATGTTTCGCCGTAAGGTACTGATACTGTGTCTTCCTGGAAGATTACCGGCCATTCTGAGAGGAATGATCCTGCGAAGCATGTAAGCTCGGTTGTCGCCCCACCGTAATTCAGTTCAATACTTCTTCCTTCCGGCACTATTCTTCTGGCGTCAGTTCCTTCCATGTCCTGCCAGTTACCGTTCTCATCTTGGTAATCTACATTGTTAACATCAGGCTGAGTCGAGGCGATGACCTCTCCATCGGCTACGCAGTTGTCAGGGTCTTTGGACACTCCTTGTACATCTCTGTTTGTGCTGCATGCTCCCGCTACACAGTCCTGTGTTACGAGGTATTCTGCCGAGTCATCTCCTCCACAGAAACCTAGAGTCGCTATGTTATTGTTACCATCGTTTCCTGTTGGTACAGGTGTCTGCATTCCGACCCAGCTTTCCTGATCAGGCCGGGAGGTGTAAGGATCTACTGAAGAGACAGAACCTATCTTTCCTGAAACATATGAGTTCCAGTCATCGTCAATACCTCCTGTGACCGCATGAGGGTTCTCGCTTACATAGGACGAGTCGAACCATCTTACTCCTCCATTTCCGAATATTGTGTTTTCACTGCAGTACTGTTGTTTGAAGTCCTGGTCGTACCATCCGGGGAAGAGGTCTGCCTGTATACTTGAGAACCGTCCCTCATCCCAGTCGTACTGTCTGCAGTTTTCTCTATCATTCTTGGCTCTTCCCTCGTACTCTGAGGCATCTCCTGTGTCAAGGTACTGACCAGTGCTAAACAGTTTTCTACCGCTTACCTTGCTATGATAACATACATCATTGGTGGTTGCGCAGGCGTAATTTCCGGCATATCTTGCAGAGTTATTAATTTCTCCTACTTCTTCTACTAGGTATTCTGTACCGTCGTCTCCACACATTGATTGCTGAAGTTCACCAGGTACCTCACTCATTCCTCTGTACTCATTCTGCCAGTATATATCTCCAATTACTTCTGTATCTTCATTGTAACGGTATTCAAAGTCGTTTAACGAGTTTCCGCCGTAAGACATCGAATCAAATCCTACGCCTGCGTCGGGACCGGTGAGATCAATTCCAAACTGAACTTTCTGTTCCCAGGAGTTTTCGTAGTATTCGTCAAACTTCTTGATGTTATCAGGATCTATCCACACGCCGAATCCTTCTCTTATTCCTGAGCTATCTGCCTCTAGTTCTGAGGTTGCTACAGCTGCGTAAGAGTTAGCGAATACCTTTGCTGGCTTCGGAATAGTAGGATCATTAGCCTCATCTCTTTCCGTTCCTGAGTAACCTGGATGATAGTATGTCCCTCCTGAGTCCCACGCCTTACCAGTATTACCTATACTCTCCGATACATCGTCTGAAATACTCCATCTATCTGAACGATCTGTTGTTCCCTGTGAATCGAACCATTTTGCCTCCTCTGCATCAGCGATAAACGCATAATCTCTGTGGTACTTATCAGGATCTGCTGTTGGATCGCTCATATCGTAGAAAGTTGATTCCATTCCTGGTTCAAGCTGTGAAGAGTTATCCATTATCCTGTCGATATAGCCTGTGAAGAATGGGCTATCCTGTGAGACATTAGCTCCCTGTGGATGGTAGTCATCATCTCTTCTACCTAGCTGGTCATTATAGTCTACTGTAAATGTCCATGTGCTTGAAGTCTGGCAGTTACCGTAGTTATCACAGGCTCTGACCTCCCATTCATATGTTTCACCGTTCTGAAGACCAGACCATGTCGCTGTTGCTTCGCCGCTCTCATCAACATAATCTGTGGCGAAACTGCTGCCATCACCAGCGAGGAATTCTACCGTAACTTCTACATCGTCGGGATGGTTAACATCTATACCGAACTCCGGTGAACCAGTATAAATCGTTGCTCCATCTCCTTTTTCGGTTTCATCCGCTACATATCTATCTCCAGAGAATTGTGGATCTGAGTCGACTACCGATAGATCCCAAGCGTTGAACAGAAGCATCTCGTTTACATAAATATTGTTAACATCGAGTTCTGCTCCCTGTCCGTCTACTATCGAGGTCACAGATCCTGTTAGCTGCCCACATTCTCCTGAGTTCTGACCTGTGTATACATTCATCAGCATCTGTGAGTTGCTTGCGAATACATGGTCGGCGTTCATTGAGTCGGAGCTTCTACCAGTTCCGATCGCGTACTGGTCTCCGTCCGCTACATCCATCCAGCCGTCCATCCAGCCGTAGCCGTTGGAACAACCGCTGTTCGTGGGTGAGTTGTAGACTTGGTTCATTCCGCTTATTCTCTGACCGCTGTGTAGAGATATGTGATCTGGAGTGAATCCGAAGTCTAGGACTTTGTTGCCTGTCGAACTGATGGTTCTATGACCTAGTTCAACGCGGTAGTTACCTGAACCGAAGGCTCTGTACATAAACACTTCATTGTGTTGATTGCTTCCTACATTAAGCCTGAAACCATTGTTGAGACCGGATTCAAGTGAGGCCTTGGTTGATCCGTCATCAGCTCCGTTCTGGCCGCTGTATTTATTCCGGATTATATTGACATCGCTTGAGTATGAGTGGTGAGCATTTGTAGAGTGGGAGTTTGCTCCGTATCCCATTGAGTACTGTTCGATGCTGCCATCGTTTTTGATCAGTCCGTAGCCCTGTGAACGACCAATATAACTTCCTCCCTTGTTAACATTTGTATTGTAGCTTTGGAGTAGTTGGGCGTTCCTGATTTTCAGGTAGTATGGTTCGAACCCTAGATCGTCCACATCTTTTTGACCTGTAGAACTTACCATGTCCAGTCCTGCATCGTATTCGATATTGCTCGGGATGTTGTAGGCGCGGTACATAACTACATCGTCCCATTGGTTGTATTTGTTCTGGATATCAATTTCAAAGCCGTTTGAGGTCTGCTGATTCAATGTGATCTCCAATTTTCCACATTCGTTCCCGTTTCTGTCAGTGTAGATGTTCTTGATTATATCGCTCTGTGAGGAAGCTACTCTGTGCTGGTTGGTGCTGTCGGAGTTACGGAAGCTTCCGATTGCCATCTGTTTCTGCAAACCGTTAGAGTCGAATACTGCTGTTCCTTCAGACCATCCGTTGACATTCTGAGGACAGTTAGAGTTAGTTGTGGTTGCAAAGTCTCTGTTTATTGAATTTATTTTCTGATTGGCTGTAAACTCTACCATCTCTGGCTCGAATCCTACATCAACGGTCTGGGTTCCGGTACCATCGGCCATGAAGTACCCTGTTTCTACCTCTATACCCTGGGCTGACGCCGCCGACAGAGAGAAAAGAAAAAGGGCTGAAAGTATTACATACTTCTTCATGATACCGGTGGCGACCTCACATGATCGTAGTCTTCAACGCGCATTCCCTGATTTTCCCAGATGAAGGAGTAGAAGAAGTTCGTCTGCACACCAGAGTCATCACAGCCACTCAGGTCTGAATCGCAGTCATCTTCTATATTGAAACCATAGTAGTAATTCTTGTTAGATCCTGAACCGGTGTATCCTCTTGGATTCCAATCTGGATGCTCTGGATTTGGATTTCTTCTGTAGTAATAGGAGATATGGTTAGGATTCTCCTGTTCACTTTCCGTGGCCTGTGAAATCAGGCGGTGACCTGCTCCATCGTAGTCATCTTCTCCACCGTTTCCGCCGTTATCATTGCTTGGTCGGAGGTAGTAATCTACTCGGTCATCATCAAGGTCGTACCACTGTCCGCCGAATTCATGTGCTCCTTTACTGTGATATCCGTTATCAGCATCAGGGTATTTATCGGTATGATGAATATTCAGGCAGACTTCCCAGTCGTTAGACCCTCCTCCGACTTCGTAACCTGACTGTGTGTCACTTGCAACATTTGCGACATACCCTTCATCTACAGGAGAACCCTTGTATACACACTGAGAATGCTGAACGCACTCTTCGTAGTCATCTACGACTTCCTGCTCATTCGTAGATGTGAAAGCATCTTCATTAACTTCAGGCCCTTCCATGGTATGCCATCTCTCTCCTGGAGAACCACAAGGTGGAGGCGGAGGAGGTTCAGGAGGATCTTCACTTCCACAACCAGTACAGCTTGTATAGTCTCCTTCTTCGAAATCACATTGTTGATTATCGGAAGAACCTAGATTCAAGTCTCCGCTACCACTGATTTGCTGATACATTTTGCAGACACTCATTGATTCATTTGCTGCGTATGTTTCGCTTACATCTAGTCTTATTCCATCTGTCGGGTTGATGCTTCCCCAATTCTTCAGATCCTTCATGCTTATGTCAACTGCTGCAACGCACTTCGTCTCCTCCCAAGGACATGCAGGCACATTTATGTCTCCTGTGTCTACGAAGTCTGTAAACTGTATGTTGCTGGCACTATCGCTTAGACCAGATTCTCTCTGCATGAAAAGTGAGGTTGTACCTACAATTTGCCTGGAGCTACTTTTTTGCTCATTGTACTGTCCTTCATTAATTACATCATGTTCGATTGCAATATAGCCGTCTGATTCACCGTAAGGTCCATCTGGGTCGTATGATTCATGGTAATCTCTCGTAATATAGAAGTCCTGACTACCTCTTTCTACATCCATCTTAAATCGAGATAGACTGACTGCGTGGTCATTCGAGAAACCTTCAGAACCTGGATCCACATCGAAAGACCAGTAAGCTCTTCCATCAGAATGGCTATGAACATTTATTTTATCTCTGCTGCTTTGGTCTACATTATATGCAGAACCCTCATTGGTCTTGAAGTCTGTATCTCTAAACATCGCGTAATGAGAAGGAAGAGGATTACCAGAAGGATTCTCAGCCGGATTAATATCCCAGATTTTCTCAGTTCTGAAATCTAAGTCTTGGTATTCATAGGTCCACTCGTGGTTTTCCGTCCCATCATTCCACTTTCCAGGCAGAGGTCCGTTATAATCTTCGGAGGAAGAGTCATCTTTGTACCAATCCGCCATGCCGTATGATACATCGCACTGAGGGCTGTCAGGCGTGGACCAACTTGTATTGGTACATCCTGTATATTCCTTGACATTTTTATTTTCGTCAGTACAATCGTGAGCATCCTTTTTTTCAGTGGTCGAACCATCGTTGTATTTAACATCAACATCAAATGAGAAGTCACTGGGAGTGTGTTCATCCACTCCGTAAGTACTTCCGTGATCACTACCCTCTGATGTCTCAAAGCGCTCTGGCCCTTCTGCAGTATATTTTTCAGTGTCTGTGGTCAGGGTATGATGAGTTATTTTATTATCGTTCGTTGACCAGCATGGCTTATTAATATCCTTCATATCACAGCTCCAGCCTCCAGGCGCAGAACATGAGTCATCTGATACCGTTCCCTCGTATTTGTAATCGGTGTAGGAATAGCCGTAGGTGTAGTCTTTAGTAGATTGATCAGCTATATGTTTCGTACCGTCTTTTTCTACATAGATCATCCAGATTTCGGTTCCACCATCTTTCAAGAAATAATCTGGCGTCTCCTCCCAATCTTGATCCTCGTAAACAACAGTATCTGAGCCTTGGTTCGGTCCAGTAATATCTGGATCTTCGTCATCATCGTGTTCTTCGGCCCAAAACGCAATATCTCCAACTAAATCTGGGTCATAACTGATATAATCATTAGTATCATCTCCACTATCTCCAACATTACTTACAGATCCTATTTCGTTCACTCCATATTCGCCGACTACATCGTTGAAAGTATTGGTAACGGTGTTGGCTACATCTGCAGTAGTACTATCGTCGTTATCATCTGAGGGAAGACCGTGGTCTTCTGGACATGTTCTTTCATCGTTCATACCGCTTGTGATTGCGTCACCGCACCGATTTTCTGGCTGATTTGCTTCTGGATGCGGAGGGTCTACGAGATATGGTATTCCGTCTCGGTTTGACCTAACTATGGCGTCATCTACTTGTATAACTGTTGATTCAATAGTGCCTTTGCCCCACTGGTTACTTCCTTCATTCGTAATATATCTTTCTAGAATGGAGTCTTCACTGTCCTCTAAGTCAGGGTATTCATATGTTCCTGATTCGTTTACTTGTATTGTCCTTGATCCAAAGAATGCAGCTCTACCACTTTCATCCGGTACGCCACCTGAAAATGTATATCCTGCTCCTAGATCATATGAGAACTGATCCGTATTCGCAGGTTGTTCAGGTACATCAGTTGAACCACCATATTCATACGCAAGAACTGGAACCGAGGTCAAAAGTAGCAAAGATACAATTATGGATAACTTCTTACGCATAACTTACTCTGTTCGTACCCTAAATAAATAATGTGGCCTTCACCCGTTGAAATCAACAAAATATTTAAATCACTGTGAGTAATTAATCACTACAAGGTAACACTGGTGTAATTTTATTATGGAAGATATCAGCAGACGAAGATTCCTTCAAGGCGCTGGAACACTCGGAGCAACAGTTCTTGGAGCAGGATGTTCAGGCGACGGAGAAGACGGAACACCCACAGGAAACGGTACAGATACACCGCCAGACACTTCCAGTGATACACCTCAAGACGGTACACCGACAGACGATGAAACACCGACAGATGACGAAGATGAAGAAACAGATACTGAAGAAGACGACCAGAATGTGAACCGTCCCGACAACTACCGCTGGGACATGAAGCCAGGAAGGAACGACGCACTGCGTAACGAACTAAGCCAGTACATCAGTGGAAGCATCGGCGGAGTAGTACAAGACCACCCGGCATTCGATTTCTCTACCGAAAGTGAACGAGACGACCACGAAGTAGACTTTGAAGCACTAAAACTATACAGAGACAGCAACTTCGACATAATGGCCGCAGATCCCGATACGGGGCCGATGGAAGAAGCCGTAGAAGCTTTCGTAGATGACTCTATGTATGAGGAAGCGAAGACAAGTGCTTTTCTAAGACACGATGTAGATAGTCCTTCTAGCTATGACTCAGAGGCCTGGTTAAATGCAGACACAGTAGAAGATTCTCTTGATTTAGGTCACAATCTGTTAGTCTCAATGAACGGCTATGGAATAAATCTCTCTATGGAAGAACAAGCAGTAACCATAAGAGAGGCCTACCAGCGACATCACGACTTCGATGTCTTGGCATGGGGAGTACCGATGCGTGATGGCGCACAGAACTCTGGAATGATGTACTCTCCAGACGACGATAAAGTCAGAACATTCAATGTAGGAGGGGCATGGCTAGATGAATCAAGACAGTTCCACTCAGAAATACAGGAATGGAATGTAATCAACAACGACGATGGAGGCGCACAAGGCAACCCTGAAAACTTCCACCATCCAGTACTCTTCCACACAGATGAATGGGACAGAGAAGGAATCAGCTTCGAAGACGCAAAAAATCAGGCAGTTGAGATGATTTACAGCGTAGCTACAGATACATATAATGACTTTAATATAGACGCCTTAGAAATGAATGACGGTCCAGTTCACAATGTAACGATGACTACTGGAGCTACTGAGCAGTTAACTCGAACACTCCTAGATTACAATAAATCAGGAGTGAATGCAGATTTCAGCGATATACAAGATCTGGCAAACTTCGCTATAGGACAATACTTACAGAATGAAGATTTAAATGGCGTAATAGATACAGTAGAACCTGGAGATGATAGTTATGATGAGTACTTCGGCGGTGGCTTCGCATTCTACGAAGTAGAAGATGAAGAAATTGTAGATGAGGTTAGAACTGATCAGAGCCACGAGTACGACAACTTCGGCGAAGTCTACGACCAGCTAGAAGAAATTTAAATCGAAGTTCTAAAGATAAGAAAAAATGTTAGAATAGACGGTACTCGTAGGCCTGCCACTGAATGAAATCCAAGTACATACAACCTCCTGGCGCGTCCGTACCTAATGGATCTTTGAAGTACTTGTTGTTCGGAACACAGTCCAGGTAGGCATCATCATCAGAAGCTGAATCATATCTCGTATAACCTGCTTCATTCTGCCACTCAAATGAAACATCTCTGAAATCATTTGAGTTCATCGGACTTGTGTAATCCTCCTGAAGGTTGATACTGCTGGCAGTATAATTCCTCTCATCAACTAAACTCTGTGCATTTGAGGCGATATTAGTCACCGTACCTGAAAGGACATAAGGATCATGAGTTAATCCCTCATCTGCAAACCTAACTGCGGGCGATGCCGCGTAACTCCATCTACAGCTTGGTCCACCACCATAATCTGCTCTCTTACTCGCATTCATAACTCCGTGAACAGGGATAGGATTCTCCGGACTCTCCGGAAGATCACGGTATACTACCGTGAACCATGTCTGACCAACATTCTCATATTTTAGTTCAGAATACCTATTCGCATCTCCCCACCAACAAACAGCGTTCAACCTGTCGAGTTTCTGAACTTCAGGAAGAGATCTTCTGGTTGTTTGAGAGAAAGAGAATGGTAATTCGCTCTCCAACGCTCTTGTACTGGTATTGAAGAGTTGAGGCATTATGTGGAATCCTACTCTCACCATTTCCTGTTCATCGGATGGGAAATCGAATGTTGGCAAGAAGATTTCCTGAGTAGGGTTAACATTACTACTACATTCCCACTCCTCTCCCGAATCGGACAATTGCCACATTAGGATTCCTTGGCAGTTTCCTGCGTATCCTCCTGGGAATACAGTACCGTCTTGTGGGTTTTTGTCTCCGTCTGCGAGGAAGCCTGTTGAGTTGGCGATGTTTCTTTCGTTTCCTGCTCCCATGTTGTCTGTTACCCATGCGTTTTCGTATCCGTCTTTGCTGTCTGATGAGTTGTTGGCGTATGCCTGTGTTGCGGACATGTTTTTGTCAAGCCATGTTGATTCCTGTTCGCAGTATTCGCAGGCTTTTACATTGTCTCCGCCGTCGTATTTTTTCATGGCGTTGTAGAGTGATTGGTAGTCGTGTGTGATTATTCCTTTGTAGTCGCCTTCCGTGGATACATACTTGGCTGTACCTTCGCCGGTCGGAATTGCTGATAGCGGTATGTAGTACTGTGTTACAGGTGCTGTTTCACCTGTCACATTAAATGCCTCTTTTGAAATTGTCTGACACTTTTCTTGAGCCATGTCCTCCGCTTTTAACCAGTAATTCTCCTGCTGAGTAGTTAGATCTGAAGGGTAATCATATCCCGATAGCTGATTTGTTGTACCGTTCTCACATACGAATTGTTTTGGTTGATTTGCAGAGGCATTTACCGGTGCAGTTCCGTCAATCAAATCATACCAGCCATTCGGGTTGGCACTGTTATAATTACAGCCCGAAAGCCAGTCTTCATATGTTCCAGAGGGATCCTTATTCCATAGAGCTGCCTTTATAGGATAACTGATAAATCCTGCCGGAGGCGTGACCTCTATTTGACCCACCATCTCCTCAGGACAGTCTTGTGTTACTTCTATGTCCTTTGTAACGGTGGATGTTGCTCCATCGTCATCTTTCACCCTAAGTCTGATAGTCTTTGTCCCCGGATACATGTAAAAATGATCTGCGGTCTTTAGGGCACCATAATTTTCATATGTTCCATCGTCAGTCCAATCCCAATCATAACTTTCGATTGAACCGTCAGGATCATTACTGGCGGATGCATCCGCAGTGAAGCTATTACCTTCTTGAACTTGAGAGGGTACATCGAGTTTTGGTACAGGGTTAGTATTCCCACTACCACCAGTACCTCCTCCATCATCTGCGGACTTTTCAGACATCAGGTACTGCCTATCTGCCTCATCAGTGCCAGTACCTGTCGTCGAAGATAGAATCGGTTTAACAGCCAATTGATTATACTTACTTGTATCCACATTATTTTCAGTACTTATTGTAACCGAATTAATTGTTTCGTCTGTATTATCTCCTTCCTTTCTCGAATCTCCCGGACCGAAAGATGTTTCTCCAACCTGTTCTGTATACCAGTTTCCGTTTGAGTCCTGATAGGTCATCCAGATCTCCCATTTAAGCTGTGTAGGACCTGTACAACCTCCACATGGCAGAACATCGTCAGGGTCATCTTGAGTCCACTGGACATTGACTGTGCCCTGAACTGTATCACCATCTTCGTAAGGAACTGATTCTAATCCAGTATCCGGGTTAATTGAAGTTGCTAACTCAGCCGCTGTAGAAAACGAGATCAGAAAGATTACTGTGATTAGTAGTATAGAAAATTTCCTAAAACTGTTGCCCATGATTAGGATATATCTATTCTTAATTAAATGGATTTGGGATAACTACGGTAGAAATAGAAAAATAGTGAGAAGAAAAAGTATAGAGAAATTATCTCGCCAGTGTCCAGAGTACCTGATCCTTCAAGTTCTGGACTCGACTGACCTGTTGGTCGCCACCAGGCATGATACCCATGATTCCCATGTAGCTGACTTCGTCTTCTTCCTCTTCCTCGTACTCTTCCCAGTACTTGTGTAATTGGTTGTGTACGGTGCTGGTTTCTTCTCTCCGGTTTGGTATTCCTACTGTGTTTCCTACACCGATGATTGCTACCGGGCCGTCGAACTCTGCTGCTAGTTCTTTAGCTTTGTCTTCGGCTTCTTCGTGGGAGTTGTAGATCTCCTGTTTCATCGCTTTGCTTGCTTCTGGTGCAGATTGTTTGATGACTACTCCTTCGAGCGGTACATCGTGTTCTGTTGCTGCTTCCTCAATCTTTGTTTTCTCTACTCCTGGTCCTCCCATCATGACTCCTACTCCTTCTGCTACATCTCCGGTTGTTTCTCCTTCGAACTTGGAGGCTGCGTCTACCGTGATGATGGCTTCTAGATCGTTTTCATCTGTTAGTTGGTCGATTGCGTCGCCGTATTTTCCTAGTCGTGCTCCTGGACCGTTGCTTTTCAGGACATGTACTTCTTGGTCGTCAATCTCTTCTTCGCTGTGTACAATGTCTTCGCTGATTTCTTCCGGTTCTTCGCTTTCGATAAGTCGTGCTGCGACGAGTGGTCCGATGCTGTCTCCGATTGGTGCCTGGTCTGCGAATGCTCTTGATGCTTCTTTCTGGCTTTCTGCCAGTTCTTTGTAGATCGGAAGGGTCATCTGGACCATGCTGATGATCTGGATGTTTCCTGTCTTGTTGATTAGTTCTTTGAAGTGTCTTACTACTCTGTAGATCTGGTTGGTTCCCATGACGCCTTTGAATGTCATGTTGAGGTTTGCTAGTTCGTCTTCGTCTTCTGTATCTGCGTACTTTTTGACGAATCGGTCGAACTTGTGTTCGGATGTGTCGAGTACATGTTCAAGTCTCTGTACTGCTCCCGATGGATCGATATTGCTTGGCGCGGAAACCTTGAAGTCTTTCATGCTCTCGAACTTCTGTTCAAGTGCTTCTGTCTTGTTATCTGTAAGGTTATCTAAGAACAGTTGCTCTGTGGTCTCTTTGTAGCCTTCTAGATCTATCATTGTGTCTCTTAGCTTCCTGTTTGCCTGCCATATCATTATCTTTGGGAAGAACAGGAACATTCCGATGAACAGGAAGAATGACAGAATTTGTAGTATCACATAGATGTTTCCGAACTCTGGGATAAGTTGGTCTAGCATAGAAAGTTTAAAGCCACTCCAGTTTTTTAACCCTAATTAATCACGAATGAACCTGATTCAAGTTGATCAACCTTACCATTCATCTCCACACTACCCTGATTCAGGCCTAGTACTATATTTCCGGTGAAGGAGTTGAATTCAACTGTATCAGCGGTTGAACCCTGATTTGTCGCACTGTTTAGTGAGCCTTCAGTGTTGTTGAAAGCATGTTGAAGCCGTACTGTATCCATGTTCATACTGGAAGTGGTGTGGGTTGCGTTTACTTCAAAAGTTTCCATTGAGGATACACCGGAGGTACTGTATCCTGAAGCCTCTCCAACAAGTGTAACTTTTCCGGAGGAGCCGATCCGTATTTCTCCGCTGTATCCTATCAACTGGATAGGTTCATCTGCCTGAATCTGCTCTGATTCGATCTCTGTAAGTCCGGAGGAGGTCATGTTAGTATCGTATACTTTCAAGGTATCGTTAGCTAGAGTTGCTGAGAAATCTGCCTCTACCGTATTGTTTGGTTCAGGACGGTTCTCAAATGATAGGTCGCCTGATGGAATCAGGTTTCCTAGATCTAGTCCGCCCTCACTTAGGTTTTCCGGTGTCTGGATATTTCCTCCTGATGTTACTACGGCGATAATTGCGAGTGATACAAATACTGCGGTTACTGTTTTTCCGTCAAACACTGTAAAACATTTTATGTCCTAACATGGTTTTATAGGTTGGTACACAGGATGGAAGCAGTAATACTTGTAGAACCGCAGATACCGGAAAACACCGGATTCATAGCCCGTCTATGCAGCAACTATGATACCGAACTTCGGATAGTTAATTCTGAATTCAACCTTTCTGAAAGCCGGGATACAGCGGCAAACGCACAGAATGTACTCGACGAGGCAGAGATATTCGAAAAACTAGGTAATGCAATAGAAGATTTAGATTTTGTGGTTGGTACTAAGCCGGGCCGTGCATCCAGTCTCGAAGATTTTCAGCCAAGAGAAAATACCTCCTTGGTTCTGGGGAGAGAGGATTCAGGTCTGAGTAATGAGGAACTTGAAATTTGTGATGCAGTCGTTCATATCGATACGCCTGGATACAGTTCCATGAATCTGAGTCACGCTGCAGCTGTTCTAATGCATGGTTTTACAGAGGAAGGTGAAGGTGAGAATATAGGTGGAAGGACAGAGTACCTTAAGGATCTTGTAGGAGACAATATAATTTCAGAACTGATTCTGCGTGGATCACCTACTGAAGAAGAGTTCGATCGTTTGATAGGAGAACTTCAAGATTTCAAAGAGAATTAATTTTCGTCTTCCTGACTGACCTTATCAATAACTACTTCTTTAGTCCCTTTTCCACCATCCGAGTTATCGTCATCTCCACCACCTTCTTGAGGCGTGGAATCCTGAGAATCATCTTCTCCATTACTGTTGCTGGTTCTCTCCTTCTCCATCTCCGCCTTTAAGGCGCTGTATAATTTTTTTACTGGGTACAGGATTGCTTCCAGGATCGCTACTGGTATCTTGACCAGGTGTTTGGATACTGTGTATGCTGATTCAAGCAGCGTGAATACTATGTAGAGTACAGAGCCTAGCAGTGAGAACATCAGTATATCCACAAGTCCCGGTATTCCTCCTAGGAATAGGAATGAGAATGCTGTGTAGAAGGCTCCGGATAGAATGGACATAGTGATTGTTTGGAAGACCATCTCCATCAGTTTGTAGGCGATGTAGAATACCGCTACCAGTCCTACCAGTAATGCGAGCGTTGTTGCTTCAGGTGGTAGCGGTATTGCTTCATGAATCATTGTCCTAATACATCGTAGAGTGGGTCTCCTTCTTCAGGAATGTAGCTCTCGTAAAATACGAAGCCTCCTGCAATCAACAGGACCAGAACTATGATTATCGGCAGGATCGGCAGTCTTCCGCCGCCATTGTCGTCAGGCTGTTCTGTTCCAGGATCTGGTTGTTCTGTACCTGGGTCTTCAGGACTTGTTCCTGGATCACTGCCACCAGGGTTTTCCGGTTCGCTTGAGTCAACTGTGCTCTGTGCCTGCTGGTATGTGCTGTCAGCGTCCTCGTATGTGTTTACGGCTTCTTCGTAGTTACCGTTCTCCCAGCTGACCTCTGCACTATCCAAGGTTGTTTCTGCTTCATCTAATGTAGATAGTGCTTGCTGGTTTCCTGTACTGTCTCTGAGGTTCTGGATGTCATCGAACAGGTTGTCGATTCTTGTTCCGTAATCTGAGTAGACCTGTGCGGTTACATCTACCGTCTCGGTTGCTTCCTCAAGTGCTTCAAGATCTATACTTAGCTGTCCTGAGCTTGATGATACATCGTTAAATGTTACTTCTATGGTGTCTGAGGAGTCTTCTGGTATCTCCATTCCTTCCGTATCAGCTTCTATATTGTATGTTTCTGAGCTGATTGAAATGTTGGTTATCGCTACTTCTCCCGTGTTATCCATTGTGACATCTGCTGTTGCTGATTCTCCTTCTACCAGTGGTCCGATTTCCACGCTTTCCGTCACATCTACCTGTGGTGCTCCGGAAGGAACATTTGAGTCGAGAACCAGGTCGTATACCAGTTCGCTGTCACTTGATGAGACAGTCATGGATCCTGTGAATACTCCTCTTTCCTGAGCTGTTAAGTTGAACGGAATAACTTGGTTGTCGGAGAATGATGCGCTTGAAACCACTTCAACATAGTCTGAGATATTTCCTGACACACTTATTGAGACATCTCTCGTTGAGTCTGCCTGTCCTATGTTCAGGATTTCGAAGTCGAGTTCATCGGTTTCTCTCTGAGCCATTGTGTGCTCTATATCCTTTGATGTCAATGAGCAAAGGTTTCCGTTCTGGAACTGGCAGTCAGGTGACTGAGTGTTCACATCAACAGTCGTGTTGTAGTTTGAGTCTTCATCCTTGAATTCAAGTTCTCCGCTGTACTCCTGCACCTCATCGATGTTCCAGTTCAGATCCAGTGTTCTCATCTGGCCATTTTCTACCTCGAAATCGGTAGGCATATCAAGGATATCCTGTAGGTCGCTGGATACATCTACAGACATGTTTAGTCCTGTTCCTGAGATATCAGTGATGTTCATTTCAGTACTGTAATCTCCTGCTCTTTGGAACTCTGGCTCTAGTGTGTCATCACTGAGTTCAAAGGTTTGTGTGTTTTCTCTGACTGAGAAACTTCTCATTACTGTCTTGTTTGCTCTGAAGACATCTTCCACGAAGAGATCGATCTGGTAATCTCCTGTCATGGCGTCTCCAGGGATATCAATTACTTCTGTGTACTGTTCATCAGTTCCTAGGGATACATTGTTTAGATCATAGGATTCGAAGATTTCTCCGTTTGGATCCGTGACATTTACATCAAGTTCTCTGATCTCATCCTCTTCAACTGTGTTCAATGTGAAGTATCTTTCAAGTGTGAGCGGTATTGTCATCTCTCCGCTCTGGTAGGCATAT
The DNA here is from genome assembly GCA_041640035.1 of Candidatus Nanohaloarchaea archaeon. Lineage (GTDB taxonomy): Archaea > Nanohalarchaeota > Nanosalinia > Nanosalinales > Nanosalinaceae > JBEQAZ01. Next base: position 185,974 of record JBEQBC010000001.1, on the reverse strand, counting down.
CCTTTCTCAAGGTCGATATTTGCTCTGAATGAACGGTAATCGATTGTGTAGTTATCGATGTCTTCTCTGTTGTCTGTTGATGCGTTGAACATCAGTTTTACTTCGTTACCGTACTGACTTCTGTTGATGAACGGGAAGTCAAACTCTGCTGAGTAGTAACCTGGCTCGCTTGACGGTTTTGAACCGTTTCTTGCCAGTGAGTACTCTGTATGTTTCACAGGGTTACCCTGGTTATCGTGCTTCCATACTGTCATGTTTACGGATTCTGCTGGTACGCTTGTTACATTGTAACCTGCTTCAAGTGTTGCGTTTCCTTCACACTGTTCTGGCATGGAGTTTGCGTTACATCCTCCGTTCAGTGATTCCAGGCGGTCTATATTTCCTTCTACCGCTGGCTTTGTATTAATTTCAAAGGAATAACTTGACTGTTCGCTTCCGTCTTCGGCTGTTATCTGTCCGATAAATTTCTGATTTGTATAGTCTGGCATGTCCAGAGATGTTCTGAAAAGGTTGTCTGCATCGTTGTATCCGACATTTACTACGCTTGTAGAGTATGTTCCATTGACGAATCTGATGTTTACATCCGCGTTCTGTTCCTGTGAACCATCAGTTGTGTTCTCTACATCAAGTCTAAGTGTTACTGCTCTACCTGCCTTCACAGGATCATCAAGACTTTCCATCTGCATAATTTCGACATCTTTTATTTTGAGTTCTGATACATCAAGAGTTTCGCTCTCTTCCGCATAGATATGTAAAGATGCTTCTGTCTCATTTCTCGCAGTATAATTGATATCTGCTGTTTCATTCAATGTCTGGATATTAGCATACCAGATACCGTCGTTGAAGTACTGCATTGTATCGTTGAATGTCCCGCTTTCAGGATATTCGTAGATAAACTCTCCTTGATCCGCTGCCAGGTTCTCCGGAGATACTGGCTGGTTATTATAGGTTAAGTTGACAGCTCTAAAAGATTGGCTTTCATTAGATACAAAGTCGTAGGATTGTGGCTCTCCCAATGGTTCTATGTTATAATCATGTGATGCTTGAGCTGTTGTAACTGAGAATATAATTGCGGTTAGAATTAGGATTGCTCTTTTGGAGTTCATTGATGTATGTTTACCTCGGATGGTATAAAAATTCTATTTATAGCGAACAACATAAAGCTTTTCGAACCAGACCTTCTTCTCCGCCTCTATTTCAAGATTTTTCTCCTCCATCAACTTTTCCAGCCCCGGAGTCTGACTGCTGAGAACCAGAAACGCCTGACCATTATCCGACAAATAGCTGCCTACTTGTTCAAAAAACCGGTTTAGGATATTTTCATCGCCTACATGCCATTTTTCCTCATCACCTATCCCGGTCTCACCTTCTAGATACGGAGGGTTGAAGAAGATGTAATCAAATTCTTGAGAACCAATATTTTCGAACAAATCTGAGTACTTTATCTCGTGTTTTTCCGGATGCTCAAGCTTTTCCTTTGTTGTTTCAACAGCGTTCTTGTTGATATCTACCGCGGTCAGCTCGGTTCCGGCTTGTTCCAAAGCTTTGGTGATTACTCCGTTCCCGCATCCAAGTTCGAGTACTTTTGACCCTTCCAGATCCATCTGCTCTACTTTTTCTTTGAGCAGGTAGGTGTCTTCTCTGGGCGGGTATACGGTTGATCTCATCTAGTTTACTGAGTTCTTCATGAATGCGAGGTAGAGTGGATTCGGGTTTTCCAGTGTGGAGTTGAACTCTGGATGGGCCTGTGTACCTATGTAGAAGCTGTTCTCCGGTAGTTCTATGTACTCTGCGAGTCTGCCGTCGTGTGATGTACCTGTTATCCTCAAACCATTAGATTCGAGTTGTTCGTGGTATGCCGGATCGACTTCGTATCTGTGCCGGTGTCTTTCGTCTGCTTCACTGCTTCCGTAGATCTCTTTGACCTGTCCTTCCAGCTGAGCCGTGTAGTTTCCTAACCTCATGGTACCTCCTTTTTCCTCTATGTTTTTCTGTTCAGGCAGTTCTGCTATTACATGGTGTTCCTCGCCGTCAGCGAATTCTTCTGATACTGCGTCGAGTCCGAGTACATTTCTGGCGTATTCAACTACCATGAGCTGCATTCCGTAGCAGAGACCAAGTAATGGTATATTGTTTTCTCGGCAGTACTGTGCTGTTTTGATTTTACCTTCTACCCCTCTTGAGCCGAATCCGCCAGGTATGATCACTCCATCGAAGCCTTCCAGTGTTTCCGAGGTGAATTCTTCTGTGTCTACATACTCTGTGTTTACTGATCCGCCTAGTTCTGCTGCTGCATGCTTCAATGCTTCCTCTACGGATGCGTAGCTGTCATCCATATCGGTGTACTTTCCGCATATTGCGATGTCCGCTACTGGTTCAGATTTAACTGCCTCAACTTTTTCTCTCCAGTTATCAAGGTTCTCTTGTCTCTCAGGTAGGTCTAGTTTGTCGGCTACCAGTTTATCTACATCCTGTTCGTAGAACTTGAGCGGTAGTTCGTATATGGTTTCCATGTTAGGGTCTGAGATAACTTCCTTTTCCTCTACATCGCAGAAGAGTGATATCTTTTCTCTTGAGTAGTCTTCTAGTTCTTCTTCCGTCCGTGTTATAATTATATCGGGTTCCAAGCCCATTTCCCGTAGTTCTTTGACTGAGTGCTGTGTTGGCTTAGTTTTCTGCTCTCCTGTTGTTTCCAGGAACGGTACTAGTGTAGTATGTACAAGTATTCCATCTTCTTCGCTTAGTATTTGCCGTGCTGCTTCCAGGTATAGCCGGTTTTCCATGTCTCCGACTGTTCCGCCTATTTCAACGGCTATCACATCTGCATGTCCCCCTGCTTCTCTAATGGTGTCCTTGATGTGATCTGTTACATGTGGCACCATCTGTACGGTTTCGCCGAGGAAGTCTCCTTTTCTCTCTTTATCGATTACTTCGTTGAATATTTTTCCTGATGTCAGATTCTGCTTCCCTGTGGTTTCGATATCCAGAAATCTTTCGTAGTGTCCGAAGTCCATGTCGACTTCTGTTCCGTCTTCCAGTACGAACACTTCTCCGTGTTCGTGTGGGTTCATAGTTCCGGGATCTACATTCAGGTAGCCGTCACATTTGACAGGTGCTACCTCGGTGTCATGTAGTTGTAGAAGTTTTGAGATACTTGCGGAGACGATGCCTTTGCCCAGGCCTGATAGAACTCCGCCGGAGACGAATATCCATTTCGTGTCGCTCGGCATAAATTAAACGATCCAACTGGTGTTAAATATCTATCCTTGTTGAATTGTTTTGAACAGTTTTTCACAGCTTGTCTTGAAGTTCTTCAGCTATCTCGTTCATCTCCTTGATATTTAGCTGAACCACTCTCTTCTCCGAATTCGGTAATTCATCACGGATCGCTTTCAGTCGGTCTTTTACCTCTCCGATGATATGTCTACTGTCTACTACTGCGTTTCTTACCTTCTTCATCTTGTGAGTGAACAAAGCTTTTACGACCGTGAAGAACCATTCTTCGTCATCTACTGCGTGTCTATCCCGATTAGGGTAAAGTTTGACTATCGCTGTATCGACTTCCGGTTCCGGGTGGTAGTTGATCTTCGGTATGGTCTGTAGTTTGACCGGTATAAAGTAGTACTGTGCTCTGACCGTTGCGGGTCCGTACTTCTTTTCGCCGGGATCTGCGGTTATCTTGTCTGCCAGGTCGTCCTGTACTATCACTGCTGACTGTATCTGGTGTTCTCCCAGTTTTTCGATTATATCACTGGTAATCTGGAATGGAAGATTGCCGACACAACGGTCGTATCCAGATAAATCTGTTTCCAGTATGTCTTCGTTTAGAAGTGATAGTTTTCTGTCTTCTATCTGTTCGTTGAATTTTTCGTTTAGGTGTTCGTAGAGTACTGTGTCTTTTTCTACGGCGGTTACTGTTCCTTTTTCTCCTTTCTTTTCTAGGAGTTCTTCTGTTATGTTTCCTGTTCCTGGTCCGATTTCCAGTATGTCTTGGTCTTCGATTTCTCCGGCTTCGACCAGTGCTGTGATCATGTGTTCGTTGATTATGAAGTTCTGGCCTCTGACCGTTTTGAGACCTATTTCGTTTATTTCCTGGAGTGTTTCTTCTTTGAGAGACATTTTACTAAATTAAAGTAGAAAGATAGAAGAGTTGGAAGAGTGTTTTTCTACCCTGTGAACATTTTTCTCTTGGTTTCTCCCTTGAGTTCCTGTTTGATCCGTTTGCTGATCGTGGTTTCTGGGTCGGGGATTGAAGGTACTCTTTCCTTGATGTCTTCGAAGCTTTCGAAGTCGCTTTCTCTTCTTTCATCCAGGAGTTTTTGCATGTGTTTGTTTCCGATTCCTGGCAGTAGTTCGAATGCGTGTCTTCGCGGTGTTACCGGTGTTGCTTCGTTGAAGAACTCTACGAATTCGTCTTCCTTGTCTTTGATTAGTGCTTGAAGCACATATTTGAGTTCTGCTCTTGAGTTTCCTGTTAGGTCGTCGAAGCTGATCCGGTCCTTGATGTATTTTACTTTTTCTCGGTCGCCTTCTCCGATGTACAGTTCTTCTCCTCCTTTTGGATGTACTCCGTCTCTGGTTACTACTTCTAGGAGGTTGTAGTTTTCTGTTCCTATTCCTTGTACTGTTGGTTCTCCGCTTCCGCCTTGACCTCCTCTTTCTAGGAAGTCAAGTACTTTGATGTACTCGTCTTTGCTTTGTTCTGTCATAGTATATTTTTGTCAACTCCTTGATTATCTTATTTCTTGGGATATCAGGGTTATAGCTGTCCGTAAACATTTACTGATTTTACAGATTTTAACAGCTTTTCCCTGTTATCTGAAGTAAATGAACTGAGAAAATAGAGAGTTTTACTCTGTGGATACGCTTCCGCAGATCTCCAGGATCCTTTCTACATCTTCGTCCTCAAGCTTAACTCGTTCCTTTGAGAACATCGTGTTTACTGTGGAAGGCTGTTCCGGCATTACTTCCAGTACCTTGTAGATGTGCTTCTGCTTCAATGCATCGATTTCTGAAAGCTCGTCGTTAAGCTCCTTCAGTGTATCAACATCATCTACCTGGATGTTTCTTGTCAGGTTCTCAAGAGCGATTTTCTGTTCGTGGGTTAGTTCTTCTTCTGCTTCGTCTTTTTCCTGAAGTTCTTCAAGGATTTCTGCTGGGTAGACATATTCTTCGTCTTTGATCTCCACTGTTTATTCACCTGTTTCCTTTAGGTGGACTGGTGGGATGTAGAGTTTCTTTGTCTGGTCTCCGTCCTGTACTGTTACTTCGTAGCTTTCTCCCTGCATTCCTGTTACTTCTCCTGTTACTCCGTGGAATCTCATGTGTGGACGGGATTCTTGAACGGAAGGATTTACTTTGATAAGTACTCTTTCTCCTTCGTCAAATTCCTTCAGTTGTTCGTTTACAGTAGTTTTTGCCCTGTTTTCCTTGGATAACTTGTGTCTTGCTCCGTGCTGTGGACCTCTGGATTTCTCTGCCATTTTTCAGTTTACCTCTCGTTATATAAGGAGAGTGTAAAGTTGAATCTTTTAAACACTTACCAAATAGACCGGGCTTCACCGATATTCACGGGAAACAGTTCTGAGCCGGGCTACATTTTCGTAGTCAATCTTGACCTTTCCTATGTTATACTTGTCTGACTTCATACCGTGGCAGTCGCTTCCACCGGTAGGAATCAAATCATACATTTCCGCCAGCCGGTTAGCGTGGACTTCTGTAAAGTAGACATCGTAACTTGATTTCCTGACCTTTCCTCTGTAAGTATATTCGACCTCTAATCCATCCAAGCCTTTCTTAACTAGGTGACCGATTTTCTCTACTGCTTCATCCTTGGTGAGGCTTCTTCCTGGGTGTGCTACTGATGCTACGCCTCCTGCACGGTGTACTGCTTCAATAACTTTTTCCGCCGGTATCTTCTCCACTTCTACATATGCTTCGGAGTCTTTCCCTATAAATTTGTTAAATGCATGTTGCCAGTCATCCGCTACATCTCTGTCGATAAGAAGCTGTGCCAGATGTGGTCTTCCCGGTGTGGTATCCTCGTATTCAAGTATATCTTCCAGGCTGATGTCCTCTTCGATTACCTGATCCAGTTTCTCCACTATTTCACTCATTCTCTGGATCCTTTTTTCGGATAGTTCCTCGAAAATCTGGTTAAGCGCTTTGTTTTCCGGATCTACAAAGTAGCCCAGTATCTCTATCTTTGTGCCACCGACCTCGCACTTAATCTCGGTTCCAGTTATGACCTCTACCCCGTTTTCAGCTTCGTATGACCGCTGATCGAGTTCCCTGTTTATAGTATCGTGATCTGTTATGGCTACTGCATCTAGGCCGTATTCCTCTGCCTGCCGTATTCTCTGTTCTATACTGTCGGTTCCATCGCTGGCAGTTGTATGCATATGTAGGTCGGCATATCTATTAGAAGTCATATAGAATAAAGAGGTTTGAAGGTTGAAATAGCTGTACTGGTTACTGATTACCTACTTTTTCGACCCAGGTTATATCCAGTTCAAGGCATTCACATGATGTACCCAGTGTTTCCGACACATTCGGCTGTGTGCGGCCTTCATCACCGTGGATCAGTTCTTTGATGTATGTACCGGCTTCCGCTTTCACATAGAGGTAGAATGTATCTTCACTGATTCTTTCCCAGTCGATCTCATGTACTTCTCTTTCACGGACTTTGTCAGCTCTACGGTGCTTGACTCTCTCCGGTGTTTCCTGCTCTATAACTTTTTCCAGATTTTTCAGTTTCTCCAGATCTTCGTCAGAAACTTCTTCTCCCGCCTTCACCTTGGCACGGTACTCTTTCTTGGTCCTCGTCTCCTTGATCTCCTCAACCTTGTCCTTGTAGGTCTCCTCGAGCTCGAAGATCTCTACTTTGTCGCTGGATTCGTTTACCTCTTTTTGAAGTTCTTTTACATCGAGGTCACGGTTTAAGGGTTCGATTAGTTCCAGTACGAATTCTCTTTTACCGAGGCATTTGGCATCAACATCTTCTCTGCCATTTCCGTGGAATTTGGCTTCGATAGCGTTGCTTTCCCGAATGAAAGGATCCTGTATCTCTTCCTGTACACTTGTTGGGTACTGTTTCCCTGTCCAGTCGCATTCGTCACATCCGCTTCCTCGGCAGTTTCTGCAGTGCCATTCTGTCTGCGGTATCTCTCGGCTGTATTTGTTATATTGTGCGTAGAACAGGATGGAGTTGACCTGTAGTTCGACCCGTTCTTTTCCTTCACGCATGTCGATGACCGCCATTATATCGGCGCGTTCAAAGTCTACCAGAATATCAAGCCGGGATTCGATCCGTTTTCCTATCAATCGGGATATCTCTGTCTTTATCGGTTCAGTGTACTCGATGCCGTACTCTTCCCAAAGTTCTTCCTCAGCTCTTTCCACATCTTCCGGCGGACGGATACCTACAAGAAAGGTTTCGAGTTCGTAACGGTCGAACGAGTCGATCACCATATCAGTGTAACGGTCAAGGTCGTGGAATACTCCCTGGCAGATACGGCATTCGCCGCCTTCAGTGACTGATTCAGGGACTTTTTCCGGATCGAAGCTGTCTTCTCCCAGTTCTTCGATCGGTGTTTCACGGATGATTGCTGCTCTTTCGTAGTTTTCGAGTCCGTGTCCGAGTTGTGCGAACTGTCTTCCGAGGCAGTGGCTGCATAGTTCCTCGTTCTCGAGAAGTGCTTCCGCCTTTTCTTTGATTTGTTTGTCTTCCATACCTGTTACAGGTAAAAATGATTCTTATAAAACGAGATAACCCAAGAACGGTTGAATCGAAGAGTACTTTTTTACCGTTTCAGTGATTCTCTGAAACGATTGTAAACCTGTTCTCTAACCTTTTCAGCCTGTTCTGTATCCATGTCCGGTATGACCGGGAAGCTGATTACCGATCCTGCTGTATCCATAAGCAGTGATGACTGGTTCCATCTTCTCTGAAGTATGCTCTGGTTCTGCATCACGTTCTGTACACGGAAGTAAGGTACTACATAGGTTTGACGGTTCCAGAACCCCTTACGCGTGTAGAAGTGATCATCCTTCAATGCGTAACCGATGTTTGTCCATTTGAGTTCGGCTGCTTTCTTCGAGGAGAGGATTAATAGTGCTGATGGGATGTATGCTGTGAATGGAAGCGGGTAGACCTGGCTGACTGTGAAGGTGAGTGCTGCCAGGGCTGTTCCTGCCAGAAGGTATCTTCTGAAGTATCTTGTCCTGGCTTTTTCGTGGATCTTGTTGAACTCCGGATCCGTGTATCCGCCGATTTCTTCCGCATATTTCTTGATTTCATGTTTCTTAGCTAGAGGTATCACTGTTTCCTTTCCGGTGTCAAGTTCTTGCTGGTTGCCGGATGAGACATATCCTGCTGTCTCGACTTTTAGTGATGCGTAGTTGAAGTATCTCTGTATGAAGTTTTCTTCAATTATTATGTCCTGTATTTTTTCCTCTGGTATAGTTCCGCTGGCCCGGTTGAGAAGCCCTCTCTCGTATTCCAGTGCGTTGTCGTGGAAGTAGAGTTTGAAGTCGAAGAACTTGATGAATGTGGAGAATGATGTTGCTATCCAGAAACCTGCGGATACCAGTACCGCGATGATCCCTCCAATCACCAACTGTGTCATTGAGAGTGAGCCATCGATTAATTGGATTCCTGCAGATCCTCCGATTATCGAGATTAGTCCAATTGCTCCTCCAAGCAGTCTCTGGTCAACAGATGCTAGGCTGAGTATCGTTAGGTCGCGGTTTGAGAGTGCGAAGTCTTCTCTTTCTGAACCTTTTTTCTCCTGTTCTGTTGTTTTCCGCCGGTTTTTGAGTTCTCTGACTTTTTTCTGCATGTTTTCTGCGTCTTCCAGGGTGAGGAATTTGAGTGCTGCTTCTGTTTCGTTACCTCCCGCTGTTTCAACATCTACTTTGGCGATTCCGATCATTCTCTGGATTATATTACGGTTTACATCGATGTTCTGGATTCTTTTCAGCGGTATATCCCTGTCGTTCTTGGTTATGACACCTGAGATAATCTTGAGTCCGTCTTCCCTTATCTCGTACTCGAAGTTACGCCAGTAAAGGTACTCGTATCCGAGCATGAGGAATACTGCAAGAGAAACTATTACCAGAAATGATACGATTATGGCCGGGTTAGCTGCTGTTAACGCGTCTACACTAGTGAATATCAGGAATACGAGGACTGTGAATACTTTCTTGAGAGCTCTGTAAGGTATTGATATCTTCGCTAGTTTCATACTGCATCGAATCCTTTCTCTGAGTCGATTGCTGAGTCACGAAGCTTTTTCTGCAGTTCAGATGCTTCCTCTCTATCAAGTCCTGGAACCTTGATATCAGCGCCTTTCGATCCTGCAGTGTAGACTCGAAGCGTTGAAAGTCCCAGCATACGGTCGATTGGTCCTCTATCCGTATCGATGTGCTGCACCCGTACGAACGGAACCATAGAGTAAACTTTCTTGATAACACCATGCTCGATGTAAAGATGGTCATCTCTTATTTCGAAACCCCAGTTAGCATATCTTCTGAGTCCATACCATGCACCTGCGGCCACCAACAGAGGCATCAGCGCAAAAGAAACTGCATTAGCTGTATATTCATATGCCAAAGCAGAAAGTACCAGAGATACGAAGAGCGAGATCACTGATGCTTCTAACAGCCAGAACCATTTGATTCTTGAGTCCAGTTTCTGGAAAGCCATTATTCTTCACCTGCTTTCTCTGAGTTTTTAATTTGTTCGGTATCGAATACCTGTTCTTCTTTGATTTCAAGCTCTTCATCTACTAGCTGAAGAATTTTTACCTCTATATCGCCGTCTTCAACTTCTATCTCCATCATCGCGGGCTTTGACGGGTTTGCTGTTCCGCCGCCGGCGCCTGTACTGCTTCCAGGGTTGAGAAGCAGTTTTCCTTCAGCCAGTTCGATATCCTCCTGATGTGAATGCCCGTGAATCAGTATATCTACTCCAAGGTCTTCCTCAGCTATCTTCAGAAGTGTCGGTGTATGGGCGCGAGGAGTTATGCCTGTACCGTGGTAGACTCCGAAATCAAGTTCTTCATGTTGGAAGGTGTGGCTTTGGCTCATTTCTTCTGCTTCGAAGAAGTCGCAGTTTCCCTCTACTCCGTAAAAATTGTTTGAGTATGTTTCTAGTGCGTTGAATGTTTCTTCGCGGTCATAGTCTCCGGCGTGTACAGTTATGTCGGATTCTTCTACTTTATCCCAGAAAGGTTCCGGTATCTCATCTGCCCGCGTAGGTATATGTGAGTCGGATAGAACGGCTATCAACTTGTCTGTCACCTCTTAGAGTCCCATGTTCTGCATCATGCTCTGGAGGTTGCCGCCTCCACGCTTCATGTCTCCTTTGTCGAACTTGTCCATCATGTTCTTGGTTTGGCGGTAATGCTTGATCAGTTCCTGAACTTCTTCTACAGAGGTGGCGCTTCCTTCTGCGATTCTCTCCTTGTGTGAACGCTTGATTATTGACGGATCTTTCTTTTCCTCTGCAGTCATCGAGTTCATTATGACCTGGTAGGTTTCTGCCTTTCCTTCTGTCATATCTGATAGGTTGTCTGGCATCTGTCCGCCGCCGATCGGCAGTTGTTTCATCAGGTCTTCCATCATTCCGGTCTCGGTGACTTGTTCTATCTGCTGCTGGAAGTCTTCTAGGGTGAATTCTCCTTCGAGCAGTTCTTCAGGATCGGTGTCCATTTCCTCGACTTTTTCTAGAAGTGATTCGAGGTCGGGTTGTCCGATTATCTCGGAGACATACTTGATGGGGTCGTATACTTCTAGGTCGCCCATTTCTTCTCCCGTTCCGATGAATTTGACTGGTGCGCCTGTCTGTCTGCATGCTACGAGTGCTCCTCCTCCTTTGGCTGAGGAGTCGAGTTTTGTCATTATTACGCCTGTGATGTCGACTGCTTCGTTGAAGTTCTGTGCCTGGTCTTTGGCTGACTGTCCGATGTCTCCAGGCATGACTAGGTATTTTTCTTCTGGCTGTAGTACTTCGTTTATTCTTGCGAGTTCGTCTTTGAGGTCTTGGTTGAGTGAGTCTCTTCCTGCGGAGTCGACGATTATTACATCTGCTTCCATCTGTTCAAGTCCGTTTTCTACAATCTTGCTTGGTTCGTCTGTTTCTTTTTCTCCGTAGAATTCGGCTTCTACATCTTCTGCTATCTGCTGCAGTTGTTCGTGTGCTGCTGGCCGGTCTGTGTCTGCTGCGATTACTCCGGTTTTCAGTCCGCGTTTTCGGTAGTAGTCGGCTAGTTTTCCGGCTGTTGTTGTTTTTCCTGCTCCGTATAGTCCGCATAGAAGGATGTTATGTGGCTTAACCTCGACTTCGGGTTTTTCTCCTAGCAGGTCTTCTAGTTTGTTGTATATTATTTCGAGTACATGTTCTTTGCGTGTTAGACCGCTGGGTACATCGTCTTCGAGTGCTTCTTCTCTTATTTCGTCGCTGAGTTCTGATACGAGTTCTATGTCTACATCTGCCTGGATGAGATCTCTCTGTATGTCTTTAACCAGTTCTTCTACTGCTTCCTTGTCTGCCCTGTCTTTCCGGGAGAATTTCTGTATAGAGTCTTTTATGCGGTCAAACATCGTTCTAAGAAAGTTTTTGTGGGATGAATGTTTTTATGGTAACCCCGGCGTTTTCAGGGCCAAGTCCTGAGGAACATGAAACCGAAGACCAGTGTGATAAAGGATAGGCCTAGTGCCTGCCATTTGGCTGCTGCCAGGGCTGTACCTGTGTAGTTGATGTAGATCAGTGAGGTGATGAAGGTCCCGGTCGAAACCATGAACGGATTGAGGAAGAGCGCTAGGTTGTCCCATGCCTTGACCGGCGAGATTAGGAAGCTGTCGATGATGAAGAGTGTTATTCCGAAGGTGAGGGTTGCTGTGAGAAGGCTGCCTGTCTTTCTGTGTACATGGTATCCGAGTGGTAACGCGGTCAACAGGATTTCCGCTGCCAGTATTCTTTTTCGGGTTATCAATGGTTTCTACCAATCTTCAGTGATTAAACTGTTTTAAGACTTTGTAGTCATACTGTGTCTTGTTATGGATTTTTCGGTAGAGAGAGTTGGTGAAGAGAACATGCATTTCTTCGAGTCCGAGAAGGATTCACCGATCCAGCTCGTTTTTGTTCCAGGTGGTTTGAACCCGGAGTTATGGCGTAATCAATATCGTTACTTCTCCAGAGAGTTCAAAACCGTCTGTTTCCAGCCTACCGAAAGCTTCAGAGACTATGAAGGCGAGAAATCAGCTCTGAAAAATGTACTTGAGAGAGAAGATCTAGATAATGTAGTGCTTGTATCGAGTCTTTTCGGCAACAGTCTCGCGCTTGAGTTCGAACAACACGAATCTGTGGAAGCATTAGTACTGACCTCAGCTTTTAGGGGGACAGTTTCCATGCCTCCAAGACCTGTATACAACTGGGGATGGAAAAGTATAGTCAACTATCCAAAAATATTGAAGAAGTACGCTTTCTCAGGTAAAACTGATTTCAAGGTGGTTAAGGAGTTCTCAGAGCTCGTAGATAAGCCAAATTACAGAGATGTAGAATCCTTTGTAGAGAACTACCGTTTCAGAAGACCGGTGAAGAAGTCTCTTGTTCTTCATCCAAGCGATGACCGGTTTTCAAGTATCGATTTTGCGCGGGAGCTTGAAAGACCGATGGTAAGCCGTTTACAGGGCGCAGGTTCGTTCCCGTTCTTCGAGAAGCCGGAGGAGTACAACAAAGCTATACACGATTTCCTGAAAGGTTTGAAACAGGAGAAGAAGCAGGAGAAGCTTCAAAGGGTTAAAGAGATGAATTCCTCACTTAAAGAATTTACAGACAGACGCGGCGAAGGAAAAAAGGATGAGGAAAATCTGGAGAGAAAAAAGAAGGTTAAAACAGTATGAAGTTCGCAGGACTACTTCTAAAAGATAATACCAAAGAGGACAGCATACTGGCTGTTGCTGACAGCGAAGAAACCAGTACCTGGAATCTTAGTACAAACGATGAGATAATAGAGAAGATAGAAGAGGAAGAAGTCGATATCCTTGCAGCTGATGTTGGCATGGAGCAAGGAAGAGATGAACTGACGAAGAAAGAGCAAAAGCTGGAAGATGAAGGATACAATTTCGTTCCTTCAGGTCACCAGGTGAAGAAGATGAAGAGGCTAGAAAGCCTCAGTGCTCACTTGGAGCATGCTATGGGTGTTGATGCACCTGAAATCATCCGGTTCAACCCACACATCACTTCTGAGGAACTGGCTATCCACGGCGATCAGGCCTTGGAAAGCCTCGGTTTTGATACCAGTCCTCTTTCGAACAGCCATGAGTTTGATGCCTTACTTGGAGCAGTTACCGGCCGTTACTATGAGCAGGGTGCTTTCCGTGACATGGGTATAATAATCCCTGGAGAAGAGGATGAGGAAGAAGATCAGGATGATGAAGTGCCTAAGGATCCACGGGAGTAATCGAAAAGTTAAAAAGAGTTTTAGGATTAATAGGTGAATACAGAGGTTTAAAATTAGATTTATGGGTATGGAAAAATTCTATTCAACGGTCAGAGGCAAGCTAGGCCTGGAAAAGGAAGAACTGAAAAACGAGATGAAGGACGAGGTAACAGAGGAACTCAGACAGGAGTTTGAACAGGAGATTTCCTACATAGAGGCACAGATGAAGGAGTATGAACAGCTTGTAGCTGAAGTTAATCATTTGCTGGCCAAGATGAGAAAACAGAGAATTCAGGAAGGCTCAAACGAGATCGAGATGAGTAATGACGAAGATCTTGAACCGCTCAAGTCCAAGCTTCAGAAACTGGAGAAGTCTATGCAGAAAAGACTTGACGAGCAGAAGGCCTACAGCTAGATCTCACTACACAACCTAATTTTTCTCCTTTAATTCTCAACCAAGTTAGTTATTCCAGAATATCTTCCACGAAACTATCCTTATCAAATTCCTCTAAATCATCATAATCCTGTCCCGTACCGATGTAGGCTACAGGCTTACCAGTCTTCTGAGCTATCGACAGAAGAGCTCCACCGTTCTCATCGACATCCATCTTCGTAACGATAATAGCATCAAACATGCCTTCATATGCATCTGCCTGCTCGTTCACATCGTTACCGCTCAATGCGTCAACAACCAGGAAAGTTACATCAGGATTATTCACATCAACCATTTTCTCCAGTTCCTGCATCAAATTAGTATCTGCATGTGAGCGACCGGCGGTATCTACCAGTGCAACTTTACCTGTTTTTTCCGCATGCTCTACAGCGTCATAAGCTACAGCGGCCGGATCTGATTCGTATTCATGGCTAATTACTTTAGCATCAAGGTTCTCGCCGTGTTTCTCCAGCTGTTCGATGGATGCAGCTCTAAATGTATCTCCAGCACCCATAACTACTTCCTCACCATCTTCCTGAAGACTCTTGGCAATCTTTGCAGTTGTAGTCGTCTTACCAGAACCGTTAAATCCTACAAAGAAAACTGTCGGACTTTCGATACCTGCGATCTCTTCTTTGAAATCAAAGCTGTCGTCCAGTACATCTTTAAGCGCGTTTTCAAGTGCTTCATCTATTTTATCCTGTACTTTGTTTCGCTGGACTTCTTCACCGAGAAGTTCATTTCTCAGGTCCTCTTCGATTGTTTCAGCTGCTTCAAGTGATACATTGTTCTGAAGCAGTTTCATACGCATCTTCTCAAGAAGCGGGTCTAAGGTATCTTCATCTAGTTCTTTTTCTGCTACTGCGCTCTTCACGCTTTCCGAGAAATCTTTTACTGTATCTTTGAATTTGTCCAGCATCGTATAGTTCAACTCTTGTTAAAATAAGGTTGTTTAGAAAATAAAAATAGACAGGAAGTGTTTATTCCTGTTCTTGTTGTTCTTGCTGTTGCTGTTCCTGAAGGTCCTGCTGAAGTTCCTGTAGCTGTTTCTGGATCTCTTCTGTCTGATCTTCAAGTTCGTCCTTCGTGGAATTCAGGATATCGATCTGTTCCTGAAGGCTGTCGATAGCTCCTTCACGATCCTGTTCCTGCATCGTGTCGCCGCCGATGTTTGTGGTTACTGTGGATGCGTCCTTGATCTCTGCTTTGACGAATGCGCCGTCTCCAATTGGAGCCATGATCTCTGCTCCGTCTTCTACATTTTCAAGTTGCTGGACTGCTTCCTGTGCGTCCTCGATTCTATCTATCTGGTTTTCGACTTGCTCGATGTAGTCGTTGACTTGTTCGAGCTGTTGCTGCATTTGCTGGTACTGCTGTACTGCTTGCTGATTCATTATTCTGTCTCCTCTAAAGTATCAATTTCAATTTTGCCGCGTGTGACTCCGTGCTTACTGCCGATATCGGAGTATACTACATCTTCTGCATGGCTTTTGGAACCGGCTTCAACTGTCTTGTCGAAGCTGGTTGTCTTTTTTCCGTAATCTACTTCGCCCGTTGCTTTGAATTCTGGCATATAGAGAAAACCAGTCTTCAATCTTAAATGGGTTTACAAAAAACAGTTCAAGAAAAAAGTAGAGTTATTTGTCCTCGTACCGTTTCAGGATTTCCTGAGGATCTCCATTATTCCGTGCTAGTTCAACGACTTCATCCGGTGCGCTGTAGTACTGTGCGATGATTTTTCCGACCGGTCCGATACTGGTTACATCATTATCTACAAGCCACTGAAGCACATCCTCTTTTCCGTTCAGGTTCTCTGTGATTTCTCCACGGGTCATACCGGTATGTAGTTTGAGTGTCTCGAAGATGTTCTGGGAGTCTCTTTCCTTCCTGATCTCATCGTCCTCGCTGTCCCATTTGTAGATGGAGTTTGCTCCGAGCTGTGTTCCTTCATCCCCTCTCCTGTAACCGGATTCCGTGACTTCAGCTACTTCAAGTACTCTTCTGAAGTTTCTTCTTCGGTCTCTGTAGCACACTACATTGACATCGACGGATTTAACCATCTGTTCCGGTACATCGATCGGTGGGTTGTTCAATCGCTGTACTGTCTGTTCAGCTGTGTCTGCGTGCAGTGTGGAGTAAACTGAGTGTCCTGTGTGCATAGCTTCGAACAGTACTTCTGCTTGGCGTTTTCTACGGATTTCTCCTACTAGGATACGGTCTGGACGCATACGGAGGGAGTTGACCAGTAGGTCAAGCATTGATACTTCTCCTTTTCCTTCTGGGTTTGCTTCTCTAGTGGTTGTTGGTACCCAGTGCAGGAAGTCAGGTAGCTGTATCTCTCGTGTGTCCTCGATGCTGATAATCCTCTGGCTTGGAGGCATGAAGGGCATGAGAACATTCAGGAGGGATGTTTTTCCGGATCCTGTACCGCCTGATACCAGTATGCTTAGTTCGTACTGCATGCAGAGCCATAGGAATGCTGCGACTTCCTTGTTGAGTGTTTCGTTCTTGATGAAGTCTGTTACTGTCCATGGATCTCTTGCGAACTTACGGATTGTTATAGTATTTCCTTTGGTAGAAATTGGCTGTAATGTGGCGTTGGTTCGGTCTCCTGTTGGTAGTTGGGCGTCTAGCAGCGGGTCGAGGCTGGATATGTTCTTTCCTACTCTTCTTGCGATGTCTGAGGAGTAGTTCTTGATTTCTTCTTCGTCCTCGAAGGTTATGTTGGATTTCAGCCATCCGTGGTCCTGATGGTAGACCCATGCTGGTTCTTCTGCGTTGTTGACTACCAGTTCCTCGAGTTGTGGGTCGTTTAGAAGTAGTTCTATCTGGCCGAGTCCGACCATGTCGTGAATTATTGTACCGATCAGGTGTTTTTTCTCGTCTTCTGCCAGTTCCGGGAACTGGTCTTCTACTCTGTCTCTTACTTCGTTTCTGTATTTCTCTTTTACCTGTTCAAGTTCGTCTGAATCCGTGAACTCTTCTCTTGAGAGCTGTACTGATTCGATTACATCTTCTCTAAGTTCTTCAAGGTACTGCTGAGTTCCTTCGCTGATTTCGGCTCTGATCATCCGGTACTGGAGAACATATTCGTTGCTTTTCTCTCCTACATATACATGTGCCTTTATTCCGTCGGATTCGATCTCGTACTCGTCTTCCACCGAGTCAAGATCGTGCATCTACTCCATCCTCCTTTTAATCCATTTTTTCAGAGTTTTACGGTCTTTAGCCTGTTCCTCAAGCTCCAGAAGCCTCTCGTAATCCGGATTCTCAATCATCTGAATCATCTCCTTCGACTGATCAATGTTCGAATTATTCAACATGTGGATAAATGCATCTGAATCCTCCACATGATCAACAGTTATAGGATGAGAGCCTGTTTCTTCGCCTCGTGGCTCCCTTTCTTCTACTTCCTCAATCTCTGTTTCCTCGTCAATATCCGGAGTTTTCTCCAGTTCTACTGAATCTTCATCGGTTTCCTCTGGTTCCTGGT
Organism: Candidatus Nanohaloarchaea archaeon; assembly: GCA_041640035.1. Taxonomy (GTDB): domain Archaea; phylum Nanohalarchaeota; class Nanosalinia; order Nanosalinales; family Nanosalinaceae; genus JBEQAZ01. The sequence continues at coordinate 168,603 of JBEQBC010000001.1, read as the reverse complement.
TTTCTTCTGCTTCACTTGATTCTTCATCCTGCTTGGAGCCTCCTCCTGGCAGGAATGATTTTATCTTCGATAGCATTCCTCCTGATTCCTCCTCTACATTATCTTCATAGTTCTCTATATGTTCTTCGAGCTTGTTGAGGGCTTTGAGCTTGGCTCTGACTTGATCACGGTTCTGCTCGAAGTCCGCTGTCTCAACTTCTTCAATATTATCTAATGTTTCCTCAACATCCTGAAGGGTTTTGATGTCCTCATCGCTGAGGTCATCCATTTCCTCAAGTTTGGATTCGAGCTCTTCCTCCATATCCTCTACTGCATCGATCTTTTTCTTGATCTCTTCTTCATCCTGTTTCTGTTCTTCAAGATCTGTGGATATGGTTCTGAGCTCTGACTTGGTTTCTCTCAGGTCGTCCAGTCTTTCCTTCATCTCGTCTGAGACCTGGTCCGTATGTTCTTCGAGGTCTTCTTCAAGTTCGTCCTTCCGTTCTTCTGTTTCTTCTTTGTTCTGTTCTGTGTATTTGAGTACGATTCCTTTCCGGTAGGTGTATTCTTTTTCGAGCAGGTTCTCTTTTTCAAGTGAGTCCGCCCAGTTCTTCAGTCTCTGCTGTGAGATACCTGTATCGCTGGATATTCGGGATAGAGAAGCCTCTCCGTTCTGAGATAGATATGTCATCAGGGTGTCGATCCCTGTTTCAATCACTATATTTTCCCATTCTGTCATTGTTAGAACAGTATAAATTATAACTCCAGCTGGTTTTAAAGACTGTTATGCTAGTAACTCTCTCCCACGCAGCAGGTTTTGCAACACTTCTAGCCGCCTCAATACACGACCTGAGAAAGGGAGAGGTACCCGACTACATCAGCCTGATAGGAATAGCACTAGGAATACTTTTACACGCAGGAGCATCCATCCAAACCGGAAGCATCCAACCAATTCTATGGAGCCTCGGCATCGGAACCGGCTTCTTCGTCATGGGCTGGACCGCCTACCTACTCGGAGGCTGGGGAGGAGCAGACGCACTGGCACTAGCAGTACTAGGATTCACCGCACCATACGGAGTCTCAGGTATAACCTCCGGCTACAGCATCGACCTGATAGTAAACCTGTTGATCGCAGGACTATTGGTAACACTTGTCTGGTCTATAGTTCTGGCAGCAAGGAAGCCGGAAAAGGTGCTTTCAAAGACATATGAAAACCTGAGAACGGATAAGACGCGGCTTGTACTCGAACTGATGGGAAGCCTGATGTTTGCCTTTATCGCCCAGAAAGCGGGTATGCAGGGATTCCTGTACGCAGTTTTCTTCATATCTATGGTTCTTCTGATCCGTTTTATGCGAGCGATAGAGTCTGAAGTGTTCGAAGTTGAGAAAGATATTGAAGATGTTCAACCGGGTGAGATTGTGGATACAGAGGCCTTGGATGGCCGTATAAGAGGTATCGAGGAGGATGAACTTGAGGAGTTGAAGAAGAGTGATGTTGAGTCTGTGAAGGTTAAGTCAGGTATCCGTTTCGTACCTGTTTTCCCTGTAGCTCTTCTACTGACTGATTTTACTTCACTCGGAATCGGTTTCCTCGTCAATATCTTCGCTTTCGGTATCTAGGAGTTGTGTGAACCAGTAAAGCCAGACAGCGAACACAATCAAAGTGAGTCCCCATCGCCACAGCAGCGAGTGAATAACTTCAAAACTGATTAATCCGATTTCTGCGAGGTAGACAGTGGTCGATACACGGATTATATTGGCGACAAATATTGCTGCCAGTCCGTACAAAAGGTACTCCAGATTATTTCTCACTTTTTCGACAGGTATTGAGGAGAAGAATAGCGCTGCGAATACAGCCATGGATTTCCAGCCCAGACAGTCCTGTACAATTATGTATGAGTTTTCAAGGGTAAGCAAATATATTTCGTTGACCTGTATCTGCATAAAAGGTGAGAGAATCAGTGCGATCAGTGATGCGAAAGCGTTCTGAAGGGAATAGGTGTCTGGATACATGAAAAGTATCAATCGGAATATGAGGCCCAGGAAGACCAGTTTGACCAGGAATATCATGGTCTGATACAGTTTTTCCTGCCTCTCGGTTTCCAGCTTCTTCTCGAACTCCTTGAATCTTTCTAGTTTCAGGTCCTTCATACTGTTATTCTTCCTCCTTGAATTCGTTGAGAACCTTTTTCATGTCAGGTTCAGGTTTCTGAAGAAGCAGGAAGTACTTATCAAGCTCAACTCCCTCCAAGTCTTCTATATTGTATTGGTCAGATTTGAATACTGCTTCATCTCCGTCCTTCGGTATCAGTTCGATGTAGTTATCGTGGAAGATATGTTTGACGGCTTTCCTGTACTGTTTTTCTCTCAGGTTAGAGTTCTCAATCTCCTTTTCAAGACTGTTGATTCTGTCCTGTTTTTCTGATATAACTGCATCCCGTTTCGATATCTCCTGATCCTTCACCGCTTCATAACGGTTTTCTTCTCTCAGATCATCTAATTTGTCCTGCAGACTCTCTTTCTCATCTTCAAGAATTGAAACCTTCTGTCTAAGATCTTTGTTTTGTTCCTCTAGGTTCTCTATTTTCTTTTCCAGTCTTTCTTTCTCCGCATCTTTCTCGGGATCCTTCTCAACAGCGGTCTCTGCTTCTTTAGATGTACCCGGATCTTCAACCTGTTCCTGTGGTTCAGATTCTATCTGCTTGTCTAAAAAGTAGTTCTGTGCGGCTAGGTCGATGGATACATCTTTTTTCTGTGCTATCTTCCGTATCTTTCTTCTTTCCCTGTGCAGATGGTTGTATGCGTTAAGTGCTGATGCTGAAGCGTCTTTTTCATGTGAGTTATCTCCTTTACCTAGTTCATCTTTTTTATCTGAGTCTACATCTTCTTCTGGTTCGAATACTTCGGCTCCGAGAGAACTTGCTATTTTTTCGACGGTTGAAGGAGTTTTGCCTTTATCTGATGCGACTACCACGGGTTTGCCTTCGTCTATTATTTCTCTGATAAGTTTGCTTTGGGATGCGTGACGCCAGCTGTCTAGAAACTTGATTTCGCCTTCCATGTTTACTGCTGCTACTGCTGATGTGTTTCCCGGATCGATTCCGACTATTATAGCGTCCAGTGCTTTAGGTCACCCGTACTGTCTTTTGACTGTGGAGCGGATTTTCTCGGCTTTCTTCTCGCCTATACCCTCCACATTTCTAAGTTCTTCTTCTGAAGCGGTAAATATCTTCTCCAGATCACCGAACTCCTTCAACAGTCTTTCCGCAATCTTCGTATTTACGCCTGGTAGACCAGCGGCGATGAACTCCTGTAGCTCTGCCTGTGTCTTACCTTCGCTCTGACCTCTTACCTGTACATCCTTGTTTCTTTCTTCCTGCTCTCTTTTCGCCATTGAGAGAAGCAGTTGTACAGTTTCGCTTTCGTCATCGCTCCAGAGTATAGGCATCTCATAATCCAGAATGATAGATGTTAAGGCTCCTTGAATTGCCTCGGGAGAGATATCTCTATGTGTGTAAAGGTTTTCTCCCTCCAGAAGAAGTACCGGGTTCTGGAACTGCTGGATCTCTCTTATCTGATCAAACAATCGGTTATCAACGATCGAGTCAACGAAGTCGTCGGTTCTCTTTCTCTCCACGACTGTGTCATCGGAGACCATGAAGTCTGCTACCTCAAGCCGGGTCTTATCGACTTCGATTTCTTTCCGGGAGAGTTCCTTGGCTACCGAGTTTTCACGGTCGTCTACCACTACGGTAACGCCGTCCTCTTCATCCTCCTCTTCATCTTCTTCGTTGTCGTAGTTCTGTTCCAAGGTTTGCTGTTTGGAGCTCTCGATGTCCTCCTCCTTCAGCTGCTGGAGTACATTGTTCATCTTCTTCTTTTTGTGGTATGCGCTCCAGTAGTTACCTTCGTCTCTAGTGTTCTCTGCTATTAGTACTATTACTTTTCCTTCTTCCTGTCGACCGGTTCGACCTGCTCTCTGAATATCCCTGATACCTGATGCGACAGGCTCGTAGAAAATCACATAGTCGACAGCGGGTATATCTAGTCCTTCTTCTCCGATTGAAGTGGATACCAGTACATCATATTTTCCGTTCTCGAACTCGTCCAGTGTTTCGATTTGATCGCTCTGGCTCATTCCTTCCTCGCCCTGCTGCCCGATGAACTTGGTTGCGGAGAGTCCTATCGTCTCTAGTTCATCTGCTATGTTCTGAGCGGAGGCACGGTATTCTGTGAATACTATCGCGTTTTCATCATCCATGTCCCCCAGTATGTCCAGTAGCTCATCGATCTTCGGGTGCTCCTCTCCTTTCTTCTTCAGATGCGTGATTAACTGTTTGGCTCTCTGTACATCTTCGTTTTCAAGTGCTCTTCCAGCTGCCTTGGAGTCATCAGTTTCAAGTCCCTGAAGGTAGTCGTATGCCTGGCTTACTCCCTGTGTTTCCAGTAGTTCGATAGCCTGGGAGATTTTTAGTCCGGTTGCTACGCGTGAGATTGCTGAGTAAAGTTTGGAGTCATCCGAGGTTGATAGTTTGCTGCTTATCTCTCCTCTCAGTTTCAGGAGTTCTCCTTTGTGTACATCGGAGGTCGAGTCCAGCATACCCATGGATTTCAGTTTCTTCAACTGTTCTCTGTATGCATTCTGAAGATGTTCTCTCGCCTTCTCGAAGGTATCGTCCAGGGATACATGTGTCCAGTCAACCTGTTTGTCCTCGATGAACGGTTTTACATCGGGATCGTCTTCTGTACGTACCTCGAAGTTCTCAATGTCCAGGTTGTCCGCTACCTCCATGATCTTCTCTTTTGAGCCTCCTGGTGATGCGGTCAAGGCTAGTTTCTGGGACTTCATTTTCTCGTTTATGAATACATAGCTGTAGTCTCCCGTTGCTCTATGTGCTTCATCGAATATTACAAGTGAGAATTCTTCTGTGGGTACTTCTCCGGATATCAGGTCGTTTTCAACTACTTGTGGTGTTCCGAAGAATACTTTGCCGTTCTGCCATTTTTCGTATCTTTCTGCTGGCCGTGTGCTTCCTGTCATGATATGCATTACGCTGCTGTCGACATGCAGGAATTCGTTGAATGTTTTGAAGTGCTGTTGTACCAGTGGTTTGGTTGGAGCCATGAAGAGTACTTTTCCTTCCTCCAGTTTCTTCGCTGCGACCATGGCGGCGATAACTGTTTTTCCAAGGCCTGTAGGAAGGACTACCAGCGTGTTTTTGTCCATCGCGGACGCGGCTATCACTCCCTGGTAGGTTCTCTGCTCTATCTTGTCGGTCTTCAGAAGGTCGGACATCTAGTAGATGTTGAGTAGGTTAAATGATAAAACCGTTTCCCGCCACAGACCTTTTTCATATACCGATACTGTCTCTTGGCTGTTCTATGAACTTGATGAAAAGGAATCCCGCCTGTATCAAAGCTATGAAAAGCCCTGCGCCTATCAGAGTTGAGTGATTGACCTCGATACCCGTCTTTATCATGACGACAATCGTGTAGGCGATTGTGTATACCAGGCCTGATGATGATACAAGGAAGGCTATTCTTGCCGGCCATATATGGAAGAAGTCCATGAAGCCTACGAATAGTCCGAGGAGTATGAGGAAGAAAGTGGCCTGTACCTCCAGTCCTTCGAGGCTTTCAGTTACGAGAAGTGATACTCCTGTTGCGAACCAGACTACTGCGTTTCCTACCGCTGTATTCCATCCAAGATCCTCGCTCTTGTACTTTCCGAGGTAGAGTTCAACTATCAGTCCTCCAAGAATAAGCGGTAGGACCGTTGGAACTATATCTGTGTTCTGCACAGGTGCTAGAAAGATGGATATAGCTGTGCTGAATACTTCTTCCTGGAAAAACTGTTCTATTAGGCTAGTCCTCGAATGCATCCGGTGTTCCTCCTGCATGCCATGATTTACGCGGTCTCATCTGTACAGGGTAAACTCTCTCCGAGTTGTCGTCAAGCACGATACCGGTTCCAGGACGGTCTGGAAGCGCATCGATGTAATGTGCCAGGTCATGTCGCATGTAGCTCTGCATAATCTCTCCAAGCGCCTCGATATCCTGTTTCGCTGTTAAACGATGTGAAAGAATGATATCGCACTGTGATAATGCGTTTGGATGCAGCTTTGCGGGCTGCTGTGTACAGAGTGCGAGTGATACTCCTGGTTCTCTTCCGATCTTGACCCATCGGAGCAGTGGTTTGGAGGCCGGTGTTTCTCCCTTTGCGGGCAGGAACTGGTGTGCCTCGTCGATTAGCATCCAGACGATAGGCATCTCGTTCTTGCTTATACCCTGCATCTCGTCCAGCTCCTCCATTCTTCTTGCTGCCATTCTGTCTGCTAGTAGTTTTCTTGCCAGCAGTCCGACGACCAGTCCTCTTACTGACCATCCTGAGCTCATGTCTCCGAAGACTGATAGGTCGATTACTGATAGTTCTCCTCGGTTGGTAAATTCGTCGAGTGAGGATTCTTTTCCGAATACTCCCCAGTCTTTTGCGGACATGAACCGGTTTTCCAGGGATTTTACTGTGGCTTCATCGAAGTCGAAGTTGCTTAGTGCTTTTATTATGTGGTCTAGTGTGTATTCTGATCCGAATTTTTCGGATAGTTCTGATATAACTCTCTGTAGTAGTATTCCTTCTTTTTCGTTGGCTTCTATGTCAAATGCCATCCGCCATTCTGAGGTTGAGAAGTCTCCTGCTTTCAAGCTGAATGTCTTATCGTAGGGCATCTCTTTTTCTTCGAATTCTTTCTGTTTACCCTGTGGGATGAATACCTGTACATCCATGGCTTCGGGTTTGATATCCCAGTTGTCGAGTTCGCTTGCCATACGGTCGTTTGGCCGTTTCATGGACCAGTAGATACCCATCGGGTCGACTATGATGGTAGAAAGGTTGTCTGATATCTTGGTGTCCTGTATTTCTTCTGCCAGTGTTCCGAGTGAGTAGGATTTTCCGGTTCCTCTTTTTCCGAATACTCCCATGACATGGGGAGTGGCTACATCGAAGTAGATCGGGTTTGCCATATGTGCTTCTTCGTTTTCTCCTACGAGATGTCTTCCGATAACTCCTGTTCCGTCCAGTCCGTGTTCTTCTCGTTCACTTTCTCCTCTTCCAACACTGATCTTTGGCATTACAATTCAACTTTTGCGGTTGCGGGAATATTAAAGTAAATGATTTTAGACCACGGTGAGTCCGAGAATTATGAGATTGGCTCCCATCATTGCCAGCCATGTGAAGCCGCTCCACCGCAGGATGTATGCTCCGTCCAGTTCTCCTGTTGGTATTCCCCAGAAGTCGAATGGAAGGAGCTGTAGTGTTCCGAAGTAGATGCTCATCTGAGCGGTCTGTGTGAAGCCGGCGATTAATGCGAGTATGGAGAGGGTTAGCATTCCTATTATTCCTCCGGATACGAGCCAGTACTGTCTTTTGGCCCAGATGGCGTCAACTGATTTACCCCATTGTTCGTATTTGTGGCCTTCGAACTCTGATTGAAGCGGGAATAGAAGCAGTAGAGGCAGGTTTGTGAGTGCTGTGATTATTATTCCGAGGACTGTGGTGACTGATCCTTCCTGTGATACTTCTAGGTCTACATATGCGTCCATCCATTGTGCTACGGTTCTCTGACCTGTTTCCCTAGCCAGAAGTACGAGTACGGATCCTAGTACTGTTGTGAGTGCGGCTGCAGTTGTATAGTTTTCGTAGAATACTATGAAGGCTGCTGATATCAGTGCTGATGATAGCAGGAATGCCTGTATGTCATCTGCTGATGGATGGAAGCTTGATTTTATCTCGCTCACTGTTCCACTGTTTCGGTATTATAGGTCTTTTCTATAAATATCTCGGCTATGTTCTCGCCGATATCGTACTCCGCGGAGTCCCTGAACAGTTCCGGGAACCTTCTGATCTCATCTAAGTGCAGTCCTGCTTCGTCGCTCTCGTACTTTTCCAGCAGGTATTTCCATGGAACCATGTAGGCTTGCCGGCTTTTTCCTCTTCCTCTTTTGATTTCTACTGCGAGGAATCCTGTACGGCCTGAACGGTTGAGGAAATCTGTTATTCGTTCGACTTGGTGGCCACCATCAGATACCGAGAAGTGCTGAGAGAAGTAAAGTTTGTTTGTGGAACTTTCCTTGACTGATTTGTTCTCGATCGCGAGGTAAAATGTTTCATGCGGTGAGTCGACCAGTACATCACATAGCTGGCTGGAAAAACGGTGCTGTTTCTTTCTATGGGCTATTCCCTGCATTCCTTCCTGGTCAAAGTATTTGTTGAAGGAGTTTACCAGCGATCTCTCGAAATCAGTCATAAAGACTGTTTGTTACTTGTAACATAAAAATTCATCCCGTTGTATTCTGTGTCATGAACTGTGTGTATTCAGCTCCAACGAATGTTACGCTTAGATAGGCCATTCCTACCGTGATAAGGAATACTGCGATGATCGTGATCCAGTAGATCTGTGTGCTGTCCGATAGTTTCTCCATGAAAATGGTTTCAATCTGTGGAAGCGATAGCACAAAACCGATTGTTGAGATCAATGTTGTGGCAGTGAGGAATAGAAGTGTTCCTGTACCGGTTAAAGGTGTCAAGATGAACTGCATCGTTAGGTAACCTACACCTACTGCTGGTGGAAGTAAAAGAAGAGATACCAGGTAACGGAATACTGTTTTCAACATAGTTCAGTAATAGATAGTTCTTGCATTAAAAATAGCATATTTCAGAAGTTTTCAAGCCCTTTCTGGCTGGGAGGCTCTATAATTTTACCCTCCGTCATCGCCATAGCTATCCTGTCCGTCATGATTATCTGTCCTTTAACCGATCTAATCTCGCCTCTAAGAACACCTGAACGGCTCAAACTCGGCAAACTGATATCATCGTAGACAGTCAGCTCCTGAACATCCACCACACTGGAATCATATCCCAGATCCTCAATTTCTCCCTGTATAAGTTGCTCCGACTTCTCCTGAATCTTGCTCTCCTTCCTTATCCTCTCCGTGATATCATTTTCCTCGGAGATATTCTGCTCTTTTTCAAGTGCTTCAGAAGCAGCTAGTCCTGATTCAAGTTCTGCGCCGTAGTCCGCTCCCTGTTCGATCCATCTCTTCGGGATCTTCTCCGACCTGGTGACTCCTACCTTTACTTTTCTGCCTATCTGTGCCAGGTAAACCGAGAATTCGCCTTCAAGATCCGTGTTCCGGTCGCCTCTGACATATCCTGAGTAGATATCTTTTCCTCTGCATTCCGGGCACTGGCTTCCGCTCTGTATCTCTCTGAATTCCGGGCAGACTGTTCTTTCCCCTTTTTCAGGCGCGTAGCCTGTACATCGGCGTTCATTTTTGATCTCCATGCTGAGTTCTCTTCCAGGTTCAAGTCCCTGGTGGTCGAAACCTGTTCCGTCAGTTGTTTTTAGAACTGCTTTCCAGCCTTTACTTGTGTTCTTCCAGACTACTTTGACGATCGCTCTCATCTAGCATATCCTCCAATGCTTTTCTGTGTCCTGCGCCTACGAACGCAGCTATATCTTTTTCAGGGTTGTTTTCCTGAAGCTGTTTCAGTGATCTATACATGTACTCGTTTCTTTCCTGTATCAGTACCTGATAAAGTCCGGGAAACGCGTCTTCCAGTTCCTCTGTCATCTGACTGATCTGATCTTCCTCCGGTATCTTGCTAACATCGAATCTTTCGCCTACAAATAGTCCTGCTATCATGGAGAAACCGGCTTTGACTTTTTCCTTCCGGCTGATACTGTTTAACCGGCCGAGAGTTAACTGTATATCCTGGTCGATAAGTGCTACATCTTTTCCTGTATCCAATGCTTTGTTGTATGCGTGAAGCATTTCTTCGCCGGGCATGACTCCTGTGCGTTTGCCTATAGCTTTCTGGAAGTATCTTATAAGTCTTAGAAATACAGGTGAGCCTTCTGAACTGGTTTCTCCTTGTTGCTGTAGTGCGTGAAGTCTCTGTGGGTCGAGTTCCAGGGCGACTATATCATAGTCATTATCGTTGAGTGCTTCTTCTATTTTGTCTATGCTCTCGTGTGAGACATGTGAGGTACCGTAGATATCGATCATTATACTTCAAAGTGTAAACAGTAGTGGGTTCTCAGGGATGGACACGACGCACCGTGCCGGTGATTCCCCGGATATATCTCGGATCCGCCACCCTCCGAACATACTACCTGATGCTTAAGGCTGCTCCCGTCAAGGCCTGACCTGGTTCACACCAGGCAGCACCCCGGAGGACGGATCGTCAGGAATATATCCAGGGACCGGCAACGATTCATCGATGCCTCTCCCTGATTTTCGGCTCCCGGCATGTAGAGGATTTCCGGGTTACAGGCGACCCCGAACCGCCCAGCCTACCCATAGAAACATTACAGACTGGAAAGGTTAAAAGTCGGAGGGATACCCTTTTCAGTAAAAGACATAAGCATTAATTTCACCTAATTTTTCTATGACAACTCAGGTATTAGGGAAGAAACCTAAAAATTTAGACGCTGAAGACTTGAAGAAATTAGTCAATAATAATGTGAAGGAGTCTGGAAATTTGGAATACAAAAGTATTGAGTTTTTGGGAAATTCAAAACTTGCCAAAGAAGTCTCAGCTTTCCTCAATACGGATGGAGGCGTGATAATTTTCGGTATCGAAGAAGACGATGACGGTAGCCCAAGAGATTTAGATTTACTTGAAAAAAATTTGGATACGGAACGAATAAGTCAATTAATCTCTGATAATATTGATCCATATGAAAATAACATCAGAATTTTCGAAATAGAGACCTATGATGATAAATCAGCAGCTGTAATAGAGGTTCCTCAAAGTGAAAACCCGCCTCACATGTCCACACATTCTAAAAACACCTATTATATCCGATTGAAAAACAGAAGCGTACCCGCACCTCATGGACAGGTTGAGGCCCTATTCAACAGGAGAAGAAAACCTAAAATACTTCCCTTCTTCGAAGTAAGCAATAGTTTATTGCAATCTAAGAAAGAGTACAAAATTTCTATAGGTGTATATAATGATGGAGAAATTGGTGCAGAAAAATCACATTTGCTACTGAAGATGAATGAGGATGCTGCAGACATATCAAATTTTACCGGATTAAGTGACAAAGTACTCAACGGAACATACTTTCTAGGAAATAAAGGTTATGAGGAGCTACCTCCGAGTATGAGCGTGGATCTGGGAGAATTTTCGCTGCAAATGATTGATGACTCTATTAATTTAAAAATCGCTGCAGGAACGGTCAAAAACGGTCATCAAGGCAAGGAAATAGAGATTACTTCTTCAGCTCTTAATAAAATGAGCGAAGAAGATAGAAGATTCTTTTTTAATAGAGAGGGCGTAATTGAGAAAGAGGATATCGAAAAAGCATGTAAGAAAGATGAACATTTAATTGGAATAGAATAAATTCAGAGTTCGATTTCTATTCCTTTTTCTGCGACATGGTATCCTTTGTCTTCTAGTTCTTGTCTTTCTTCGCTGTCTTCTCTGAGGACTGGGTTGGTGTGGTTGAGGTGTGTGAAGTAGATTTCTGTGTCGCTGTCATCGAACCGTTCCATCGATTCCTTGATCGTTGGGTGTGGTACTTCTTCGTACCGTCCGATCTCGTCCTTGGTCCAGAAAGTTCCATCAACGATTGCTATGTCAGCTTCTCTGACGCTTTGGGCTGCTTCATCTGTCCATTCGTCGATATCAGTGAGATAGTACAGTTTCTTGTCTTCTCCCTCGATCATGAAGGATGTTGTGTCAGTATTAACATATCGGTGGAGTACATTCCTGAACTCGATTGAACCTCCCTGAACCTCGACTTCGTCACCATGGGATTTCTTCTCTATCTCGATCTGGTTTCTGTCGACGAGCAGTCTGAATGGGTCGTTGTTCATGATGAACTGCCGCATCTCAGGTGTACAGAAAACTGATAATTGGTTGGTGTCCAGGCTCTCTGTTCCGAAGAAAGGTAGTCCTGCGATATGTCCCAAGTGTCCGTGGCTGAGGAATACGCCGTCTAGATAGTCGCCCTTAATCTGGTACTTGATGTCAGGGGTGGCATCAATCAGATATCGAATAGTATCTTTGGCATCGTTTTCCTTGACCATCAAGGCTCCTACATATTTCTGGTTTCGCTGGTCCTCTCTTGCTGCTTCACATACATCACATTCACATCCAAGATGAGGTACTCCTCCGTCCTGGACATTTCCGAGTATTTCAACTTTCATAATTTATCGTTTCTCCCCCGAGTTAGGTGTAGAAATTTCTGCACCCAAAAGTTAAAAATTCGAAACTTCCCTCGAGGAAAGCACCACCTCTTCTTATTAAAAAACTTCTAACCCGTAAAAAGTATACAGAGGCTGTTCGCCGGGATGGCAGAGGAGTTATGCAGCGGCCTGCAAAGCCGCCTACCAGGGTGCAAATCCCTGTCCCGGCTCTCTTCTGTCGGAATTTAAGGTTTTCAAGGTTTGTGAGGCTGACATCCGATGATATTATAACCTAATTGTATTTCTGAGAATAACAGACGAAATAATTATTTGAGGTAGTACCAAAAAAGTTTCAAAAAAGAAGATACAGGTAAATCCGACTATTCACAAAAAGAGAACTATTTTTCATAATGAGTCGTATGTAGACTATCCTCCAATGGAAGATATTTACATATGTAAAAATCAAGTCTCAAATTTTTTCCATGAAAGAGAGTTTTTTGAGCGATTATTGGAATATGTTGAGCGACTATATAGAGGATGATGTACCCATCCAAGCACTTTCAATGTTTCTGAACGGATATTCACTACTTCTATTTACGGTGGAAGATTATTTCCTGTCATTGACATTCTTTGATAGACTGATACAATCTATACTTTTCGGTTTCTTTCCCACTATGCTTCTAATCGTATTTACTTGGCAGATTATGAGAGCAAGTTACGACATTACGAATAAGCTAAACAGTTACTTCGATATAGAAAAATATGTGGAGATAAAGACCGAAGAGGAGGAAATAAGAAAAGAAGCAATATCTACAACGCTTGTACTAAGCCTAATGATATCAAGTGCTCTAGTTATCTACCATTGGATGTTTGTGATTAATTTACCATAGCATCTATCCTTTTCCTTACTTCTTCAGACAATTTTTTCTCTCCGTCTTCTCTTCAAGAATTCTTCTAAGTTGAAAACTAGTAAATTCTAATAAGAAAAGTCCTCTGACACACTGCTTTTTCAATAGGGTTACCGCAATTCTTGCTTAACAGAGTCTTGATGAAGGTATTTGAAGCTGATAAATCAGATGCTGAGGAGCTAGTTGACCGTCTGTGGACCCCCTTGGCGAAGGAGATGGAGGAGTTATCCGACTTTAACCGTTTGGCAGATTCAGAAGTAAGAGCTAATGCTGTCAAATACTTTACTGACCGGTTGAGGAAGGATAAACATACTTTTCTGATAGCTAAGGAGAATGGTGAGCTCATGGGTTTCATCAGTATGGAGAAGCGGACTGCCAGACCTGTATTTGAGAGAGATAGCTATGGTCATATACATGAACTTTTTGTCAGAAAGGAGCACAGACGGAAAGGCGTTGCTTCCAAGCTGCTTGAGAGAATCGAGGATTTCAGCCGGAAACAGGGTTTCGATATGATCCGTTTATCGGTTAATGTCCGTAACCGTTCAGCTATAGAACTTTACGAAAAGAAGGATTTCAGGAAAGAGCGGACTATGATGATCAAAGACCTGGATTAAAATGTACTCTCCCCTATTTTCTATCCGAAAAAGACTTGAATAAGGAATACGGTTAACCAGTTTCATGGATGTCAGGAAAAGACAGCAAGTGGTTCAATGCGTCGTCCGCAGAAGAGGAAGCAAAGACAAGCTTCTGATGGGTAAAAGGAAGAGAGACAGTTACTGGGAGTTCTTGGGTGGCAAACTAGAGGAAAACGAAGATATACTAGAAGCCGGACTAAGAGAACTCCGTGAAGAAACCGGCGTAGGCATCACTGTAGAAGATGTGATCGATTACAGGCACGGAGAAAGCTACAGAAGCGAAGAGGACGGAAAGTTTGTCCTCAACCCCATGGAACTCATAGTGAAAAAGGATACTTTCTCGGATATACAGCTGTCTGAAATGCCGGACCACAGCAAATACGAATGGGTAGATGTGAAGGATTTCTACAGTCACGATACATTAGGCCAGTTTGAAGCCCTGAAAAACCTGGGTATAGTTAACGGAGATGTCTCGATCGCAGTACCGTACAACGGGCAGAAATATCTTTTGATGAAAAGATCGGAATCAAACACAAGCTCCGGTTTCTGGAGCTTCCCTGGTGGAAAGATAGAGAACCATGAAGACGGAAAAGCAGCAGTTCTACGGGAACTGGAGGAAGAAACAAAGCTTCACGGCGAGATCAAGAAGAAAGGAGAACCATATATTGATGAAGGACAGCTCGGATACTGGCGTATCTTTTCCTTCCTAGTTAAAGTAGAGGATGAGGATCCGGTTCTGGACAGTGAGCACAGCGACTATGAATGGATAAAGCTGGAGAAACTCAGTGAGAAGGAAACACTGGGAGAACTTCAGGCACTTGAAAACCTGAATCTGAGGTGAAAAAATTTCCTTGGTAGATCACAGAGCTGCAAAAACAGTTGTATACCATCCAGAAGAAGAGAAATTTCTACTTATGAAGATAGCTGAATCCAAGGACCGTTCAGGTAAATGGGAGTTTCCTGGCGGAGGAGTAGAAGATGGTGAAACACCCCGGCAGGCAGCACTTCGGGAGCTTGAGGAAGAAACTGGACTGAAGGGCAAGATCGTCCAGACCGGGGAATCAGGTAAGGTACATCTTGATAGAGGAGTTCTCGAGATACATCCTTTTCTAGCAGTTGTAGAGGAGAAAGAGGTCGAGTTAAGCAGAGAACATCAGGACCACCAGTGGGTGAAGAAAAAATACTTCAAAGACATTGAAACAGTCGCAGGAGTAGAAAAAGAGCTTGAATCACTCGGCATAAACTTCAGGTGAAAAAAGAGATCAGCGTTACAGAAGTAGCGACAGCAGTAGTCAAGAAGAAAGACTCGAAGAAGTATCTTCTAGCTAAAAGGACCACAGATACAGATATACAGCCTGGAAAATGGAACTTCCCGGGCGGAAAAATAGAGGGAAAAGACGAAAATGCTGCGGAAGCAGCTCGACGAGAACTCAAAGAGGAAACAAAACTGAAGGAAAAACCTTTCCAGACAGGGGAAAGCTTCATCGTGGAGACTGTTGACGGAAAGTTCAGGATACATCCTGTACTGTTCAGAACCGGGGATGAACCCGAATTGAACTCTGAACATACGGAATACCGATGGGTTGAGCCTGAAGATCTGGATGAATTTGAAACAGTGAAAGGTTTGAAGGAGGACCTCAGAAAGCTGAATGAGTTATCCGGCGATGAATCCTTAAGATAATTGAAGATTAATTACACAGTAAGAGGATAGAAGAATGAGTGAAGAAAAATTCAGAACCGTGGTCAAAGGCTTGATAACACATAAAGGAGAGTTCCTGATAGGAAAAAAGGAAGAAACACCTGGACACCCGATAAGCGAGGAATGGCATCTTCTTGGCGGACACCTCGAACACGGAGAACAGGTTGAGGAAGCGATCGAAAGAGAAGTAGAAGAGGAAACCGGCCTGGAAGTAGAAGTACATCAAACCGTCGATGTCATGACCTTTCCATGGGACGGAGAAGAAAAAGACTCCTTACAGATAGTATTCCACTGCGAAGCAGAAACCAAAAACGCAGAAGCACTGGACGACCTCAAAGAAGTAAAATGGGTCGGACCAGACAAACTAAAGGACTATGTACACAGCGGAGAAGCACAGAGACTTAGAGACCGGAAAAACCAGTCTCAGTTCCTTGAAAAAGTCAAAAAAGCACCTTTCTAGAGAAAATGAGATTTCTACGGCATTTCCAGACAGAAGTAGAACCTGAAACACCTGTATCGGAATGGGAGCTGTCAGAAGAAGGCAAACAGGCAAGTCAAGAATTTGTGGAAAACCACAGCTTCAACATAGACAAAGTATACACAAGCACAGAACCCAAAGCAGTAAAGACCGCTGAAAAGATAGCAGAAGAAGCGGATGCAGAACTGGTCAAAACACAGTTGCTGTGCGAAGTCGACCGCAGCAAAGAAGGATTCGTGGAAGACCACGACCGTTACATCGAACTGGTTGAAGACTACCTCTCAGGGAGATCAGAGGCCGACTGGGAAGACCAAGA
The DNA here is from genome assembly GCA_041640035.1 of Candidatus Nanohaloarchaea archaeon. Lineage (GTDB taxonomy): Archaea > Nanohalarchaeota > Nanosalinia > Nanosalinales > Nanosalinaceae > JBEQAZ01. Next base: position 152,393 of record JBEQBC010000001.1, on the reverse strand, counting down.
AGAGGTGAAAGAACGGTTCAAAAAATTCCTGAAAGAAGCTGAGCAAGAAAGTATGGCCGTAACACATGGAATTTTCCTGTCACTGAATGTGCCGGATAAAGATAAAGTAGATTTCTGGAAGGACCTGGAGTTTGGAGAACCGGTAGATTACTAGTCTCTTGACTTCTGTTTGAGAACCTGAACTGATTCTCTTTCCCAGTATATTTCCCATTTACTGTAATCAAATCTGTAAATGTATTCTACAGCTCTTATCTTCTCTGGATTGTCATCTTTATCAGGTTTTGATTCAAAGAGGCTCTCTGTATTCTTGTCGCTCTCTAAAAGGTTCTCCAGTAGTTTATCCAGCCACTGATCATCAGGTGTCTTGCCGTGTACTTGGAAGTACATAAGATACTCCATCATGTGCTGGTAGGGCGCTATCTGAACATTTCTACTCTCTTGTTCTCTGAAAGAACTGTGATTCTTGTATTCCCTCCATTCGCCGTCGATAAACCCTTCTATAATTATTTCTCTATGATTCTCTGTCACATCCGGGAATGCACCGTATGAGTTCGCGAGATGCAACGGATTGTAACTCATATTCTGATGTGGGTCACGAGAGAAGAAGTTAAGCACAGGATTGATGCTTAAAACAAGAATCAAAAGACCTGCCAAAGTTGCTGTACCGGATAAAGGATTTGAAACAGCTGATCCAGCAGAAATACCTGTCAAAGACGATATTATACTGTCATCAAATGTACTCAGGACTAGCACCGATGTGATTACATTCAGCCATGCGTAGTTCCCGCTAAGGAAGATCATCAACTGAATCAAAAGAGTGAATAAACCGGCTATCGCTGCCCATGGCTGTGGCATAAAGTAGAGGAGCGGAAGAAACATCATAGCTGACTGCATCACTACAGCTCCAGACTCCAGTACTTTTTCAGGAAGATTGTTCAGGTAGTAGCTGAACGGGCCGGGGAAGGGCTGCGATTCAAAATGATTCTTTAACGCATCCAGATCCGTCCACTCAGTTCCTCCTCGAAGCTTCACTATGGCTGAACCTAGCATCATCCTGAAAAGTACCCAACGGAACATCCATACAACTACATCCGGCGTCTGGTAGGATAAACCTCCCAGGAAGATCGCGATGAACCCTGTTTCCGCCAGTATCGTCTCCCAGCCAGGCCTTGTGAAGATACCACCGGAGTTGATGAAAGATACGATCAGGATCCATAGAGAAACAAATACTATGATACGGATATTATATCCAAGGAGCTCTGTTAGACCTGATAAAACAATGGTCGAAAGGATTACTCCGGTTATTGCTGAGGCTTTGAGGAACCAGTCTTTCTGGAGGTAGTAGAATATACTGAAGTATTTCCTTATCTCATTTCCTTCTTTCAGCGGTTCTAAACCGTTTTCTCCTACGAGTGCAGGGTACTGGCGGTAGAAAACTAGGAATGCCAGGAGGTAGACGAGGCCGATACCTCTCTCCATCAGAAATCCTGTCAATTGGAATCCTTCAACCGCGGGGAAAACCATTTGCAGAGTTTTTACTCTAAGCTGGATAAAAAACCGTTGCGCAGGTGAAAAGGATTTTTAACATTCAAGAGAAGAAAGTCAAAGTATATGAGCAGTGATCGTTTTTGTCCACGGCACATTTGAAAACCTGCGACTTCTAAACCTAGATATATCACTGCTCGGAGCTGAACTAAAATGACTTTAAAGCTATTCAATACGCTGACACGGGAGAAAGAAGAATTCAAACCTATAGAAGAAGGAAAAGTACGGTTCTACAGCTGCGGGCAGACAATCTACGACGACCTGCATATCGGAAACGCCAAAGCCTACACAGCATGGGACACACTGACACGGTACCTACGGTGGAAAGGCTACAAGGTCCGGCATATCCAGAACATCACCGATGTAGGACACCTGACAGATGATGGAGATCAGGGAGAGGACAAGGTCGAGAAACGAGCTAAAGAGATGGGATTAGAGCCTATGGAACTGGTAGAAGACCAGATAGAAAGATACTTCGAAGACACACAGGCGATCAATGTCCCACGGCAGGATATCATGCCTCGCGCCACCGGCCACATCAACGAAATGATTCATTATGTTGAAAAGATAATAGAGAACGGTTACGGCTACGAGGTCGACGGCAATGTCTACTTCGATGTGGAGAAATTCGCGGAAGACTATCCGTACGGTGAGATGGCGAACAAGGACCTAGAACAGTTGAAGGAAGAAGCCGAAGCCCGTGTAGAACACGACAGCGATAAGAGAAATCAGTACGACTTCGCATTATGGATCAACGCAGACGAAGACCACCTGATGAAATGGGAGAGCCCGTGGGGAGTCGGCTACCCGGGCTGGCATATCGAATGTTCTGTCATGAGCCAGAAGTACCTTGGAGACCTGTTCGATATCCACGCCGGAGGAAAAGACCATATCTTCCCACACCACCCGAATGAACGCGCACAGGCATTCGCGGCAAGCGGAGAAGGACAGGCAAAATACTGGCTTCACAACGAGTTCATCCAGGTCGAAGGAGAAAAGATGAGTAAAAGTGAAGGCAACTTCTACACAGTTAGAGAACTTCTGGAAAAAGGTTTCTCCGGAGATGTAATCCGGCTGTACCTAATCAGCACTCATTACCGTACTGAAAGCGATTTCAGTATCGAAGGACTTGAAAAAGCTGAGAAGGAGCTGGAAAAGGTCAGAACCACGGTACAGAAAATCAGGAGAAATCCTGGCGACGCCGATATAGATACAGAAACGGTGAGAGAAAGTTTTGAGGAAGAGATGGATGACGACCTGAACACAGCGAGAGCGAAACAGGCGTTGATGAAGTTCGTTAAACAGGTTAACTCCAGCATCGAGAAAGGAGAAAAACCTGGCGAGGAAGTCGCTGAGACCCTGGAAGAGCTTTTCGGCATCCTCGGAGTAGATGTAAATCCCGAGATATCAGAGGAGGAGTCCTCTCTTGCTGATAAACTAATCGAGCTGAGGGATGAGGCTCGTGAAGAGGAGGATTACGAGACAAGTGACCTGATCCGTGACCGGTTGCAGGAACTTGGTTTCGAGATAGAGGACTCTGAAGACGGCTCTGAATGGTTCAAAGGGTGAAAAAGAAGTGGCTGAACCGAATGGACTGGTAGAGTACCTTTTGGATCAGTCTGGCTTCAGTTATGATACTGAGATACCGGAAGAACTTTTCGAAGAAGAAAAGCATAGTCTCCATTTGACGGATAGAACTACGGTGACAGATATCTATCCTGATGCAGAGAGTTACCGAGATGATGAGAAACGGAAGAGTGTGCATATCACGGATTTCAGAGGTGTTGATCGGGATGAGATGAAGTCAGATGTGATAGTCGCGCATCTGGAACGGTTCAATCCGGAGCACCATCCAATTCTTCATTCTCTTATTGACCTACCTATGTGGTATTACAAGAATCGTATAAGAGAGAAGAATAAGTTGTGAAAAATAGATTAAATTTGCTGATAGAATAGGAGATACTAAGAACTGAACAGAAAGAATTTCTGTTTCAGAGCATCGTTTACTCGTCTTCTAGTTCTTGTTTCTTCTGCTGCTTGCGGTCTGCTTGTTCTTCGAAGATTTCCTCTGCTCTGTCGTCGCTGATACCTAGCATTTCCTTGGCTTTCTCCTTCTGTTTTTCAGCTGCCTGTTTCTTGTCCATTGTACCTTGAAATTGTAACTCCCTATTTAAATAGGTTCCAGACCGGTAAAACCGTTGTTTAAGCCTTACCGGGTTACTCTACCAAGTCTTTGAAGTTCTGCTTGAACTCCTCAAGGTACTCGATATCCATAGATGCTCCAGCAGCTTTACGGTGACCTCCTGCCTCAGCACCTTTTTCGACGGCTTCTTCAGGAAGGGCATCCTCCATAAGCTTGCCCAAATCTACACGGCCGGACTGACACCGGGCGCTGATATTCGCCTCGTCATCCTTCTGGATCACTAGATGTATCCAGTCAGGTGTCTTAGTTGACATGTTTGTTGAGATAGATGAGGTGATGTGGAAGTCGGATTCCAGTTCGAAAAAGATTATCATCTTATCCCGGTCAATCTCTCTTTCCTCTTCATAGTTCTCCATCACTTCGTTGAACTCTTCCTGCATCTCCAAGTAGACCTCGTAAACCTGACGGTACTCTTCCTGAGCCTCGATCTCAAGAAGTCCGTCAGACTTCATCAGAGCCTCGTAAGCCAGTTTGGCGAAATGCTGCGAGTCACGGTAAGGCTTGATATTCAATACGGAAGCGTAGCGTCCGTACTCGCAGTTCTTGGCAAGTTCTTCCTGTGTAAGTTCTTTAGGAAGGTACTGTTCGTAATCTTCTTCCAGTTGTTCGAATACTTCCATGCACTGATCTACTCCGAAGTCCTGGATGATTCCCATTCCTGCGATCCATCGGACTTCGTCCTCAAGTCCGTAGAGTTCTGAGATATCTAGGCAGAGCTTGCTGCATGGTACATATGCTTCTGCGTCTTCTTCACGAGGGTTGACGAAGCTGACTTCTGGTACGCGGTCGAAGCTGTGGTGGTCGACTACAAGTACATCTGTACCGCTTTCATTGATTTCCTCTAGTTCGTCTGCTTTCAGGTTGAAGTCGAGAACAATCAACCGGTCGGCTTCTCTGACTCTTTCACGGTCCGAGTCTTCCAAGTGGTAGGCTCGTTCGTCCGGGATCTTTACTTCGTCCGCGGGTCTTCCTCGGTTTTTTTCTAGTATTTTTGATATGATTACTGAGGATGATATGCCGTCCATATCCCAGTGGTGGATGATTACTACATCTTCTGATTTTTCTATATCGTCTATGAAATCCTTTGCTGGATTGAGTTTTTCAGGTTCCATAATAAGAAAGAAGGGAGAGGTCGAGTCTTTTTAATTGACAGGCTCGGAGAAACTGAACCGGGTTTCCAGTCCACGGTGCTCAACCTTGCCACTGTACTCCAGTTCCTCACCGAAGACAATCTCATCGATCTTCATACGGCTTTCAACATCTTCGAGGTGTTGCTCCAGTACTTCCTGTTCTCCTTGGAAGGACAGCTTTATCCTGTCATGTACTTCCAGACCTGCTTCTTTCCGCTTCTCCTGGATCGCACGGATGACTTCACTGACGAACGCTTCCTCGACAAGTTCACTTGTTTCCTCCAAGTCAAGGAATACCTCACCCGCCTCGAAGCTTTTACTGTGTGCATCGCCTCGTGTCTCGCTGCGGACTTCTACATCGTCGAGAGTTACATCGTAGCCGTCGATCTCTATCTCTCCGATGTCCCGGAGCTGCTCTACCTGGTCGTGTTCCAGGCCTTCTATCTTGGTTGCTACTTCATCAGCTGAACCTCCGAACTTTGGACCAAGGCTTGAGTAATCAGGTTTGGCGGATAGTCGGGATGCTACTTCACCATACTCTATGGATTTCACATTGACCATGTCCTCAATCAGGTCAAGCAACGGTTTCAGTCCTTCTTCGGTTTCTTCATCTGTTGAAATAACCAGTCTTTTGGCTGGCCAGCGCAGGTTGTACTCTTCTTCGTCCCGCAGTTTGTTCGCTTTCTCCACAATCTCGCGGGAAAGCTCCATGTACCATTCGAGGTCTTCATCGATGAACCGTTCTTCTGGTTCTGGATACTGTTCTTGGTGTACGGATACTCCGTCTTCCAGGTCCTGGTACACTCTTTCTGTTATGTACGGTGTGAATGGCGCCATCAGCTTGTTCAGTTGTTCAAGTACTGTTCCTAGTGTCCACTGTGCTTTTTCATCGCCTTGCTTGACTCGGCTACGGACTTTTTTGACATACCATCGTGATAGGTCGTTGAGGATGAACTCTTCCAGTTCACGGGTGATTTCGTGGAATCTTCCCTCGTTTACCTTCTCTGGAGCCATCTCCGTGATCGAGTTGATTCGTGAGAGAACCCATTCGTCTTCAACTTCAAGCTGGTTTGGTTCTTCTGGTTTTTCGTCTACATATGTGGTGTAGAACTCTTTGGTGTTCCAGAAGACAGACATTAATCGGTAGATCTCTTCCTCAATCTCTGTTTCATCGTAGTTCTTCTGTTCCCATGGAGGAGCGAGTCGTAATTGGTAGAAACGTGGTAGATCTGCTCCGTACTCCTCCAGCTGGTCGGCTGGATCTACTACATTTCCTAGGCTTTTGCTCATCTTCTCTCCTTCTGCGTCAAGTACATAGCCCTGGAAAAGAATTTTCTCGTATGGTTTTTCGTCGAATCCTAGGATTCCTGCGAACATCAGGTGGTAGAACCATCCACGGATCTGATCTGATGCTTCAGTAATGAAGTCCATCGGCCACATATCCTCGAAAGGCTGCTCCTCGAAAGGATAATGCAGTGAGGCGAAAGGTGCGATACCTGAGTCGTACCATACATCGAATATGTCAGGTATTCTTTCCTTCTCTCCTCCACATTCACAGCTCCATGAGATATCATCTACCACATGCTTGTGGGGATCGAAGTCTTCAGGTAGCTCTTCGACCTTTTCCTCCAGTTGGTCGAAGCTGCCGATTACCTCGTATTCTCCACAGTCCTCACATACCCATACCGGGATCGGGATTCCCCAGTAGTTCTGACGGCTGATACACCAGTCAGGGCTTTCCGATACGAAGTTGTGGAACCGTTTCTGTGCTGAATCCGGCATCCAGTCAACTTTCTCATTTTCATCAAGCATCCGCTGCTTGACTTCCTCGTTCTCTATAAACCACTGATCAGCAGCCCGGTAAATCAGTTCTGTTTTACATCTCCAGCAGTGTGGGTATTCATGCTGGTAAGGCTCGCTGTGTAGAAGAAGTTCTTTTTCCTTCAGTCTTTCCACGATCTCTGGATCGACTTCAAGTACATTTTCTCCTTCTAGCTCGCCGGCTTCTTCTGTGTAGTATCCTTCGCTGTCGAGTGGTGAGAAGACCGGTAGTCCGAGTGGCCGTGTTTCCTCGTAGTCCTCTGGTCCGTGTCCTGTTGCTGCGTGGACCAGCCCTGTTCCTTCTTCCAGTGTGACGAGTTCCTCTGAATTATGTATTCTGTGAACTCCGTCTTCCTCGTCCAGTTCCTGCTGTTTTGGTATATCGTCGATGAACGGTGTCTGGTATTTGAGTCCTTTGAGGTCGGATCCGGAGAGTGTTCTTTCGATTTCGTAGCTTTCTACTCCTGCTTTCTCCATTACTATGTCAACTAGCTGTTCTGCGACGACCAGTTTTTCGTCTCCGGTGTCAACTACTGCGTATACATAGTCTGGATGCGTGAACACCGCCATGTTGCTTGGGATGGTCCAAGGTGTTGTGGTCCAGATAACGACTTTCTCTTCTCTATCCTCGAGCGGGAACTTGACATATACTGCGATATCCTCTACATCCTGGTACTCGTCTGTTACCTCGTATCCGGAAAGTGAGGTCTGGCATCTTGGACACCAGTGAATCGGTTTTCTTCCCTGGTAAAGCAGGTCCTGGTTATCTGTTTTCTGTAGTAGCCACCAGGCTGTCTCGATATAATCCTGGTCGTAGGTCATGTAAGGATCTTCGAAGTCCTGCCATACGGCAAGATCCTCCATGACATCCTGCCATGTATCTTTGGCAGATGTTGCTCTGTCTTTGCATTCGTTGATGAATTTTTCCGCAGAAATACTGTCTCCGATCTCGTTCTTATCTTCGATTCCGAGTTCTTCTTCTGTTGCTAGTTCGTTTGGTAGTCCGTGTGTGTCGAATCCTGCCTGGTCGTGGACATCGTAGCCACGCATCTGTTTGAACCGTAGCATTGTGTCCTTGATGACCTTTCCCTGCATATGTCCTACATGAGGGCTTCCGTTCAGGTACGGTGGGCCGTCGATCAGGAAGAACGGTTCGTTTCCTTCCGTTGATTCACGGACCTTCTGTTTAACATTATTTTCGTCCCAGTACTGGGCGATCTTGTCTTCAATCTTCTGCGGATTGTAATCGGCCATATACTGTAGAAGTAAGTTCTGAAATGTTAAAAGAATTGACCGGTTGCTACTTCCACTCTATGCTTTTGCCGTTCAGCTCTCCGTCAGTAAGGTCTTCTTCATCCTCGTCGCTTTCAGAGGTACTGTGGTGATTGATGTTTCCGGTGATCGGCTGTCTGCCAGGCGCTTTTCCGGATACAGCATCGTCCTCGGAATCGTCTTCTTCCTCATCTGAAGAACTGTCTTCTTTGAATCTCTGGCTTTCTGGATGTTTTTCCTGTTTCTGTTTCTCGAAGCTTACATCTACACCGCTCATGGATTCGCTGAGTTCGCCTAGCTTGCTTTGGAGATCTTCTCTATGCTGGAATATGGCTCCTGTTGGTGTTCCTGCGTTTTCGTCTTCTTCGAATCTTGGGAATACCTGTATGTATGCGTGTGGCATCATCTGGCCGCCTGCTTCTTTGATGTTGACTGTGATTGATGCGCCGTCTGCTCCTAAGCCTTTTTCTGCTTTTTCTACTACTTCCCGGGCTAGTTTCATTCCTTCGTCGTATTCTGCTGGGGAAAATTCCATCACTGATTCTATGTGTTCTTTGGGTACTACCATCGTGTGGCCTTTGGCACGAGGGTTTACTTCGAGCCAGGCGTAGAAGTTTTCTGTTTCTCCTACTAGTTTCAGCTGTTCCGGGTTGTTGATCAACTGGCAGAATACGCATTGATCTCCTTGAGGCGGCATAAACTGTTTTTGTTGTCTCTGTAATTAAATGATTGACTGAAACGGGTTACGGCTGTTTTTATAAAGTTTTGAAAGTAGTTATCTGTTTACTAGCAGCATATTTTACAGGTGTTATACAGATCATGTCAGAAGATTCTGAACGCGAAGAACAAGTTGAAGAAGTTGAAAATCAGGAAGAAAATGTTGAAGAAGAGCAGGTTGAGGAACCTGTCGAGGAAGAGACAGTCGAAGAAGAAACAGAGGAAGCAGAAGAAGTAGAAGAGACTGAAGAGCAGGAAGCAGAGGAAGAAGAAGACTTTGACAAACCTGTCTCCGAAGGCGAAATTGTAGAAGTAGAGATCGAAGACCTTGGAAGCAAAGGAGACGGAATCGCCAGAAAAGAAGGATTCGTAATCTTCGTACCCGGTGGAGAAGTAGGAGAAGCCTACGATGTAGAGGTTACATCCGTCGGAAGAAAGTTCGCGTTCGCCGAGATCAGCGAATAAAACTTCACGGATAAACCTAGTTTTTCCCACTTATCACCTTCATTCCTTATTAATTTTCATTTCTCACTGTTAGAACAAGATGAACACCGTTGTTGTAAGGTACTCTGAGATAGGAAGCAAGTCCGGCGGCGTAAGATCAAAGATGCGTCAGGCGCTCAGACAGAGAGTAAACAACCGACTTGAACATGAAGAAATAGAATTCAGCAAGGTAAGCGAATCACCAGGAAGACTAATAATCAGAGAAACAAGTAGAGAAGCAGCAGAAATAGCAGCAGAAACACCAGGAGTAGCATCAACCTCACCATGCATCGAAACCAGTTCGAATATCGAGTCGATGAAAGAAACCGTAAAGCAACTGGATATCGGAGACACCTTCGGTATAGATACTAATAGATCAGGCCAGCACAGCTTCGACAGCCAGGAAGTCGCTGAAAAGCTTGGAGCATTTGTTGAAGAGGAAACAGATGCTTCTGTTGATCTAGATAATCCTGAGACATGGGTAGGAGTCGATATACGGGAAGAAAAAACCTATATTTTCACCGAGCGGATAGAGGGTGTTGGCGGTCTGCCTGTGGGCGTGGAAAGTAGTTTGGCAGCTCTTGTAAGCGGAGGTATCGATTCTCCGGTAGCTGCTTTCGAGGTTATGAGGCGTGGAAGCTCTGTACTGCCGATTTACTTTTACAACCGTCCCATAGCGGCTGAAGACCATTTAATGCGTTTTGAACAGTCTATAAAAGAACTGAAGAAGTTTCATCCCTCCAAGAAATGGTTTTACTACAGAATTGATATGGATGAGATTAACCAGAAGTTGATGGATGAAGTAGGTAAAGGCCGGATGGTTATCCATAGGGCGTTGATGTTCAAGGTAGCTGAAAGGATAGCTGAGGAAGAAGGTTTGAAGGGATTGGTGACGGGAGAGGCGATAGGTCAGAAATCATCACAGACACCTACGAATCTGTATAATACTTCAGGCGAGCTATATATGCCTGTTCATCGTCCTCTTTTGACTGAGGATAAGAGCAGTATAGTGGAGTCTGCTAAGGAGATCGGTACTTTTGAGTATTCGAAAATTGATTCTGCCTGTAGAAGTATTTCTCCGGATAATCCTTCGACCGAGCTTAAAGCTGAACGGTTTGAGGAGTTGAAGGACCGGATTGATTTTGAGGAAACGGTGGAGAAGCTGTTTTCAGAGGCTGAAAAAGTAAGGATTTAAAAAGAATTTCGTTTTAGTTGGATGCACAGGGGAAGTAAAAAACGCATCCAGTAAAAATTCCCTTCAGACAATACCTCAAGGTGATTATCAAATGAGTCTAGCAGAAACAAAGGAGGAGGCTGAAGCCGTACTTGATTCCGCAGAGATGATCATAGAGACGATGCCGCGTTCCGACACCACCAGAGAGCTTGAAGGCAAGATAAGCGAGCTTGAATCAGAGATCCAGGATCCTGACTCCGAGAGATCTCTTCAGAAACTGATCGATGAGATCAGAGAACTTATGGACCAGGTTCAGGAACAACCGATGGACGATCCTGTCGGCGGACCTGATCAGGGAATGGGCGAAGGAATGCCTCCAGACGACGACATGCCTCCTATCTAGAAAAGTCAACATTTTCGACACTACATATCCTCTTTCTATTTTAACAGTATAAGAAGAAAAAGTGAAAAGATGATCTAAGCTTTTATGGAGCTTCTGCAGGTGTCTCAGGAGCCTGATCTCCTGTACTGTTCTGAGGTCCTCTGTCTCTTGGAACTCGTTCGACTTCTACATCTTCACCGACTACTCCACTTTCAGAGATTACCGGTAGAAGGTTGTATGAGCCAGACTGTCCTCTGCGGACTACATTTATGTCGAATACGAATGAAGTTGTCTCGTTTGGAGTTACAGTGAATTCCTGGTTTATCTTCAGTCTTTCACTTGGGATCATTACATCTGCTGATTCTCCGTCGATCGATGCGTTTACATCGGTTACTGAGATGTGTACTGCAGTGTGGTTGCCTGCTTCCAGTGTTTCGTTGATGATTGAGGTTGCTTTGTCTCCTTGGAGCTGTCTTAGATCTACTGTTGTGTTTGGTTCCAGTTCGATGGTCTGGTACTCATCGGTCTGGTTCTCTGAAGTGTTTGATTGGTAGACTCTTGCTTCAGATAATGTGGTTCTCACATAGTCGAACTGGCTTATCTCTGTCGGCTGATCACTGACCAGTAGTTCGAACTCACCCTGGCCTCCATCCTGTGAAGGAGTTGTAGACTGGGTGCACCCAGATATGATAACCACTGCTGCAAGAATACCTGATAAGAAAATCTTATTCATAAATTAAAATGCGAAAAAGACAAATAAAAAGATGATGTACTGAAAAACTTATTCTGCTTTCAGTAGGGCTTGTCTGATGTCTTCTGCTCGAACTGTTTTTCTTCCATCTTCATTTGCTTCGTCTATAGAGCCTGAAGCAACTTCTTCAGCGAATTCTTCTAGTTGTTCGCCGAGTGCTTCTGCTGAGTCTTCGCTTACTCTTTTTGATGTGTTCTCTTTCAGGAGCAGTTTCATACTTCTAACTGAAAATTCCATTTCAAATCAACCTATAACATACGATGTGAACCATATTTTTTAAAGTATAGGTAAAATCTAAATCGTTAGAAGTGAACTCAGAGGAATCTAACCCGGTCCTGAACTCTGAACTAGCCTGCGATATTCTTAAACTGCTGGCTGGAAAGGATGAAGGGGATTATGGCAAAAATATTGCAGAACAGTTAGGGAAACCACAGTCCTCAATATGCCGGGCGCTGACCAACCTGACGGAAAAAGATTTTGTAGAGCGAGGAAAAAGAACCCGGGCACAGTACTACGAGGTAGATTACCATGGTATCTCAGTTTTCTGGGTTGAAAGCCTGAAGGAAGAACTTGAGAAAGACAGCGAGGAAAGAGATATACTTAATGAAAGAACGGAGCGAGCCGAACAGTTAGGTGAAGAGTTCTTCCAGGTAGCGATCAGCCAGTGCAACGATCCGGAGAAGGTTTCCGAGATACTTTACAATACTTTCATCTACTCGATTGGTGACATAATAACAAGCGAGGACGACTTCCTCAAGAACAATCCGGTAATCAGCGCATTATCAGAGGCCACCATCAGAAAACTGGGTATGAGAGGACATCCATACGAACTGAAAGAAATAGTTAACAACCTGTAAACGACCTAAAGAAATAACAGTGTTCGCCTACAAATACAGTTTCTGTGAGGGATACCTGAGAAATGATGCACGAAAATATGCTTGTAGATATGTTCCTGCATACAGTGACTTTGATAGTCTCAGTGTTCCTTCTCACAGTTTCATACCTGTCATACAAACGCAAGGAGACAGAGAAGTTCCTGTACATATTCTCAGCTTTCGGATTATTCGCGGTAAACGAACTAATCATCTTGACCAACATGGCGTTCATCAAATCAGAGGTCACCTGGATAAACCACATAATAACGCTGGCAATACTGCTGCTGTTCTACAGAGGTACAACCAGATGAAACAGAAAATCGAGAACACGGTACAGAAATCACCGGGAATACATTTCAGAGAGCTGGAAAGAAAGGTAGGATGCTCCAAATCCACAATCAACCACCACATCCGAAACCTTGACAACATCGAGGAAGAGAAAATCCGCGGCTACAGAAGATTCTACCCACAAGAAACCGATGAAGAAGACCGCAACCTGCTGGCAGCGCTAAACCACTCACCACGAGGAGAAATACTTTACTACCTCCAGCAGAACTCAAAACTAACAGAAATATCAGATAAAGTTGGCAAATCACCTGCCACCGTATCCGCCCACCTCGATGTACTAGAAGATAGCGGACTTATAGAAAAAGACCAGTACGAGGTAGATGAAAGCACAACGAATAAATTCAGGAGATACGCATCAGACATACTCGAAGACCGTGTAGACAACTTCATAGAAATGTGGGAATAAAGAAGGGGAAATAACTAGTATTCCTCATCCATCTCCCAGTCTCTATCTTCAGTTAACTCTTGCTTTGCCTTTCCATAGGCGAGTGCTCCTCCCATGATGGTTGCTAGTCCTGCTCCTACACCGACTGCTGCATCTCCAGCTGAGGCAACTGCTTCATTCGCTAACTGTGGTCCTTCCGCCATCACATAGTTTGCTGCCTGAGCACCTGCCTCTGTAGCTGTCTGGTAAGCTGACTGTCCAGCGTCGATCGCTGTATCTACACCTTCACCTGCGTATTCTGCGATTTCATCTCTTTTTGATGCTGCGTATCCTCCAACCGGGCCCATCGCTGTTAGTCCTCCGAGGAATGCTCCATCTTCCAGGTCGAAGTCTCGGTTGGTTTCCTTCTGGTGTTTAGCTGCCTCGTATAGTAGGGATGCTGATACTCCTGCTCCTGCTCCTACTTCTATTGGCTGGTTTGTCAGTGCTGCTGCACCTGCTCCTACAGGCACTGTCACTGCAGTTGATGGGCCGACTGCTTCTGATGCGAAGTCGTAGATCTCCTCTCCTACCTCTTTTGCTCGGGAGACTATTCCATCATTTTCCTCTTCTTCCAGGGTTTCGGATACATCGTCAAAGTCCATTTCACCGTTGTCAAATTCCCCATTCATTTTTAGCCACCTTGCAGTAACAACTTTATCAAGTAATTCTTAAATATTTAACGGTCAATACAGGCTTCATAAACAATTTCAAGTCTTCAAATCAAATTAATTAAATCAAAACAGATTAATTCTATCTTAATAATAAAATTAGTAACGGAAAAATAGCTATCTAGATAACAAGACTATTCTACAGCATTTTATAGATATCGATAGAAATTAGCTGAAGAAATCTCCTTAAAGAAAGATATCCCTACAGAAACTAGAGAAAGTTAGAGCGCCAGCGCCCGGATTTGAACCGGGGAGGGACGGTATGTCCCAGCAGATCTCGAATCTGCCGCGTTCAACCAGACTCCGCCACGCTGGCAAAATTTACCGAGTATATTTGGTTTTTGAAGTGTATATTTTTCAATAGGCTGGAAATATTGTTCGAAGTACCGTTGTAAGCGGTTACAGGTTTAAGTTTGTGGGTAATTATTTGAAGTTATAGATGAGCTTCAACGCAGTGGTTTTCGATATGGATGGAGTCCTTCTCGACTCCATGACCGATGATGAGTGGAAATGGGATGCAGTAAGAAAAGTGATCCGAAGCAAAGGCGTTGACGCCGACAAAATAGACAAGAAAACACTGGGCGCGATCCTGGGAGATCAAGGATACAAGGAATGCATCAAAGCCTGTAACAACTTGGGACTCAGTCCGAAAAAGGTCTGGACCGAAGTAGCTCAGGAAACCACCCTGAAAAGAAGACAGAGAATTAAGAACGGTGATATCCAGCTTTTCGACGGCGCCAAACAGTTAATCGAGGAGCTCCACCAAGAAGATATCAAGATGGGTATAATCAGCAACGCTCCAGAGGACGCAGTCGAAGCCACAATCGAAGAGTTTAGTTTAAAGAAATATTTCCACTTCTACATGGGCGTAAGAAGCTTCGAAGACCTTCAGGCCCGAAAACCGAACCCGAACCACCTTGAGATCGCGAAGATTGAGATCAAGAGAGATCCAATCCTCTATGTTGGAGACGCAGAATCAGATGTCATAGCAGCGAACAGAGCCAACATGAAATCCGCATGGCTAAACCGCGAACATGTTGAAGGTGATGTACAGCCTGACTTCAGCATCGATGGGCTAGACAAACTGAAGTCACTAGCTACAGAATAAAGCTATGTGAAGTCTGTAAATGATTTCTGACCTTTCCTCTCCTTCAAGTTCTTGACTCTTAAACCTACTCTGCGTATCATACCATCGAAATTCTCCAAGAAGTCCTGTAGTAGTTCTTCCCCTTCATCTATGATTATCTGCTGATCTCTAACCGGTGTCTTCAAACTGTTTGCACGAGTATGCATCTGCATATCAGTATCTATAGCTATAAGCACGACCGACTGAAAGTCTACATTCAGCTTCTCGGTTTTTTCCTGGAGATCTGATGCGAGTTCTGGGAATACTTTTCTGATATGGTTGAAGCTTCTGCTGTTTTGATCCAGTGTGGTAATCCGTGTTATCTGTTTCTGCATCGAGTCCTCTACCTCGCTTTCATCGATGCCTTTAGCCTTCTTCTGCAGCTCCAAACCTTGCTTTTCTCCGAACTCACGGACCAAAGCTGATGCGTCTGAATCCGCCAGCTCCTCAACCGTTTCTATCCCGAGTTCCTCCAGTTTCTGAACCGTTTTATCGCCGATACCATGAATATCACCTATCTCCAAGGTCTCCATGAAACCTCTGACCTCTTCAGATTCTACCACTGTAATCCCTTCCGGTTTGTCCTGGTCTGAAGCAATCTTGGCTACAAGCTTGTTGGGCGCTACGCCGATAGAGCAGGTTACTCCGAACTCCGAGTTAACTTTCTCCTGTATGGTTTCCGCAGTTTTCTCTGCCTGTTTGAAGTCGTCAGTTTCCAGTTCCAGGTAGAATTCGTCGATCGATGCTTTCTCGATGGTATCGGTATGTTCTTCTAGTATGTTTTCTCTTATATCGTCGGAGAACTGGTCGTAGAACTCTTTGTCCATACCTACGAAATGCACATTTTTTCCGGATTGCTCCGCTATTCTCTTAGCCTCAACTATCGGCATCGCGGCATGGATACCGAGTTCCCTTGCATCATAGCTACAGGTTGATACTGCTCCTGAATCCTCGGTTCTTCCCGAGTAGACACATACGACTATCGGTTCGTCTTCGATATCTCTTCTCTCTGCCTCTACCGATGCGTAGAACGCGTCCATATCAACATGCAGAACTGTACCCATCTCTACCTAAATCTAGTGTTTGAACTGTCTTATATCAAACGGAGTTGCCGAAGGACTTGACTGGCTGAGTAAGACAGGTTGAAAATCAATATAAAATCCGAAGTATTACTTTGTATTATCTGGTATCAATGAAAGCGATTATACTTGCAGGAGGACATGCCACCCGTCTCTGGCCTATCACCAAAAATCGTGCTAAACCTCTTCTTCCGCTCGGCGAGAAACCGATCATAGAGTACATTATAGAAGGAATGACCGAAGAAGTAGACGAAATCATAATCTCAACAAACGAGAAATTCGCAGACGACTTCGAAAACTATATACAGGAATACGACCGCCATAGCGCCCGTGTAGTAGTCGAGAATCAGGACAGTGAGGAAGAAAAACCCGGTACTATCGGAGCGATAATCAACCTAATCGAAACCGAAAACCTGAACGACGACTTACTGGTAGTAGGAGGAGACAACTACTACAGCTTCGATATCGACGAATTCGTACGGTTCGCTCAGGAGAAGGACGCGCCTGCAAATGTGGTTTACGATGTAGGAACTAAGGCCAAGGCAACAGGATTTGGTATCGTGGATACTGAGGATACCAAGATCACAGGATTCAAGGAGAAGCCGGATGAGCCGCCAAGCACACTAGCTTCCACGGCATGCTACTTCTTCCCGCAGGACCAGCTATCCCTGTTTGATGAGTATGAGGAGCATTTCAAGCAGACGGATGTAACTGCGGATCAGTACCTGGATGAGCCAGGACGGCTGATCGAGTGGGCTCACAAGAAGACACCGATGTACGCCTACAGCTTTGAAGGAGACTGGTTCGATATCGGAACAGTAGAAGGCTACCTAGGTTCCACCGGAACACTGCTCGGTGACAGCCTGATCAAGGGAGAAGTCGAGGACTCTCGTATCGGAGACAATGTAGTAGTTATGGAAGGAGCTACAGTGAAAGATTCCCGTCTGGAGAACACTATCGTCTTCCCGAACGCCCATATCGAGGACTCAGAGGTCAGAAGCTCCATAGTCGATAGAGATGTAGAGATCTCGAACACAGAGCTTAACGACGCAGTTCTCGGAGAACACACCCAGCTGTAAACAAGGCTGGAGCTCCTACTTCATTTTCTTTCTATTATTCAAGTCTAAAAATGTACTCTGTAATTCAAAGTAATCTGCAGAAGTTGAAAACGAAAGGGAAAAATAGTCTGGCAGCGTCCTGGGTCTCCCGCCAAAAGGCAGTACTGACCAGATCGCTGAGGGACTTTACTTCCGTGTTCGGAATGGGTACGGGTGTTGCCCCCTCGCTCTGGCCGCCAGTATACACAAAGAATGGGTGTAAATTTTATATACCTAAATGTGCTCAGATTTTGGGGTCCGTTTCTGTCACCCGTATTTTTTATTTCATTTGAGGTCTAATGGTTAGTTATGTCCGGTGTAGGGAACTCTCTGGGAGAGAAACTTGAGAAATCAACACTTATTGATCTTCTCACAGTGATTGTACTGAGTTATGTCAGTTTCGTTCTCTACAACAACCTGGGCTATAACAAAAGCGATGTTTTCACACTGGCAGCGGATCAGAATGTGCTTGCACTTCAGTTATCCGTATTTCTGATCGCGATCTACGCACTGGAGTTAATCTACGATCGTTTGACGGGTAGCAGTTCACATATCTAGAATATCAACCAAGTGCTTGGTACGGGCCTTCGAGATCCGTGTAGACACCAGTTCGTTCTTGAAGAAACCGCATCCGATAACATCTCCTTCATAGATCAATGCGACATAGCCTTTCTCTAGACCTGTCTTCTCAATCATTTCACGGTCCAGAATAGTACTGTACTCTTCATCTGAAAGCTCTACCGCATTTTTGGATATCCTGTCACCAAGTAGTTGAAGAAAGTAGGTCGTGGGTTTGAAACCTCTCTCACTGGATCTCAAAGCCCTTATACCAGCGGTTTCTGCCTGAAGATCGTTTTCTTCAGGTGCCAGCCAGAAGTCTCCATTGATCTTCCGGAGTTCTAGCGGCTCCAAGTCTTCTCTGGTGACACCAAACCTTTCCTCCAGATATTCGTATGCTTCATTTTGTGAGTTTGGCAACGAATATCACCCCTGAATTGAAATGATGAGGATATACACGAACAGTATCCTTCATCTCATCGCCATATTCATTTTCTTCAAAGCTTTCAACCCCTCTTACATGCTCTATATCCGATTCTATTGATTCAGTACTTAGTTCCGTGTTTTGGATGGCGTGTTTGACGACTTCTTCGTTTTCAGCCGGGTTTATGGTGCAGGTGCTGTATACAAGTGCTCCTTCGTCTTTCAGTAGTTTGGCTGCTTTTTCTATGAGTTCTTTCTGGAGCTGGCTTAGTTCCGCGATCTCTCCTTCGTTCGCTGATTCGAATGTTTTCCTGTAACGGTCGCCTTCTCCTGTACATGGCGCGTCTAGAAGTATCCTGTCGTATTTTCTGTCCTCGGGAAGGTGTCTTCCATCATAGTTGGTGACTGTGACGGCTGCGGACCCTGTTCTGTAAAGGTTCATCTGAAGGCTCTGTATCCTGTTCCGGGAATCATCATTCGCTATTATCTCCGCGGCGTTGTCTGTCTTTGCTGCCATCTGCGTGGTTTTACCGCCGGGCGCCGAACACATGTCAAGTACGGTTTCACCGGGCTGAGGATCCAAGATGTCTACAGGTAGTGCTGCTGATTCTTCCTGTACATAGTAGTCGCCTCTCCACTGGAGCCGTGATTTTCCAGGTTTCTCCGTATCTACACGGTAGACATTCTGGTTCCAGTCGGTCTGTTCGAATTCGAAGTGTTTCCCGAGTTTTTCTTCAAAATCTTCTCCTGCTTTCAACGGGTTTTTCCTGACTGCTGGCTGCTGATGCTTATCACCGTACTTCTTGAATTTCTCCCAGTTGTCGATTATCGGTTTGTATCGTTTCATTTTCTTTTAGAAGTTACCTAATTTTCTCTGACCTGTATCCTCCTTACCAAACGCTTTCCGCAGGTCTTTCTCAAGTTCTGGTGTTTTGGATCTATCGTAAAGTGTTGCAGCAGGATGGTACACCGGCATGATCTTCTGACCTTCCCTAGTGAATGTTCGTCCGTGTATCTTGCTGATTCCTTTAGATGTATCCAGCATGTATTTGCTCGGGAAGTTACCTAATGTAATTATGATGTCCGGTTCCACCTTCTCGATTTCTTTCTCAAGTAGCGGTGCCCAGGCTTCAATCTCGTCTTTCTTTGGATCTCTGTTGTCTGGCGGCCTGATCTTTACCAGGTTGGTTATGTAGAGGTCGGATCGCTGCATATCGATATCATCGAGTATATCATTCATCTTTTCTCCTGCTCTTCCTACGAAAGGTTCTCCTTCCTCGACTTCGTTAGCTCCTGGTGCTTCTCCTATGAGCATGTATTCAGCATCTTCAGGTCCTACAGCTGGAACAAATCTTTCCTCATCCATGTATTCTTTGTTAAGTTCCTCAAAGAAGTCCTGGTAGCGGTTTTTGAAATCCATATTTAGAATTGTGGTATGGCAACGGTTTTATTTCATTTCAAACTGATTCAGAAGGGTTGGTTCGTATTTTTTCGAACAGCTTATAATCATTTTTAAATCATCATCAGTGATTTCCTACATATGATAAAACGACTTGCGGTTTTTTTCGTAATCTTAACGGTTTTCACTGGTGCTGTACAGGCCTCGGAAAATTATAGTCAAAGTTTCAAACTTGATGCAGGTAACCAGATACAGCTGGGTGGCTACGAATTCAGGTTCTATGAAGGAGATAACAACAAAGGAATATTCCAGACTGGAGTTGTCAAACAGAACGGCGGCACACTGATAACCAAACAGTTGATCGGAGAGGAAATCGAAAACACTACAGGAGAAACATACAGACTTGATGAAAACCTTTCCTACAGTATAACAGAATACTCAAACAGTTACAGAGGAGAGTACATCCGTATCCAGGCGGAAGCCGACAGCGATATATTCTCAGACGCATCACTTAAAGCAGACAACCCTCAGAGAGTGCTTGTCGACCAGGGAGGAAGCGTAAGTTTCGGTGTGGAAATCGAAAATACAGGAGTAGTCAATCAGACCTTCCAGCTCTCAAATACGGGCGAAGGAATCAGCTCAAGCTTCACATACCAGGGCTACAATGTTTCACAGGTATTCGTACCGTATGGCGAATCCAGAAACCTTAATGTTGAACTGAATGTAGCTGAAAACACTTCTATCGGACTCAGAGAGGTAGAAGTACTGGCTGAAAACAGGAGTACAGCCTCAGATAAAGTTCTTCTCTCAGTTCTTGAAAAAGAGTCACAGGAAAGAGGGGAGCCACGGATTGATCTAAGTCTCAATGAACAGTACGCACGGACCAACCCTGGTGAAGAACTATCCGTACCTGTAACAGTTCGGAACAGTGGAAGGGTTGTGCTTGAGAATGTAGAGATAAGTGTCGAAGGCCCTGAAGGATGGGAAACAGAGCTTACACCGAAAAACCACGGAACCCTGGACCAGTACCGTTCAGGTAGAACTACATTGACCATTACACCGCCGAGTGATGCACAGCAGGGAGACTTCTTCGTGGATGTAAGTGCTTCAAGCGATCAGGTAGGGCTGGATGAACCGCAGCAGATCAGAGTCAATATTTCGGAGAAAAGTGGTCTGCGGTACATCGGAATCGTACTGATGGTGGTCAGCCTGCTAGCCTTGATTCTGGTTTACTGGAGGTTCGGCAGGAGGTGATTCCCGATGCCGATGATGGAACTTGAAGGTGTCAAGAAAAGCTACGGAAGCCATGAAGTATTGAAAGGAGTTGACCTGAAGGTCGAGGAAGGTGAGATATACGGTATCCTCGGTCCGAACGGAGCAGGAAAAACCACTCTGTTCCAGACCATTCTCGGGCTTCTGAAACCGGACGCAGGAACAATCCGTATAGATGGAAAGGACCATGACCAAGGAAAAGAGATCAAAAGAGAGATAGGCTACCTTCCCTCCGATATCAGCTTCTACGACGGAAAAACTGCACGGGAAAACCTGGAATACTTCTCTGAACTGGCGGATAAAGAACCTGATATAGACAGTTTACTTGAACTGGTAGATCTTCAGGACGACGCAGATAGAAAGGTCGGGAAGTTCTCAACCGGTATGAAGAAGAGACTGGGAATCGCTCAGTCACTAATCAAGGAGCCGAAGATCGCTATATACGATGAACCTACCACCGGTCTGGACCCTGAAGGAAAGAACAAGTTCAGGCGACATGTGGAGAAAATCAACCGAGAGGAGAACATGACAGTCATAATATCATCACATATAACCGGAGAAATATCAGACCTGTGTGACCGCTTCGGAATACTGACCGGAGGAGTAATTGAGGTCTCAGGAACGAAAGAAGAGCTTGGGAAACAGGCAGGAACCGGTATACACATCGAGATAGAGGCAGGTAACCCTGATGCAGCCGAAAAAACACTTAAACAGCTAGATACTGATTTCGAGAGATCGGGAGATAGTTTCAGAGTAAGATCTGATCTGGACCGTTCTAAGATACTTGAAGAGCTAGTTGAGGATGATGCTGATATCAAAAGCTTTGATCTAAGTGAGTCAACTCTTGAATCAACTTATCTGGAACTGACAGGAGGTGCCTAAGCAATGGGAGATAAATGGGATATAGCAAGAAAGGAGATGCGAGATATATTCTCCAGCAGACGGTTCCTCATGGTTCTTGGACTTTTCATAGTTCTATCCTTGGCCTCGGTTTACATAGGAATTCAAAGCTATCAGACACAGATGGAGAGATATGCCGGAGGAGGAAGCAGTTACGGACCGGCACCAGAAAAACCTGGGCTTATCGATGTATTCATACCATTATTCAGCTTCAACATGCCTCTGACAGCCGGAATACTTGGACTGCTGCTTAGCTACGACTATATCTCAGGTGAACGAGAGGAAGGAACCATAGAACTCTTGCTTTCCTACCCTGTATACAGAGATGAGATAATTAACGGTAAGCTGATTGCAGGAACCTTCACAGTAGCGGTATCGATACTTACGGCTTTCAGCATATCCTCAGGACTGGCAGTTTACATGCTGGGGATAATACCGGGACTGGAAACAATTTCAAGACTAGCCATGATATGGCTGGGAACCGTGATATATATCACATTCTTCCTGGCGCTTGGAACCCTGCTTTCAACACTATTTAAATCCCGTTGGAGAGCGCTGGGAGTCGGTGCAATCCTGCTGGTCGCTTTCATAGGGACGCCTTTCATAGCCGGTATCGCAGCAAACCAGATATACAAGTTCAACCCTGAGAACAGTCAGGGCGGACCAGAACCACTACCCGGACCACAAAGAGGTGTATCAAGCGGTGCTAGAGTTTCCTCAGAAGGTACAGATGAAGTTACCGTAGAACCTGGCATGGGCGGTGGTAGCGGTCCGAGCTATGAGGAACAGAGAGCGGAGGTTGAGGCAAAGCGGGAGCAGTTCCGTTCCACAGTGTCCCGTATCTCACCTGCAACAAGCTACAGCAACTTCGTTGGCGCCATGTCTGGTACCAGCTATGAGTCAAGTGAAGAAGGATTGGAGCCGACATTCGCCGAAAGCTTTTCATCCTCGATCGGATACCTGATCTATCTAGTAAGCCAGTTGTTCATGGTGCTGACCGCTGCTTACGGAGTGTTCCTGAGACAGGATCTCTGAATTACCTGTCTTTAAACACTGTGAGACCTGATATGTATTTGAGATGACGGAGGAAGTGGAAGAGTACATTTCAAAGCAGAAAGAGAAGCCTTCGGAGGAAGTGCTCGAAGGTTTCCGTGAGAACTTTTCAGATTCCATCATCTTGAGTGATCAGTTCCTCGTGATCTTGGCGTTGACCGGTGCCAGAGATTCCGTGCAGCTAGAAGGATACTTCGATAATAGAGAAAAACTTGAAAGTTTTACTGAACTGGTGAACAGGTACGGAGTCAATTGCTACATCGATCACAGTCTTGAAAGAGAGGAATCTACTGTTCACAGCATTTCATCAATGATAAATGATGAGGACGCGAAGTCCGAGATGGAGAAGTTCACCGAGGCATCAATAATCTGTAACATTTTCTTGGATCACAGTGAATCAAGTTTGGAGGAAGTTGAGAAGATAGTTTCTTTCCGGAAGGGTATGAGTGATGAGTATCACCGCAGGTTCGGAGAATTCCTGAACTACCCTGAAAGAGATATAGACTCATTCATCTACAAGCAGAAATCTGAGTGGAGGAAAAAGTTACTTCGGATGATAGGTAGAGATGAACCTGGATTGATTCTTGGTGGTAGAGCTGCGGAGAAGTACGGCAAGAATCTTTCCAGTCGTGATAAGCGTACACTGAACTGTTTCATAGATCATAGTATCCAGGATACCGAGGAGTCTTTTGAAAGTACTCTGGCTACTGCACAGGAGAGAAGAAATGTTCTTGAGGAGTATATGGATGTAGATAAGCTGCTTCAGGAAGTTTTCTACGACTAATCTTGTTTACAGAAAACTTGAGATTGAAGGTAGTCCCGGCTCCAGGATTTGAACCTGGGACAAGTCGATCTACAGTCGACCGCTCTGCCAGCCTGAGCTAAGCCGGGCTAAAAACACTAAGTGACTTACAGAGTATTTTATCCACTGTAATCTTTATTAGGGTTTGCTGTTCCAGCGATTCTGGATGGTCTGAACCCTTTTTTTTTCGATTAAATTTTATATCTAAGAATTTCGGCTTGTTAACTAGTTATGTCATTACACCTTGAGAGAAAGGATTACTATGTAGTATTTGCGAGTTTAGTAATCTCTGTTCTCTCAGGTTTCCTGATGGAGTACTTTCAGGGAAGCACGCTTCTAAGCATCCATGATGCGACATTCTACCTTCCCGGACCTGTCCTACTGTTCGGACTTGTAATGGTTTACCTAGGAAGAGACAGGTACGGCGGACAGGTAGGAAGAAACCTAGAAGTGATAGGCACTGGAGTAGGCGCCTTGGGAATTCTATGGCTAGCATGGGCTAACTACTTCGCGGCCGGTTTCCCTTCATGGGGCGTAACACCAGCTTTCTGGTCAACTCTGCTCAGCCTGGGAATCCTAGGAATGTTTATCGTGACAACCTACGGATTCTACCTTTTCTGGAAACTCGGAACACAAGAAGTAGGTGATGAAGAATGAATATGGAACGAACTGACCAGATGATAATCGCAGGCGCCGCACTGATACCACTGTTTGCAGCCCTAGCCGCTATGGGTATACAGAGCCAGATGACTATAGTGATGATTATACTTGCTGCAACAGCTGCCTCCGGACTGGCAGTTCTGGCAGCGCTTGTAGCTATCTACAGAGGTAGAGATCTTTACGGAGGAGAGATCGCCAGGAACCTTGAACTGGTTGGCCTCGGCTTCTTCCTGTTCATGATCACCTATGTACCGCATACAGTCTGGCATGTCATAGGATTAATCAATCAGAATCCTCTTGGACCGGCCTGGGCTGGTCTGAGCGGTGCATGGTGGGCAGGATTCTTCCATGTAGGAGCTTTCATGTACTTCATCATATCATCGTACGGTTTCTACCGTTTCTGGAAGCCTGAAGAATAAAAATGCGTAAAATCTTTCTCTTTATTTTTTATTCATAATTTATGGGTGAAAGTCCGTATCGAGTTCTTTGGTCTTCTTATCCTGTTCTCCGTCTTTCAGTAGTTCAGCGCCCGGAAGTGTTACCTCTCCTTCTACCTCAATCCGTGGCCGTATCTTGTATTCTAGAACTCTCTGGTCACCGGGTTCGAGTACATCTAGATCCCATGTAAGTTCTGTTCCTTCGTTCTTGGTTCTGATAGACGGCTTGGCGAACTCGAAGGTTTTCTCTACTTCTGCTATGTTAGGTATGAAATCCTTCACTTTAAGTCCCTCAATAGCCTGACTTGAGTTGTTCTCTATCTCTATGTTGATAGTGATTTCTCCATCTTTCGACTTTGCGACATGTTTCTCGAAGCTTACATCCTGATTGAACCGTTTGTACATGACCAGTAGCGATGTCAGACCTGCTAGAATCAGTAGAGGCACCCAGTAATTGACGGTATAGCTTACTGTTTTCTGCTGGCCTGGAGAGGTTTCAATATTCCATGATATGACTGTTGAATCGTTCTGTGATGTTATATTATCCGGTTCCGGGCTGTAGTTTGTGAAAGGTGTGAGATAACCTGGCACCTGCTGAGTGAGTTCCGTGCTCGTATTTACATTTCCTGTGTTGTTGACCTTCAGGGTACGAGTCATGGTTACTACGCGGTTAACGGTTTCCTCTGTCACTTCGACTCGTTCGGAAGAACCTACTTCAATCGATCTGGATATGCTTGATTCCAGGTTTCCGTTCCTGTAGATATCTGTTTCAAGGATCTCTGTACCTGGCTTCATATCCTTTGGTACCTGGAAACTGAAGTCGTAGCTTCTTTCCGCTCTATTTATTATTTCAAGTCCTTCTACATTCTTTGTCTGATTGAAGAGAGTTGAGTTTATGCTGTAATCGTCTATTGTCTGCCCTCCGATGTTCTTGACCTGTACACTTGTTTTTACCTTGTCTCCGGGCATGTAGACTTCTTTATCTTTGTTGAATGAGGAGAATATCAGGCTATAGCTTCGTTCGATCAGGTAGTAATCGGAGATCTTGATGTTTCTGCTTGTTCCTATCTCGCTGACAAATATCTGGAATCCGTATCTTCCGGCCGGTATGTCTTGATCGCCGTACAGGTTAACAGTTGTGTTCTCAGAAGTATTAGGCTGAAGCTGGATGTAAGAGTCCGGTACATACAGGCAGTCGCTGCACTGGCTCTGAGTCTTCACCCTTACGGAAACCGGTTCCTCTTCGTCATTCGTGACCTGGAGTATGTACTGTCCGGCCTTGTGTTCATTTGCTACACGGTCTACAGGGAATAGTTCTGCCTGTAGGGAAGCAGCCGGAGCCATTAAGATTAGAGTTGCCAGCGCCAGAATAACGGTTTTATGCATTCTTTACCGTATTATTGGGGACTTAAAAATATAAAACCGGTCAGCTGTTTCCTCATGGAAAATTTATGAATTAACTATTAATGCCGCCGTAAAGATAACAGGTTTATGGATAGGCAAAAATCCGTTATGGTAGCCGTCGGTGTTATCTTGCTTCTGGCTGCCGCAGTGTTTTTCCTGTTACCAGGTCAGGAAGAGACGATCAAAGATGTGAGGGAGAAGGCTAACCAGTCCTCGTATCAGGTTAACTATACTGTTGACTTCAATCAAAGCTTGATGCCTGCAAGATATGATTATAGTTCTTTCGAAGCTTACTCAGATGGTGACAGATACAAGAATATAATAAGGTATGAGAGAAACGGCACGGAGTACAGGAATGTAAGCTTCTTGACATCGGATCAGACTCTGAGCTGTAACCAGGTTCAGGGAAGCATAGATTACTTTGAATGTGAACTCGAAGACTCAAAGACCGACTTCTTCTACGGATTGATCGATCTGGCTATACAGTACAGTGATTCCAAAGGCAGAATCGTTAATACCACAGAACAGTGCTACCAGTTCAATTACAGTGTCAGGAAAACAGCTGTGCCCGGAGCTCAGAACATAACTTGGAGTCCGAACATTGGTACATGTCTTGACAGTGAGGAAGGCTATGTTAGAGACATGAATATCAGAGGAGAGATAATGGGAGAGAACAACAGCATAACCCAGGTTCAGCTTATGGAGATAGAGGCAGAGTCTGTGAATGAAAGCTTTGAAGGAAGTGCTGAGCCTCAAGTTGATATGGTAACTGATACTAACTGTAATACGGCGGAGCCTAATATGGATCTGCTTCTGATGGAGGATCTAGGTGATTTGACTGTTACTGTCGGTGGTTATAATGAGACATTCGACATATCTGCTTACAAGCCGTTTGAAGTATTCCTGCCGCCAAGGCTACTTGTTAATGGGACGAATAGTTTCCAGATCTATTCTGATAACGGTATGCGGGAAGCGACCTGTGAAGTAGAGAACTTGACTGGTTGATATATTAACCTAGGTTTCACATTTTGTGTTTATGGATAACGAGATTGAAGTAGAGTTCACCGCGCCTATCGTAACCGAAGATGAAATCAAGGAGTATCATTTTGAAGGTGAAGGAACTACCGTTCTAGCTTTCTTCCCCGGTGCTTTCACAGAGGTTTGTACCGAGGAGATGTGTAAGTTCCGTGACGCGATGGATAACCTTGAGAGCATGGGTGCTGATGTGATAGGTATCAGTGTTGATTCTCCGTTTGCTCTGGACGAGTTCCGGAGACAGAACGAGCTGAACTTTCCTCTTGTCAGCGATAACAACAAGGAGATTATCGAGAAGTACGGGATTCGTACGGATATGATGGATATCGGTTATAATGGTCTTGCTAAGAGATCAGTGTTCATCGTCAAAGATGGCGAAATCGTTTACAGCGAAGTTATGGATAATCCTGAGAACTTGCCTAATTTCCAAGAGCTGAGAGATCAACTGGATTCACTGGACGAGTAATCGTCTTCATTTATTTTTAGTATTTGAGAAAAATTAATATTGAAAAGAGAATATGTGTGAAAAAATTGTCGCTTAGGGTCGGATAACGCAGAAGTTTTTAAGCTTCTGTGATATCTACTGCCTTTGGTCCTCTGTCTCCTTCTTCCTGATCGAATTCTACTTCGTCTCCTTCTTCGACTTCGAAGTCTTCTCCCTGATCATCTTCGTGGAAGAATACATCGTCGTCCATTTCTTCAGTTTCGATAAATCCGTATCGCTTCTGATCGTGGAAGAACTTTACTGTACCTTTCATAAACTAAAAACACCTCCTTATAATACTACATTAACCCTTCACCTTTATAATAGAACTAGAAATTAAGGAAGAAAAAATAGGATTGATCAGGCTTCGTCAGCCCAATCTTTCGCATCCTCGAAGTCCTTAAAATTCTCTACTTCCGCCTCCTCCACTTTATCAAGAACATTGGCCTTGATAGTTAATCCTATCGGTCCATCAGATACAAATGCGCATCGCTTGACCTCTACATAGTTAATATTCTCAGCCCACTGGTCTCCGATGAACTCCTGCTGTTCAGGCGGAATTGCCTGTGCATCAGTTAGTATAGTTACATTAGCTTTGATATCATCTTGGCTCACTACTTTTCTATATGCCTCAGTAGCGCTCTTCAGCTCTTCATCTTCAAATCCCTGCCATCCCTCCATATTGAAGATAGCGGTATCGCCTTCGATCCTGTAGGACCAGGTGTACTCGCTATCATCATAAACTCTTTCTGCCATAGAGCCTCATTAGTCAACTCTAAATAAAAATTACTGGGTAAAACCAAGATTGAAGTTTTCAAAGGAGTTTCTTGGAGCTATCTCACCCTCTCTGCGTTTAATTATATTTTTGATATACAAAGAAGTAATGAACTTTCTCAAATAAGGTTTTGATAATTTTTAATGTTGAAAAATTTCTGATAAGTTTTCAAAATTTTCAAGAATGCGTTAAAATGATTTTAGAGCGCAAAATGTATTTGTCGGTCGTCGCCATGTTCCCCCAATAAATTTAACAGTTACTATCAATGAGTAACTATGAACTCTTGGAGTATGGACAAGCCACAGATCAGAAGCGAACTAACCTCCCTATGCAGAGAAACAGCGAAAACCCTGGATATGGAGAGGAACGGCTCCCGCTGGAAATGCGAGGTAACAGAAATAAAAATAACAGATCACGGAGTCAAAAATTATAGCTTCTACATCCACGACAAGAAATCAGGCAAGGAATACCAGGCCGAAGCATATGTAGAGAACGGCGAAACAGCCAACTGGGAACTAGAAGAAATCGAACACTAAGTTATACAGTGTAAATTTAATATTTCAGCAGGTTTCTACAATCAGCTATGGAAATCAAACGGTACAATGAAGATAAGCACGGAGAACTAGTTACCGATGAGATTCATCTTGAACCCAGAGAAGATTTCGAGAAGCTAAAGAAGGCAGTGAGTGAAGCTTTAGATGACATCAAATCTGTTCACGGACTTGAACCTGACTTCAATATAATAACTGCTATCACCGATAAATCTGAGTTCGATGAAGATGTCGATCCGGCATACTACTTCATGGGCCTTTCACTTCGTGAAGGGATGCGTGGCGCCGATAGAAAAATGATATTTGTCAGAGGCGTAACAGAGTTTGATGACTGGAAAAACCGGTTCAAAGACATGCTCGTACACGAAGTAGGTCATCAGGTGTTCTATCAGGGGGAAGATAATCCTGGCAGAGACCAGTATTACAGTATCAGGTTTGAAGGGCATGCCGAAAACTTTGCTTCTAAGGTATCCGAAGAGAAGAACTACGGTTACAGACCGCCCTGGAGAATAGAAGAACATTCACAGATAGAAGCCGACCCAAAACAGATAATAGAAGACCTGGAAACAAACAGACAGTGGCCGGATGAAGCAGAAGACCTGTCAAAACAGATGTTTGTCTCCGGCGGAGAAAGATACCCTAACGCTGAAGGATACACAATCGCCTATCAAACAGTAAAAGAACTAACCGAGAACGAGGACATCCAGTTATCAGATCTGCCAGGAATCTCAAGAGAAAAGTGGATAAAACACTGCGAAAAGGCTATCAGAAACCTGTACGGGTAAGAAAACCAGATACTGATCTAATTTTTGTTAGAACCGTTCATCGAAGTCAAGCTGGAAGTAGAAATCGCTTGGTGCTCCGACCTGATTCATACCTGTCGAAGGCGAGTAAGTACTGACAGCAATCCTATCATACCCGTTATCTTCCGGCAAGAAAGTTATATTCCGCATCCATCCGTTACCGCCGTTTTCTCTATCCTGGAAGTCAGCCAGCATCTCATAGACCGGTTCATCTTCGGAATTTTCACTTATCTGATGGTGTTCACCGCGGTTCCTAGGCAGTAAGCCTCCGAAACTATGACCTGATAGAACCATGAAAACCTCCTCATTAGGATAGACAAGTTCCTGAAAAACCTGTTCAGCATGGTTACCTTGTCCATTTTCCTCTTTCACATCTTCCATCCTGCTCTTGTCCAGTACACCTTTATGAAGATGAGAATGAGTCGTAACCAGCGTAGGCAAACCGTACTCTTCAACTTTCTGATCCGCCCAGTCCAGGACTTCATCCCGTGGTTCCCACTCCAGGCCTAGATGCAGGAAGTCGCCTCTATCCGTAGGAAAGATCTGTGCATGACTTAGTCCATGAGGCCCTGAATCATCATACCACTCCATATCCTTGAAACGCTGATCTCCGAAACGCTCAAGGTACTCATCAATACCTGAAGACTTGTCGTAGGTGCTTTTCCAGTCATGATTACCTGGAACAACGCTGTAAGGTACCTCTCCATGTATTGGCTCCAGAGCAGACTCGATTCTTTCCCACTGCTCTATATCTGAGCCGTCGTTAACCAAGTCGCCTTCATGTGTGGCGAAGAGTATATTGTATCTATCTTTGTTCTCGGCGATCCACTCAGCCTGATTACTCAAATGCTGTATATGGTCATCATCGGTAGAATAGTTCTGTGTATCCGGTATAACAGATATAGTCCAGAAATCTCCGCTTTCAAGCCGTTCATCCGAGATACCTAGCGGGTTATCTAACTTCTTCTGACGATTACTCAGGTATAAATTCGCACCAAATCCGGTAAGACCAGCAGCCGTCAAACCTAAATACTGGCGTCTCTTCACATTCCACCAAATAACTTATCAAGTGATAAAAACCCGATTAAACCTCTACTAAGAATTCAAATTAGAAACATAACATGGCAGGACCCGGATTTGAACCGGGGTCTGGCCGTCCCAAACGGCCAATGATAGTCCACTACACCATCCCGCCTGTCTTGGTATTGTAGAGTGTTGATGTGAAGTCTTTTAAACCATATTCAAGTTGGATTGGGTTCTGGGAAAGATTTAACCTGTCGGAATGGTAATTTAGTTGTATGAAGCTTGTAAGCCCGGTTTTCGAGGATGATGGAGAGATACCTGAGAAGTATGGATATCAAAGAGATAATGTAAACCCTGAGCTCCGTATCTCAGGAGTACCTGAGGATGCGGAATCGCTTGTTCTGATAGTTGATGATCCTGACGCTTTAGGTCCTGCTGGAAAGATCTGGGATCACTGGGTTCTCTTCGATATAGATCCTGAAACCGAGGTTATAGAGGAGGATTCTGCTCCAGGTACTGAAGGAGAAAACGACTACGGGGAGACAGGTTACGGCGGACCGAATCCACCGGACGGCGAGCACACTTACATCTTCCGACTCTACGCACTGGATACCGAATTAGGTCTGGCACAGGATGTACCCCGTAAACGGGTTGAGGAAGAGATGGAAGACCATGTACTGGAGAAAACCGAACTGAAAGGAAGATACAGCCCTGTATAAAATGACTGAAAATGTTCTTGTGATCGGAGGAACCGGTTTCATAGGTACGCGTGTATGCAACCGGCTGGATGAGAAAGGATTCAAAGTGACTGCCGGCTCTCCAAGCGGAGATGGGACAACCAAACTGAATTCCGATGTTGAAACTGAGATAACTGATATACTTTACCACGGCTCCCTGAACTTCGATGACTTCGACAAAGTCGTGAACCTGGCCGGTTTAAGCCCTTTATTCGAACCCTCTGGTGTAAGCTATGAGGAGATTCATGTTGAAGGTGTACAGAATATTGTGGATGAGGCTCTCCGAGCCGATGTAGATCAACTTGTACATATGAGTGCGTATGGAGCTTCGCCGGATGCGGAAACGGAGTACCTTAGAACCAAAGGTGAGGGAGAGAAGCTTGTGACTGACTCTGATCTGAGGACCTGTGTGTTCCGTCCCTCCCTGGTCTTGGGACACGGCGGCGAACTTGACAACCTGATGAGAAGGTTGCGGAACCTGCCTGTAGCTGTTCTCCCCGCCAACCCGAAGTTCCAGCCGATTGCGGTGGACGATGTAGCAGATATATTCGCAGAGGCAGTTGAAAAAGGCTCAAGAGGAGTCTACGATATCGGCGGAGAACAAGCCCTAACACTGAAACAACTTGTTAAGAGGAAGTACCCTGGTAAGAAGGTTTTCATTGCACCGGAGTTCACAACGAAAAACGGGTTGAAAGTTGCAGAGTACCTTCCACTACCATTCGGCATGGATCAATACAGATCGTTGAAGATGGACAACAGCCTGGAGAACAATCAGGCCGGCGAGTTCCTGGACGATTTCAGACCATTTTCAGTGTAGAGTGCCTTCACGGACATCGAAATCGTGGGCGAAAAGTGCGTAACCTACTTTTTCGGGGGTGTATCCTGTTTCTTCAGCTATCTCCCGAATAGGTTCAATCATTTCTACATAATCGTCTGCGTCAAAGGTTTCTTTCCTTCCTTCAAGATAACCGAGTCGTTCCAGAGAAGCCCATACACGAGTATCAACGACCGCATGTCTTTCAGGATCAAGTGCTGTCAGTACGCATGAGGCTGTCGGGGCTTTGAATCCTTTCAGCTCTGTGATCAACGCGATCTTTGAGAAATCGCCTTCAACCTTTCTCACATTTTCAGTTACTTCTCTGCACCGATCTATGGGGTTCTTGTTTACATGGTAGGCGCTTCTGGTGCTGGATTCATAAGCTATCTCGTACAGCTGGTCTCTTGTCAGATTTCCCTGATCTTGGTACCATTCTCGGAACTCCTCCATCCGTTCAGGTAGCAGTCCCTGTGTATCCGAATAGACTTTCAGATATTTTTTGATGAACTCTTTGTCTGCTTTCATCATATCAGTTTCTCAGCTGCTTCTCTTACCTTTTCTACATGCTTTTCAGGCGTGTAAACAGAGAAATGCACGAGATTCCATTCTGCCTCGCTCAAAGCCTTCGGCAGAGGTGTGTATTCTTCTATATTATTTACCTCTCCGTTCTTCTTGATCTTGATGTTCCGCATCTTGCTGTCCGGCGTCCACGGAGTGTTAACCAGTACCTTTGATTTGTCTAGACCTGTTTCGTTACTTATCTTTTCCTCAAGTTCCTTCTCATCGACCTGTTCTAGCTCCATCAGTTTTTCACGGTCTATCTGGTGTATATCTTTCCTCAAGGCTTGTTTGTACAGGTTCCTGTCTGTGATCTTGCTGTATATGTTGGAGGCAGGTTTTTCCGCGTTCTGAAGTGCTACATGCATCTGGTAGTCATCTTTCTGCATCATTTCCTCCAGTTGATGTCCCTGATCGAGGTAGCTCTGGAGGCTTCTTTCCAGCATCTTTTCTGCGATTGCGGAAGTCTTGTGGGTGTAGACGGATTTCATCATGTGGAAACGGGCTGTAAGAAGTGATTCCAGTGACTGGATGGCTTTGTGATCGAAGACGACTCTGCGGGAATCGATCTCGGCCAGCCTGATTATGGTTGCTGCATCGATGTTTCCGTGTTCGACTCCTGTACCGTGTGCGTCTCTCTGTAGGTAATCCATTCTGTCTGCGTCGATATCTCCTGCTACTATCTGTCCTATCTCCAGTTCTCCGTTTATGATTTTCAGTACTCTTTCCGTGCTGACCTCGAACCTGTCGCCCAGTTCCTCTATCTTTCTGCATGAAAGTTCCTCATGTGAGATACCATGTTCTTCCGCCACCTTTTCTGATGCGTGGCTGAATGGTCCGTGTCCTGTATCATGGAGAAGTCCGGCGATTCTGAGCTCTTTTCTTCTTTCGTCGTTCAGGCCGAGTGATTCTGCGAACTTTCCGGCCATATGCATGACTCCGAGGCTGTGCTGGAAACGGGTATGTGTTGCGCTTGGGTACACAAGTGAGGAGAGTCCTAGCTGTCTTATCCGTCTCAGTCTCTGCATCTGAGGTGTGTCTATCAGTTCTTTCTCCTCTTCGCTCAGTTTGATGTAGCCGTGTACCGCGTCCTGTATGTGTGTCACGGACAGTAATTGTGAGTCAAGAACTAAATAAAAAGAGGTAGAAAACCAGGGAGGTAAGTTTAGAAGAGGTTGCCGAGCCAGCTGAAGAATCCGCTGCTTGGGTCAACCACTGATACTGTTCCGTTCATTCCTTTCTGCTGGTGCTGTGGAAGTGAGCAATGTAGGTTGAGGTCGGTTGGTTCTGCTGGCGTGATGAATGTTCCTTCCACCGTTCCACCGTCCATGACTTCCAGGTTGAACATTCCCATCGGGTATAGGTCTCTTGGAAGTCCGTGGATCATCCACTGATGCCGGATCTCGTCGTGCACCTGGAACTTGACTGTTACTTTTTCACAGGTCTGGACCTCCCATTCGTCCTGTCTGTAACCGTATGCTTCTCCAGGCTCCGCGAACTTCTCGCCTGCTTCTACTGTGAGCTGTCGGCTTCTTCTGATCTCCTCACAGCCTTCAGGAAGACGGTCTGTGTTCTCGTTGATGACTGTTCCGTTCGGAACCATCTCCATATCCATACTCATGTCGCCCATCATCATGCTCATACCGGAGTTTGATGTTTCCGAAGCTGTGAACTCTGGTGGTTCTTCGCTTGGTGGGTAGCCGAATGCTTGCTGGTCCATTCCTCCGTGGAAAGGTACTTTGCCCTCGTAGTAGGCGTCGCTGAAGTAACGGTTGGTGTTGGTTTCGGTTTCCGGCATGCCTTTGCTGTTAAGGTACTCTCTGTACGAGATCATCGCTACATTTCCGCCCGGTGAAATACCGTCCGTGGTGACTGCTTCTTCATGGTGGTCGTGCATCAGCCATACTCCCGAGTCGTATGAATTCAGTCCGTCTATAGTTGTGTTAAGCGAGAGATCTACTCTCTGAGCTGCTGAAACATCGATAACATCTCTCTGTACTGGATTGTCTACGGGTACGCCGTCCTTCTGCTGTACCTTGACTTTGTGCCCGTGTGTATGTAGGGATAGAACATCTCCCTCAGCGTTCAGCACTCTCATCTTGTATCTCTTGTTCGGTTCGACATTTACTACTGATTCTCTCATGGTGTAAGGGAAGCTCTTACCGTTAAGCAGGAAGTAATCAGGAGAGTTATCGGTTCTGTCGTAGTCACGATTCACTGCTTTCGCGATTTCTCTTGTATCGTTGTACTTCTTCGGGATTTCGTGCAGAGTTTTGTCTACATCCTGGTAGACCATGTCGTATTCGGAGCTGTAGCTTTCGTTCACTGATTCGGATGGATGTCTTACTTTTCCTGCTCCAGGGTTGATGGTTTGTACATTGTTGTCTTCTTTGTTTTCTTCTATTACGAACATGCCGTTCAGTCCCATGGATACATGTGTGTTAGGGACTACATGGCAGTGGTAGAACATTGATCCCGGCGTTTCCGGTGTGAATGTGTATTCTCGGCTTTCGCCTGGTGGTATCGGTGATTCGCTTGTTACAGGTACGCCGTCGCCTCCTTTACTTCCGTTTGTTCCTTTGTATGGGTGGTCTACTCCGTGGAGGTGGACTGTGTGCGGCATGTAGTGTGTGTTTTCGATTTCAAGTGTTACTGTATCGCCTTCTTCTACCCTGATTGTTGGGCTGACTGCTTCTATCAGGTCCTGTACTTTGGCGTTGCTGTCGACCATTCCGCGGGTTTTAGGTGAGAAGGTCCAGAAGGATGGT
Source organism: Candidatus Nanohaloarchaea archaeon (assembly GCA_041640035.1). GTDB lineage: Archaea > Nanohalarchaeota > Nanosalinia > Nanosalinales > Nanosalinaceae > JBEQAZ01. Next base: position 116,836 of record JBEQBC010000001.1, on the reverse strand, counting down.
TTGACTCCTGGTGCGATTTCTTCTGTTGCTAGTGCGTTGGCTTCGTTGACGCCTGTTACTTCTAGTGTGATGTGGATGTTGTCTGGGTCGCCGTCGCCATCAGTATCGTTTTCTTTGATTATTGCGTTTCGGTTTAGTCCGGTTTTCATCAGTACCGGCATCGGAACATTGTTTGTCCCTTTGACCGCTGCGGCCACTACATTCGGGTTATCAGGGTTACATCTCTCCGACTGCTGTATATCTACTCCTGCTATTGTCTGTGCGTTTCTCCAGCTTGATCTTGGTTCGGTGCATGGTTGTTCCAGTTGTGGTTCTGCAGTGGTTGTGGTCTCTTGGTTCTCCTGTGATTCATGGGTTTCTATTCCGTGTGCGAATGCTGTCGTTGCTAGTAGAACGGTTGTTAATGCGATCAGTAGTGGCCGGAAATATTTACTCATAATTAGACTAGATTACCAGCTTAAAGTTTATAGGTAATGGAACGCAAAGCGAATAAACCTGGTTACCAAAGGTAACCTATATAAGATTCTTGAAAGAACTACTACAACATGAGCGAACAAGAAGAAATGAAGGTATGGTGCTCAACAGAATCATGGTGTCCAGTAACCGCAGCATCCCAAATACTAGGACGAAAATGGCACCCCGTCATAATCCACAGGCTGGTAGAAAAAGAAAAACTGAGCTTCAACGACCTGAAAAGAGAAGCAAACGGAATTTCAAGCAAAGTACTCTCAGAAACACTTGAAGACCTGCAAGACAAGAATATCGTAGAGAAAAAAGTGATCTCGGAAAGCCCGAAGCAGGTCAGTTACACACTTACACCGGTCGGAGAAAGCCTCGAACCAGTCATAATGGGAATGGAAGAATGGGGACGGAAAAGACTTCAGCCAGCTGAAGAACTGGATTCCTCCTTTGAGATACCTCAGAGCTGAAAAAATACCGGCTGAGAAACCGGAAGACTTTTTAGGTCTACAACCCGTTATACTTTTTATATGACAGAGTATGAGCCCGGAGTCTGCAATATAGACGAATCCGGGCAGCGGAAACGGTATATGCTGGGTGCCAGCGGACTTGTATCCGGACTGCTTCTAGCTTCAGCTAATTTCCTTACCTCAGTAAGCGACTTGATATTTGTAGGTGTCGCAGTACTGCTATTCATAGGATTCGAGGGAACACTACAGGGATACAAAAGCTTCTGCGTGGCACACGCATCAAAAGGCACATACCAAACTGAAGAAGACGAAGAAAAGAAAGTAGAAGATGAGGAAGACCGGAAGAAAGACATGAAGGCTTCAAAGAAACTGCATATCCAGGCCGCACTTCTTACAATCGTTACAACCACGATTCTGTACACAGCGCAGCTACAGTTCTAAATTTTTCAGTTGTTTTCGACTAGGTACAGCTTCGGGCTGACAACGAAAAGGTAAGTCGTCACTATCACCGAGATGAACCTGCTGGCAGCGAAAGCCAGGTAGCCCAAGAACTCTAATGCACCTTGAGCAAGGCCAGCGACTCCAAGCAAGGCGAAACTGAACAACAACATTACAGTCACTTCTTTACTGTTCTCTCTTGAGGAACTGATAGAATCCCTAATGCTTTCAACTACGCTTGAATTTTCAACCAGGGTGATAGGCAGGAAGTAAAGCAGGTAGAAGACAGCTATCATCATCAGTACGGTTAGAGCTGCGGAACCGGCAAGAACAGCGATGCCCATAACCGGGTAAAGTACGATTCCGATAGTCAGAGGTAGTGCCATCAGTATACCGAGCGACAGCATCCCCCAGGTAACCAGAAGCAAAGTTTTCATCCTACCCACGGTGTAAAGGAAGCTAGATTTCAGTTCAGGTCCTTTATCCACCATCCTTGCGAGCATGATGGATACTGCTACACCCATGAATACTATGAGCGGTCCCGAGACGAGGTAGAAGATCATCTCCGAGTTCGAGTATTTCAAAGTCGTCAGTTTGGAAAGATAGTTGTCGAATACAAGTATGAACCAGGCTGTGGAGATAGTCGTGGAGAAAAGCCGGGGTACAAAGAACTTCGGCTCATCCTTCAACATTTCAAAGCTTTCCCGAAGTACCTGGAGAAGAGTCATCCTATCCAAACAATTCACCTTCACTCCCTAAATAAATACCTCAAAAGGCGGTTTCCCCCCGGAAAAGTTATACAACTGCGGAAGGAAACTCAGGTATGAAGGACAGCAGTGCCGGGGCAACAGGCACCCTGATAGGGATCCTGACCGCCGTAGCCGCCACAAGCACACTCAACGCAAACATACAGACAGTAGCGTTAGTGGCTTTAATCGGAGGCCTAGTCAGCTTCATCACGGTCTACACCAAAGAGAGATTCCTGGAATAACACTCTGATCCGTAAGATAGTTTAACCTTTGAACGCAAGTTCTTTGTTATGAAGATAATTGAAGGAGTTTACGGGCTTCCGCAGACACTTGAACTCGGCGAAGACCACAAAGAGAAAATCTACCCTGCAGCGATAGAAGATGACAACGGAGTGATCCTCGTCGACGCAGGACTGCCAGGAAACCTGGACAAAATTCGTGAAAACCTTGAAGAACACGGCTTCGACCTATCAGATGTCGAAAAACTTGTTCTAACACACCAAGACTTCGATCACTGTGGATGCGCCGCAGAACTGGTAGAAGAAACCGACGCAACAGTACTAGCACATGAAGACGACGCACCAGCGATCGACGGACGGGAAGACCCTATCAAGGGAGATGAAAGATACCCTGCAGTCGATGTAGACATAGAGCTGACCGGAGGAGAAACCATTCACGCAGATGGAAGAGATATCAAAGTGATGCATACACCAGGCCACACACCCGGACACATCTCACTTCTACTGGAAGATCTCCTGATCTCAGGCGACATACTGAATGTAGAAGAAGATGGATTCTCAGGTCCAAGAGAGCGTTTTACTCCTGACATGGAGGAAGCGGTAGAAGGACTGAACCGGTTAAGCTTCGAAAGCTTCGGAAAAGTACACTGCTTCCACGGCGGAACAGTAGAGAAAAACAGCAACGATGTCAAAAACATCTTCAAACAGCTTGAATCAGAACACAAGGGCTTCGAGAAAGCAAGTGTCGACGGACCGGCACGGTTCCTCAGAAGCGAACTGGAGAACGAAGAAGTAGGACTCTCCATCTTCCAGATACCAGAAGATGAAAGCCACGGAGCACAGAACAACCCAGAGAAAGGACACCGGCACGCAAACGAGACAGAAATCTACTACTTCCGAGAAGGCTCAGGCACATTCAAGATCGGAGATGAAGAAACAGAGTACAGCGAAGGAGACGCATTCCTCGTCAAACCCTACAAACTCCGAAGAATAGACGCCAGTGAAGACACAGAGATAGCAGTAGCCGGAGCACCAGTAGGAGACGAAGCAGAAGAAGACGAATTCTAAAAAACCACCAAAAACTTTCCCTTTCATTCATTTTATGGCATCAATAATACTACCCAACCAGCTCTTCCCGGAACCAGTGGACGAAGACAAGAAGTACCTCGTAGAACACTCAAGATACTTCACAGACTTCCAATTCCACAAAAAGAAGCTGATTTTACACAGGGCCTCGATGAAAGCCTACATAGAAGATATCGAGGCAGAGTACATTCAGTACGACGAAGACATCGCAGAAATATTCCAGCAGGAAGACAAGATCCGGATGTACGACCCCGTGGATCACAAGGTCCGGAACCAGCTTGAAGGCCTCGCAGACAAGTACAATACAGAACTAATCTTTGTGGAAAACCCCGGGTTCATGGCATCCATGGACTTCAACAGCGAATATTTCTCTTCACACGAATACTTCCAGCTGAACTACTACAAACGGATGCGGAAGAAACATAATGTACTCGTCGACGAAGAAGGGAAGCCTGAGGGCGGCAAGTGGAGCTTCGACCCGGAAAACAGGAAAAAGATGCCGCAAGATGTAGAAAAACCAGAAGTACCCCGGTTTTCATCCGAACATGTCGAGGAAGCCACAGAGTACATTCAGGAGAACTTCCCGGATAATCCAGGCAAAGTAGAAGACTTCTTCTGGCCAGTAACCCGCGAACAAGCCTCGGAGAACCTGGAAGACTTCCTGGAGAATCGGCTGGAAAAGTTCGGCGATTATCAGGACGCGATCGACTCGGATCTCAAGTTCGGATTCCACTCACTGCTCTCCTCATCGATTAACATCGGCCTTATCACTCCGGAAGAAGTTGTGGAGAAGACTCTGGAGGCTCATGAGGAGCATGATTATCCGATGAATTCTCTGGAGGGTTTTCTGCGTCAGATCATCGGTTGGCGGGAGTTTATCCGGGCTATGTATGAACTGGAGCCTGATATGAGGGATGCGAACTTCTGGGACGCAGACAATTCGATGCCTGAGGAGTTTTACACTGGTGATACAGGGCTTCCGCCTGTTGATGATTCGATTCAGCATGCGTTGGATGATGCGTACTGTCATCATATCGAGCGGTTGATGGTCTTGGGTAATGTGATGCTGTTGCTGGAGATTGATCCTGATGAGGTCTACGACTGGTTTATGGAGATGTTCATCGACTCGTACGACTGGGTGATGGTGCCGAACATCTACGGCATGAGCCAGTACGCCTACGAAAACATGATGACCAAACCCTACATCTCATCCTCAAACTACATCAACAAAATGAGCCACTACACAGGCGGCGACTGGGAAAACCACTGGGACGGCCTCTACTGGAACTTCATCAACAAACACCAAGACAAAATATCAGACATCCACAGAATGAGCTTCATGACATCAACACTGAATAGGATGAACGAAGAAACAGTTGAGGAGCATCTGGAGAATGCTGAGGAGTTTAAGAAAAATATAGGAATCTAACCATTTGTTTTAGAAAAGTGCGCTAGTATCAAGCCAAGCAATAACCCTCCAAGCAAGGAAAGCAGCCGAGTTGAAAGCTCTTCAACGAAGAATCTCCCATAAAGGCCTCCTATCAGAAGCCCGACCGCTATAAAACCGGTATCATGTTCTTCCCACCACTGAAACTGCATAGGAAGAAACATAGCATACAACTGAAATAAAAGTACTGAAAATCAGAAATAGTCTCAAGTCCGGCTAAGAGACCTCAAATATTTCTTCCCCATCTCTTCTCCAGTTTCTGTCTTCTTCTTTCGGATATCCTATTGGGAAGATGAGTATAGGCCTTTCAGTGTCTTTCAAGCTTAACTTGTCGGCTAGTTTGTCCTGATCGAATCCTCTTACTGGGCAGGAGCCGATTCCCTGTGTTTTGCATGCGAGCATGAAGAATGTGGCGGGTATGACAGTGTTTCTGGTGAGCCAGCCAGTCATGAACTCATCGTCCCTGTTCTTGTAGTCGGAGTACATTTTACGCAGGTTCCCTGCTTTCTCCTCGTCGATCCTGCCCTCCTCCAGTTTGTGCTCCAGCACCTGGTCAGCGTTCACATCTATCTCCTCGTCTCCAACAAGGACCACTATCTTGTCGGCGTACCGTATCCAACCGTTCACCGGTATCACGGAACTTGTAGCTTTCTCCATCGCCTCCTCAGAATCCAGAACTATGAACCTGTAAGGCTGAAGGTTGAACGCGGTCGGAGCTTTCGTAGTCAGTTCGAAGATATTCTCCAGCTTCTCTCTTTCCACTTCTTCGTCTGTGAACTTTTTGACTGAGGACCAGTTCTCCATCGCGTCTTCTAAATCCATTTTATTCCATCTCCTCCGGAGGATACTCTTCAGAGGTTAAGTCCCCGTTTTCCACCAGTTCGTATCTTGAGCAGTACTTTTTGAGCTTCGTGTTCTCGCATGTCGGGTTTCTGGCAGAGCAATTATTCTTTCCGTGTTCGATTATCAGCATGTGGAAGCTGTTCTTGATATCGTGCGGTACGGCTTCGTTCAGCAGTTCATGTGCTTTTCCATTTGATGCTGAGAAAGGGATGAGTCTGAACCGTTTGGCGATTCTTTCTACATGTGTGTCGACCGGCATAACATCCGCATCGAAATGGAAGTTCAGTAATACTGACGCGGTTTTGGGGCCGATTCCTTTGATCTCTTCAAGCCAGGCCTGAGCATCTGAATCCTCCATCTCACCGAGGAACTCTACAGAGTAATCATCATCTTCGCCATGTTCTCTAAGTGCTTTCAGTGTTCTCTGTAATCTCTGTGCTTTGGTCTGTGGTAGCCCTGCTGGATTGATTGAATCGGCTAGTTCGTCTACTGATGCGTTCGCTATTTCTTCGTAGTTTTTGAAGTCGTTGAACAGGTTCTCTGCTGCCCGAGCCGTGTTTTCGTCCGCTACATTCTGTGAAAGTATTGTTATGAGTAGCTGTCTGACGCCGTCATCGTCGTCTTGCCAGTCCTGTTCTCCGTATACATCCAGTAGGTCTTGGTGTATGTTTCTGATTCTTTGTTCTGAGTTGTCTATTTCCATGTAGGTCATTTGTTCAAGGGTTCTGAAATATCTAGAGGTTTTCCAGATCTAGTTCTCCGCTCTGGATATCGCTGAGGATAGAGCCGTAGAACAGCGTTGTCATCAGCATTACGAAGACAGTTATAGCTGTTATCTGCGCTAGAGCAGTGGGAAAACCTGTTTCTATAGTCTGAGCATACATACTCATCATGAAGGCCAGAATTCCTCCGAATGCGCCGGACCAGTGGTTCCAGCCTTCGCTTCTCTTGAAGAATAGCTTTGTTCCGAACTGCTGCCTGAACTTTTTCACGGCGATTGTCGTCGCCAGTAAGCTGATAACGGTGAAAACATAGATTATAGGTGTTTGAGATATTTGATTTAGAGCTGTGACAAGTAAAAGAGCTGAAATACCTGTCAACTCAATACTTCTGTTCTTCAAAATACTTTTTATATCCATAATATCATTCTCCTGTGGTGTAGGATGCTATTGTGGTTGTGAGGAATGCTGTTATTGCTGTGAGTACTGTTGCTGTGTCGACCAGTGCGTAGAGTTTGTCGACCGGTCCTACGCTGACTGTCATAGTTATCCATGCTCTCAGTCCTAAGTACATCACAACCGCTGAGAACACGGACGCAGACAGTCCTCTGAGAACCGCGCTTTTGATTTTCTGATCCATAACTGTGTTACCGGATTTATTCTTTTTACTTTCCGGGAAAAACTCTGACCTAGTACCGAGTGAGCAGGTAATGGTTGAAATTTTAGGCCGTGAAATAGATTTGAATCCCTTTAACATCGGATTCATAGTCGCTACAGTGTCTTTTGTTCTGGTCTTTCATGCAGAGTCCTCTTTGACTCGGAACTTCTTAGGATTTCTGATCGGCTCCGGTTTCTCACCAGCATTTAGCTCTGAGAGCTCTCACTCAAACAGATACTTCGTTCTTTCTTTCTCCATGATAGCTTTCACACTTATGGTACTAGCAGGATTTCGCTGGCCACTAATAATCGCTTTCTTCGTACTTGCGCTCTCAGCGTTAAGCGAAGCAGAGGGTCGAGCATTAGTAGAAGTAGCTGAAAGAGAAAAAAGGGAAGGAGAATAAAAATTTGTAAACTGGCTACTCACTCATATTCATGATTGCAAATGCCGTTACTGCACCACCTGAAATCAATAGACCTATACCCTGAATCTCTACAGGCAGAACAGCCGGGATACTGAATCCCAGATCCACTTTAGGGATCAACATTCCATCGTTCGTAATCAAGGTCAATACGCCTAGAAATTCCAGTAGTCCTCCTGCTGGAAGCAGAAATTTAGCCTGGTTTGAATCCATGTAACATCGTTGAGAAATATATTTTTTCAAAACCCTATGCAAAACGAGATAAAATTTCAGATCATTCAATTTCTTTGTGAGTATAGTCTGGCATCGCAGAGATCTCAGAACTCATGACAATAGGGCCTTAACCGAAGCAGGTGCGGAAGCCACTCCGGTCTACATATTTGATCCCGAATGGCTGGAAAATGACCTAGTCTCCGATAACAGGATAGAATTCGTAATTGAAAGCCTGAAGGATCTCAACCGGCAGTACACAGAGAAAGGCACCTATCTAACGCTTTTACACGGAAATCCTGTCGAAAAACTCGAGGAACTTTCTGAGAAAGGGAACAAGGTATACTTCAACAAGGATGCCAACCATTTCCGACAAGGACTTGAAACAGAGGTAAGAGAAAAATTTCAAGGCTTCGAAAACTCAGCCGTCAATACAAAGGGAAGAAATCAGTCCGAATGGAGTAGCGAGGCAAAGTCTTGGTTCGAAGGCAAAAGAGCAGAAGCTCCAGAAAAAATCAAGTCCAGCGGCCTGCAAAACGAGGTAACACTCGACGAAATAAGAGAAAAGTACGATATACAGCCGGAAAAACAGATATTTGGAGAAGGCGGAACCCAAGAAGCAAGAAAACGTCTACAAGACTTTCTTGACAGGATTGAACAGTACTCAGGATGTATATCACCGCCTTCCAAAGCAGAAGCATCAACCTCACATCTATCACCATACATCCGATACGGATGCATATCACCGCGTGAAGTCTACCAGAAAGCCTCTAACGCGAAGAAATATGTAGATAACACGCAAAGCGTTGATATGTTTATCGACAGGGTTTTCTGGCAGCAGCATTTCAACCAAAAGATCGAAGATAATCCTCAACTATTTGAGGTAGCGATCAACCCTGTTTACAGAGATCTAAACAGAGACAACTTCGATGAGGAAAAGATGGAGGCTTGGAAGCAGGGTAGAACCGGTTTCCCTTTGGTTGATGCATCGATGCGGGCGCTGGTCGAAACTGGCTGGCTGAACTTCCGTATGCGTGCGATGTGTGCCTCATTCTTCAGCTACATCCTGAAGCAGTGGTGGAAAAACGGAGCCGACTTCTTCTACAAGCATTTGATAGATGCAGATGTCGCAATCAACTACTACCAGTGGCAGATGCAGAGCGGATTGATCGGAGTACACGCAAACAGAATCTATAACCCTACCAAACAGGTGGAAGAGAACGATCCCGACGGAGAATTCATCCGGAAATATGTCCCTGAACTGAGAAAAGTTCCCAACGAGTACATCGCCGAGCCATGGAAGATGCCGGAAAAAGTACAGAAAGAATGCGGCGTGATTATTGGCCGGAACTATCCTAAACCAATTGTCGATTATGATAGGGAGGCGCGTAAAGCTAGAGAGTTCTTCAAAAGAAAGGCTCCCGAAGCATACAAGGCTTTCGAAGACGACGAAGTATGGAGAAAAGCATCACTCAGTTCAAGGCATGACCGAAATGAAATCCTAGATAGAGCAGGACCTGAACAGAGAGATCTCGCCGACTTCTAAACACTACTTCGGACATGTCGGACAGCCGAGAATCGGTTTATTAGGGGATGTAGCCGCATCTTTGGTTGGAGGGGAGAAAAGAGTAAAGGTGATTGATTACTGTCCAGAATGCGGTTTTCCGAAAGCTGATCAAAAGCATTCATGCAACAGATGCGGTTACACACCGAGTTGACGCATGATGAATGAAGTCGAACTGGAGAACGGAGTCAACTTGATTGTTCATAAGGGGGATAAAGATTCCGTTCTCCACAAAATCACCGCACAGAAAACAGGAAAACACAGTTACAAAGCACTGTGGATAGATACAGAGAACCACGGAAGCTCATACCAGTTAGCCGCAGCCGGAAACCAGGAAGTACTGGATAAAGTAGAGATAGCGAGAGCTTTCACAACCTACCAGCACTACACACTTGTACAGCGTATAGACGAATACATCAAACCGGATACAGAACTAGTTCTTCTTCCAAGCATCGACGGACTGTACGAAACAGGACAGCTAAACGAAGACGAAAGCCGGGAACTACTGAAACAGTCCCTGAACCATCTGAACAAGCTGGCGGAAAATAAGGATCTTGAGATAGCTGCTACACTGTCAAAAGCAGGAAAAGGAGAATACCACGGACTGGTGGAGATGAAATCGGTTAACAAAGTCGAAGCAGACATCCAGATGCTAGGCGAAGAGCTGGTGGAAGAATCTGGTTACGGTTACAGGGTACTTCAGACACGGATACCTAACTGGATCGAAAACCATGAGGAACTGAAAGAGGTGGTCTACAATCGGTAGAACCAACGGAACATACAGAAACCACCTAGACAACTTCCTCGACAACCTGAAACCGTTCAAAAAAGCGCTGAGGAAGGAAAACAAACAGCATCTAGAAAAACTGTACGGTAAAGCGCATAAACATGCTTCCGCAGCCGCATACCTGAACTCAACAAACCCAGGACTGCCCGCGATGATCTCCATGATGCTCGGACTTCAAAAAGAGATAGAAGACCTGGATGAAAGACTGGAGAAACTGGAAGAGGAGAAAAGGTGAGTTAAAGTGGCTTTTAAGATCGATTTCAGGAATGGAACAGCGGTACTTTGGGAGAAAAAAGGAGAAACACAGGTCAAAAGAACACTTGACCGAAACTACCGTCCTCGTTTCTACATACAGGGAAGCCGTTCTGATCTGAAGAAAGCCCGTACAATGCTTCACAGAAAGGACTCAGTTCTTACCACAAGGTTCGAGGACTGGTACACAGATCTAGAAAAAGACAGTATGGAGGAGGTGCTGAGAGTTGACACGGCATCGGAAGACGGTTTGAAAGACGCGGTTTACAGCGTGAAATCAGGTTTCCCGGCAGGAAGATTCAAATTCTACAATGTAAGTCTCAGCCCACAGTTCAGATACTGCCTACAGCAAGATGTCGATCCAACACCAGAACACCAGCTCACAAAGATGAAGATCAGTATACCACGTGAAGCACTAGCACAGAACCAGTTCAAACACCTGAAAGTCGATAGCAACACAGTAGCATCACGGAACAAAGAAGCAGTAAAGGAACTGGGACGCAGACTCCGGCAAGAAGACCCTGATGTACTAATAATAAACCGCGCCGACCTTCTGCCTCATTTGAAACAGTTCGCGGAGAAAAACAGAATAAGCTTCCGCTGGGGACGAGAAAAAGGACTGGAACAGCTCGCAGGATCAAACACCGTCTCAAGCTACGGTAAAACCCTGCACTCCTCGGAAAGATACAATGTGCCAGGCAGAGCGATAATTAACAGATCGAACTCCTTCATGTACGGGGAAACAGATCTGGACGGGTTACTTGATCTGGTTAAACGGAGCTGGAAACCTTTGCAGGAGCTGGCCTGGGGAAGCATCGGAAACCTGTTAACCGCTATAGAGGTACGGAAAGCTTACACCGAGGAGGATGTGCTTACTCCGTGGAAGAACTGGCAGCCGGAGAAGCCTAAGAAAGCTTCACAGCTGCATAAAGGCGACCGCGGAGGATTCATCTTCAACCCGGAGCCAGGTGTCCACAGAGATGTTTACGAAGTGGATTTCGCATCGATGTACCCCAACATCATGATAGAGAAGAACATCAGTCCGGAAACAGTCTGCTGCAACTGCTGCAGCAATAAAGAAGTACCCGAACTTGATTTCAGTATCTGCCAGGAGAAAACCGGTTTCATACCCGAAGTACTGGAACCCTTGGTAACGGACAGAGCCGAGATGAAAGAGGAGATGAAGGAAGCGGAAGGTGAACGACTTGAGAAGTTGGAAAGCAAGTCGAACGCCATCAAATGGCTGCTGGTAACCTGCTTCGGATACATGGGTCACGCACATGCATCATTCGGAGCTATAGAATGCCACCAGGCGATAAATGCATACGCAAGGAAGATACTGGTCGAATCCAAGGAGATATTCGAGGAACACGGCTGGAAGGTGAAGCACGGAATCATCGACAGCATCTGGGTAGAGAAAAGAACCAGTGATGCTACAGAACTGGGCAAGGTATGCAGAGAAGTCTCGGACACAGTTGGTATAGAGCTTGAGCGTGAACATCATTTTGACTGGCTTGCGTTCGTACCTCGGAAGAACCAGAACAGTGTTTCGACCCTGAACCGTTACTTCGGTAAAACACAGGAAGGCTTCAAGACCGCGGGTATCGAAGTGGAGCAGTCCAGCAGCTTCCAGCTTCAGAAAGACATGCAAAGAGAAATATTGGAGGATTTGGATGAAAACGACCGGGATTTCTACTCCGCATTAGAAGTGCTTGAGGACTACATCGAACAGGTGAAAGAAGGAGAGGTCGATAACAGCAAGCTAGTGATTCGGAAGCAGCCGACGCGTTCCTACGATAACTACCGTGTAAACAATAATACGAAGGCGGCGATGTACGAGTACAGGAAGAAAGGAGTAGATGTTCAGGCCGGTGAAAAAGTAGAGTACATTGTAAGAAATCACGGAGGAAGTATACCGGAGAAGGTAAGATTGCCGGGATACGCGGACAGGTACGATACCAAGTTCTACCGTGATAAAATGGTGTCAGCCGCCGTCAGCGTTCTATCACCACTTGGCTATTCGAAGAAGGATATCGAGATGGAGCTGCGTGACAGTTCGAAGACCAAGATAGACCGGTTCACCTAGAAACATTAAAGCATCTGGAGGCGAAGAGTACATTTATGGAGCTCAAAAACAGAGTTGAGGAACTGGACACAGTTCTGACCTGGGGCGTCACAGTCACGCTCGGATACCTTCTCACACCGTATGTACAGTACTTTGCTGTGTCTTCAATCAATCTGAACTACCAGATTCTCACGATGTGGGCCTTGTTGATGGCTTTGCCGATATACAAGAGCTATCAGGAGGTTGACGAGGAAAGAGACTGGTTCAAGTTAAACCCGGTCTGGGCTGTATTTGTGGGCTTCGGAATAATCTCCAACTTCTCAGCTCAGAGAAGGTTTACCGGTCAGTTACTGGAGTACAGCTACTACCATAAATGGATGCTGATACCGGCCGCACTGTTCGCATACACCGCCTACAAAACCAGCGGAGCCTCGAGGAAAATCTACACGGTAGCTGCTGTTCTGAACGGTTTACTAGGCGGTTACCTGTTCGTTGATCCAGGTATTCAGTCTATAGTTCTGCCGATCGCTGCCTTTACACAGGGAGTTCCTATGTTTCTGGACTGGTGTCACCAGAGGAAATAGAAGAAGGATTTATACCAGTTCCACGACAATTAACATTCCATGATAAGGGATCGTGGACCTATACTTCTGATTCCGGCAGCGTGGATGCTTACCTTCGCAACCATAATCTACCCGGGAGTCGATCCGTACTGGATAAGACACATGCACTACTTCATGGTGCTGTTCCTAACCGGTTTCTCGCTTCTCTCATGGCAGGAGATGGGCGACAACGAGGTCCTGGATATATGGAGAAAAGTGATCGCAGCCGGAGGAGTATTCACATTACTCGGAGCACTAAGCTTCTCAGTACAGAGCTACAGCAACATACTAGCCTGGAGCTCAGTAATCTACTGGTTCCTAGGACCCGGAATAGGACTCTACCTATCAGCAGAACACATGGACCAGTACAGCGACATATACAGAAAACTCGGAATCGAATCCGGAATATCATTCATCGCATTCGCAGCAGGCATAATCCTATCAATAGATGCACTAACCGGATTAGCAATCGCAGGGATCGCAGTTTCACAGACAATCAGCATGATCCTCGCAGCCAGACTTGATACAGAAGGTGAGTAAAACAGGTTGAGCCTTAAAGAAATAATAGAGAACACCGAAGATCTTTCAGTAGATGGAACACCGAAAGGCGGAGTGAAGAACGAAGTCAGAACAGGCACATACCAAGGAAGACCTGTATTCATGAAGTATTCCGGACCTGAAAACTTCGACGCAGTAAAAAGAGGTTTCGAAGCCAGTAGAATTCTTTACTCCAATTCAGATATCCGTGTATCTGAACCGGTCAAAATGATAGAACGGGGAGACGAAATCTTGGCGATCTCCGAGGACCTTGATATACAGTACCCGGAAAGAGAGAAATGGAAGGACGAAGAGTTCTGCAGGAGCACTCTGAAGAAGGCTATAGATATACTTGAGGAAATTCAGAACAGCGGAGACCTGAAGCAGAGAGCAGAGGACTCTGAGGTACTGAGTGAAAGACCGGAGATTATTGAAGGTATGAGAGATGAGATAGAGCTGATCGAACCGGGACTTGACGAGGAAACAGTTGAACTATGCAGAAAGGTTCTGGACACACTTTCAGAGACAGAAAGCACTGATAAATTCTCTCACAGCGATCTAGGTATGCACAACTTCATATTCGAAGGCTCAGACCTGAAAGGAGTCTTTGACTGGGAATACGCAGGATTCTTCGACTCAGCAAAGGACTGGGGAAAACTTGAATCATCAGTAATCGACGAATTCATCGGCTTCTTCCACCCAGAGAAGAGAGAAGAGTTTAGAGAACTGATGTACGAAAAGATGGACGAGGATATCGATAGGAACCGTGTTAAGATGTACCGTTTCTTCCAGAACGCTATCTCTTACTCATACATCGTGCAAGGCGAATGCAGCGAATCCTGGAAAGCGATTGGCACAGTAGAAGAGATCGAGGAATACCGTGGAAAGCTTCTGGAGGAACGGAAGGAGGAAGTGAAAAGCCTCCTGGATTCGTACTGACTGCGGGAAAAGTTAAACAACTAGAACTGGTAAACGGATATTATGGACCTGACAGATACACCGATAGAAGAGATTGACAGTTATTTCGAACTAGAAGAGATAAGCAGTGTAGAAGAAAAAGAGGACAAAATAGTTCTTGAATGCCTTTTCAGCGGCGAAAACGGGTTCATAGTTCTGAGCGCCACCGGTAAAGGCGATGTAAGAGTTACTATAAACAAGACTGGCTACGACGAAACTGAAATACTTGAATCAGATCTAGGTATAGAAAAAACCGGCCAAATACAGATAACGGAAAGCCAGGAAAACTACTGGAAAATTGAGACCGATAAATGCACAGTAGAAGTTCATCAGAATGGCAAAATTGTTCTGGGAGATGGAGATAAAGAAATGAAGCTTGATTTCGACTCCAGAGATACCAAAGAAAACCGTTCTGCGTACGGAGTCGGTTACGGAAAGGAGGAAGTTAACAGGAATCCCTCAGTCACTAAAACTGTAAGCCTAGGGTTCGAGATAGGCCCTGATGAAAACTTCTATGGTATGGGAGAACGGTTCGGAGATATCAATGCCCGTGGAAGAACAACCGAAGAATGGATAACACAGGGTGCAGGAAGCGCCTCAAGAGCCAAATACAAAGATACACCTTTCTTCATCTCATCCAAGAACTACGGAGTGCTGGTCGACACACACGACGACACAAGATTCAACCTGGCAGACAGCAATCCAGAGGCAGGAGATATCACAGTTGAAGGAGACTACCTCTCAGCGATAATCGTATTCGAAGACAGTATCAAACAGACACTTTCCACCATAACAGGTTACATCGGACGGCCTGAAACCCCGCCGCTGTGGACCTTCGGCTTCTGGACTTCAAGAAACACATACACCTCCTGGGAACAGGTCAGCGAAATTACTGATAACTACAGAGGGAAAGAGATACCTTTCGATGTTGTACATCTGGATCCAGGCTGGATGGGAGACGAACTCAATCTTGAATGGGGAGAAAAATTCGAAGAACCTGAAAAACATATCAAAGAACTTCATGAAAGAGGTGTATCCGTATGTGTATGGCAGTATCCGTACCTGCCTGTAGAGACGAGTACATTTAGTGAAGCGAAGAGAAACGACTACCTGGTCGAGAACAAAGACGGCAGACCGTACATCTTCGAGGACGGCGGAAACATGGGGATAGTCGACTTCACAGACCCGGAAGCACGGGACTGGTGGAAAGAGAAAACCAGGAAACTAGTGGAAGCCGGCGTAGACGCAGTTAAAGCAGACTTCGGAGAGTACCTGCCGAAAGACACTGTTCTCAGCTCTGAGAAATCAGGTGAAGG
Source organism: Candidatus Nanohaloarchaea archaeon (assembly GCA_041640035.1). GTDB lineage: Archaea > Nanohalarchaeota > Nanosalinia > Nanosalinales > Nanosalinaceae > JBEQAZ01. The sequence goes on along the minus strand of JBEQBC010000001.1, from coordinate 101,017 downwards.
AGAACGCAACCACTACACAAAACTATACAGAGAAACAATACACAAAGCATTCAGAGAAGCAGGTAAAGACCCTGTACTATGGACAAGAAGCGGCTGGGCGAAACAGCTGGACGGAGAGATCTTCTGGAACGGCGACAGCTACTCGGACTGGGAAGGCTTCGAGACCACGGTCAAAAGCGGTTTGAACGCAGCATTATCCGGATACATGTACTGGAGCTCCGACAGCGGAGGATACAAACCAGAGCCAAGCGACAAACTGTACGAGGAATGGATGAAATGGAGCGCTTTAGGCACCAGCCACATCAGAGCCCACGGAAAAACACCGCGAGAACCATGGCACTACGAAGATGCAGAAGATAATGTTACAAAGGTACTCAGGGAAAGATACCGGCTGCTACCATACATCTACTCGTACGCGCGGAACTCAGTTGAAACCGGCGTACCTGTAACAAGACCGATGATACTAGAATACCAAGACGACTTGGCTGTGGAAAACATGGATACACAGCACATGGTAGGAGAACATTTCCTGATAGCGCCTTTCCTATCTGAAGACAGAAACAGAAAAGTCTACATACCGGAAGGAGAATGGATCAACTACTGGACACATGAAACAGTTGAAGAAACTCATAAAGCAAGTTACAGCGAAGAAAACCTAATCCCATTCTATGTGAAAGCGGGAGCAGCAGTACCGAAACAGAAAAGTACTCAGCACCTGAAGAACGGTTTCCAACAGATGTACCTCGAGATATATCCTTGCAAAACAGATTCAGAGACCTCAACACCTGTCAAGACCTCCGAAGTAAGCGATACTGTAGAAATGGAGAAGGAAGATGGAGTGGTCCGTCTTGATGTACCAGAAGGCGTATTCGATTCGGTTAAGGTTCCGGATAAGCTTCTGGAGAACTTTGAGAGGATAAAAGTTAATGGAGAAGAAAGAGAGAAAGACAGGGAAATCCTGCTCTAGATAAGCTGCATGTAAATCCAGTAGAACTGCGGTCCGTAGTTCTTCAGTTTCTTCTGAGCCGAGTAAGAGAAGCTGCTGAGGAAACCTGATTTCTCAAACTGAACCTGCACTTCTTCAGGACCATCGAACTTCAGCAGTCCGTTCTCTGAATCTATTTCAGATGGATTGACGATTCTTGTCTGTTCCTTCGTGACCTGAAAAGGCTTAGCTTCCTGCATGTAGAGATCGTCTTCGATCCTGTGTGCGTTAAACTTGATTCTCTGTCTTACTAGGAATTTACCTGAGTCAAGAGAGTCCGCCTGATCAGGGAGTTCATCAACTCTGTCCGAGTACTTCACCTTGGCTCCCGGAACTGTCAAAGGCTGATCGGAGAGTGTGTAAACCAGGAAGTTGCCAGGTGGTAAAGCTTCATCTTCATGGCTATGATCATGATCGCCGTGATCGCTGCCGCCAGTCATTGGAGATTCGTCATGAGGCCGGGACATGATTCTGAGAGGTAGAACCGGTTCATCTGTCTCGTAAGTGAACTGGATAGGCTGAAGACCTCCTCTCAGCCAGCATCTATCTGTTGCTGTGTCTTCTTCCGGCATAACCTGATTTCTGAATGTCGGGTTCTTCCCGATTTCGAACTGTCTCTTTGTCAGACAGTCAGCCTCTTCCAGATTTATTTTCATAGCTGTGAAGTAGTACTGCTGGTCTTTCTTGATGTAGTACTGGAAGTTCTCCTCGCTTTTGTTCCCGTAGTTGAAATTATGTTCATCGAGCCAGTTCACCAGCGCCGTCGAGCTATTTGCTTTCAGAATCGTTGCGTTGAAGTCACCGATATCACGGGACTCAACCACTTCAACTCCTTCAGATGATGACTGAAGACTACTGAAACTATCTAGAGCCCGGTTTTCAACGGGCTCTTTGGTCATCTGATGTAGTTCTTCGAACAGTCCTTCCTCTTTCTCTGTCATGTTCGGTCTGTCCGGTGTTGGCATCACCAGTCCGAAATCCGATGCAACTCCTTCATATGCTTGCCTGACGATGTAGTGCTGAGTGTCGGTATCGTCATCGTAGGCTAGAAGTGCCTGACTTTCATCTGTCAGGTGTACAAAAGAGTTTGGAGGTGTAAATACGACCGGACATGGTGCTGCGGCTGAAGAAACGAGTAAAAGTACTGAGACAGTTAAAATAAGGTATTTTTTCATACCGTAATATTTGTGTTCACCGGATTAAAAAGCTGTTACAAACCTTCAGTGACCGAAAACCGTTAAATGAAATTATGAGATAACTAGTACTGAACAGGAGGCGTACCGACAATAGTCGAATATCCAATCAATTTCTCATCAAAGGCTGAAGCAGAAAACGGAGAAGAAGGCTGGAACCTGGAAACAGGGGAAGGACTTAAGACAGAGATGACCGTACCCGAAGAGTTCGACGGATCAGATGATAATCCGTCACCTGAAGACCTCTTCAGTGCCTCAATCATGACATGCGTGGTCGCGACATTCAAGTCAATAGCGGAGAGAAAGAATCTGAAGTACTCGGAGATATCTGCGGAAGCAGAAGGCGTTCTCGGAAGAGGAGAAGACACCCGGCCCATCATCAAGGAGGCAGAGATACAGGTACAGGTAACAGGTGTTGAAGATGAGAAAGAGGCCGAGAATGTAGCCGATGCAACCCGGAAGAACTGTTTCATACATAATTCGGTGAAGACAGATGTCACAACAAGCTTTGAATTTAGATAAAGACTGGAGAAAGATAGTAGAGGAATTCAGGACTCACTTTTCGGAGAGCAAAGTGACTGCGGAAGATGATAGATTAGTTTACAGTTCGGGAAGTGAGAGACTGGAGATTTCGGAGAGCGGAGAGGTTTACGGAGCTATGCCTCTGCACCAGGCCGAAATTAGAGCTGAAGAAATAATATTTGAGGAAGATCAGATAGAGATAATCTCAGGAGAACACAACTACATATTCAGAAGATAAACTAAGAGGAAAAACACAGGATGGAGTTCAGAGAACTAGACAACTTAGTGGCATACGAACTACTGAAGAACTTCGCGCTTTCACTGATAGGAGTATTTATACCAGTCTACATTGTTTCAGAAGGTTTCGGTCTTCCAGCAGCCGCACTCTTCCTGATCATCTCCGGTTTTACAGGTATCACTCTTTCCTACCCGGTTTCAAGAATCGTAGCACGGATAGGATTCAAACACAGTTTAGCAGCTTCATACATATTTCTGATTCCAGGACTTGCATCAATAAGATACTTTGACCTCTCCATACTCCTGATAATCTTCTCCTCACTGATGTACAACCTAGGAAGGCTTTTCCACAACCTGAGCATGAACTCAGAGTTCGCAGTAGACTCTGAAGACGAAAACAGGTCCAGCGATTCCGGTAAGATGCTCAGCCTCCCTAATATCTCCCGTATAATAGCACCACTGGCCGGAGGACTTATCTTCGCAGGACTGGGATTCGGAGAACTCATGATGGTAACAGTATTCATCCTCCTGCTTTCCGTGATACCACTGATGAGGTCCGAGGACCACAGAGACTCTATGGATTACGACCTGAAAAACCTTCTAGGCAAAGAGTACCTTAAGACAGTTCCACTTTTCATAGCAAGAGGTGTCCAAGCGAACACAGCGGTAGCGATCTTTGGTCTATTCGTTTACATGATCATCGGCGGCTCAATCGATGTTGGAGGCGCCAGAGCACTTGACAGCCTGGGGTTCGTTGCAACTGGACTGCTGGTCGGAAAATATGCATCGAACATCAACAAGAAGGTTTTCGTAGCGATAGGTTGTACAGGAGCGGCCGCATCCTACCTAGCCAGAGGGCTGCTTGTAACTCCATTCCAGGTTTTCGTGGTTTCATTTATCAGCGGGATATTCTTCCAGATATACCATGTACCGATCTACTCGAGCTTTGCGGATGAGGCGGAGAAAACCGATATACTGGAGTTCTACACATTGAGGAAGATGTTTGTATCAGTCGGAAATGTACTCACGGTGCTCACACTGTACAGCTTCTACACTCTAACAGATCTGAGGACCGGTTTCCAGGCAAGCTTTGTTCTTGCTGCGTTTGCCACTGTCGGAATGGCGTGGAGTTACTGGCGAGAGGATCTGACTTAGATAAACCGGGGAACCTCTTCAAGATACTCTTTGTAAGAAATTCCCAAGTCTTCCTTCAGCTTCTTTTCTTCGGAAAAAACCATTGAGATAAGCCAGGTAGATGCAAGGACTCCGATCACCATGGAAGCGGTCGTAGAAGTGTAGAGAACAAAGCCTACAACACTGATGAGATTTCCGACAACCTGTGGATTCCGGCTGTAGCTGTATAAACCGTTATTAACCAGTTCACCGTCGATACCTGAGGTCTGCTCAGCACCAAGAGTTCTTATCGCTTTAGCCGATATCAGTACACCTACGAAAATCAAGAGAAGCGTGAAGAGTCTGTAGAAACCTAATGAAGAGAAGCTGAAAGACTGAAGAATTATTGCGACGATTGACAGCGTATTTACAGTTGCTAATGTCCAGTATGTGAACCATCTAAGGTTTCTTTCTCCTGGCGGCCAGAACCTGAAGCGGTCGATTAGAACCGACCAGATCATCAATGCCGTCATAGTTGAGGCACTTACTATGCCAGAGAGCTGGATTATTGAGAGGTTCATTTATTTCATGCCTCTTCGAACAAGTCCGTGTACTGTCCGTAGCCCTCTTCCTCAAGTTCTTCCGCGGGTATGAACTCTAGTGCTGCGCTGTTGAGACAGTATCTCAGTCCTGTCGGCGTATTCGGGTTTTCAAACAGGTGTCCAAGATGGCTGTCTGCGTGTTTGCTTCTTACCTCGACCCTGTATCCAAGAGGACCCGGATCTCTTTTCTCTACGATGTTTGAGGGTTCGAGCGGTTTGTAGAAGCTTGGCCATCCTGTATTGGATTTGAACTTGGTTTTGCTGGAGAAAAGCGGTTCTCCGCTTACTACATCGACATAGATTCCGGGTTCATAGTTGTCGTATAATTCGTTCTGGTAAGGTGGTTCAGTTCCCAGTCTCTGTGTTACATATGTTTCTCTGGCTGTAAGATTGTTAATCTCCTCAGTATAGTTGTCCTGTATCCACTCGGTGTCGTTTGATGCGTTTCCAGGATCAAACCGTTGTTCCTGCACTCTTAGTTCCTGTGTTCCTGTCATCCAGGCTATAACTCTTGTGATTTGACCTGAGAACAGTGCTAGAACTGCTAGAGCCATAACTGCAGTGATTCCGATTACCTTCAGTCTGTTGTTATCTATCATTTCGTATCCTCGAATGAGTCTAGCTGGAGTTCCCAGTTCCAGTTCTTGTATCTGATTTTCTTCCCTGAGGCCTCATATCCGTATTTTGATAGGAACTGTTTAACGCCTTTTCCACCGCCGAAGTCTCCTCTGTACCAGAGGAAAACTCTGGGTACTTCTAATCTATTTTCCGAAACCTCTACTTCCTGGTTGAGGTAGTTCTCTGTAGCTTTCTCGAGTTGATTGTCGAGATCTTCGCTTTTGTAGAATCTTATCGGTGGACAGGTCTTTGCTCCGCAGTTCAAGGCAAAATGTACTCTGGGATCTACTTCATCTACTCTAATCCTTCTCTCGAACTTCCTAGCTAAAGGATTCTTCAGATATCCGAAACCGATAGAGAGTTTAGAGGACCTAAGGTAGCCGTTTTCGATCTTGTTCAAACTCATCTTCTGACCTGCTATGTTGATGTACCTCCTCATGAAGAATATGGATTTGAATCTGTACCGTTCAGGCTTATCCCTGAGCAGAATTTGGGAGTATGCGTTATAGATATTGATCCAGAATGCTTTTCTGGCTTCATCGTTTTCGAAGCTATCTACTAGTTCTTCAGTATTCAATTCCTGAAGCCGTTTTACCAGCTCTTCGGCATCTTCCTCTTTTCTGGCTTTTTCAAGTAGTTCTTGAGATAGATTTTCAAGCTCCATAATCTTGGGTGTAAATGATACTAGTCTATGCACTGGTTAAAAATAGGAGCTAATTCGGCAGTAAGCCACCCTTCACCAAACAGAACAATTGTTGTTACTTTCCAATAACGATTTAAGTCTGGAAACCTTAATGATAGGTATGAACTCTCCAGAGAAAATCAGCGCAGAACAACTTTACGAGGACGCCAAACGGTTCGAAGACCTATCCTGGAACAACCCGAACTACAGAGAAGCCGCACAGGAATTCGAAGCCACATCACCCTACACACAGGTAGGGAAAGGCAAGTACAGATCAGTTTTCTACAGAGAAGACCTGCCAGGCGAAGAAGAAACAGTCGTCAAATTCCCGCACAGAGTCAGCAAACCAGAGGAAAGCAACCAGCACAACCTCGACGAATACCAGGCCTGGAACACCATGGACGAAGACATGAAAGACGACTTCGCAGAAGTACTCGAATGCGGAGACAACGGAGAATACCTAGTACAAAGAAAATCAGAAGGAAAAAACCTATTCGGCGCACTAAAACTCATGCTCAAATACCACTTCACCGAACACCCATCAGACGACATCGGATTCGGCAATATCGGCGTAGTAGACGGAGAAGATGTAATACTGGACTACGCCTGGGGAGAAATGGAATAGTGAATATTCAGTAGAAGCCCTGAGAAGGAGTTAAAGCAATCTATCGTAACGGTTCGCGAGGGAAAAATCTTTTTTAACTAACTATTGCAAAAATAAAATGTGAGAGGTAGTGGATTTTAAACAGAGTATGGTGACACTGGCGGCAGCAGTAGCCGAAAATGTGCCTACAGACCCTCTCAGATTTTCTAACTCAACCTCAGAACTTAGAAATAATCTTGAAGAACGAGGTATCGAAGTCCAGGACAGTGTCGAATGCGAATGTGGTCACGAGATACCTTTTGAAGAAGTAGTCGCAGTATCAAAAGATCATGAAGGAATCCATTATTTCTGCAAAGACTGTATGAGGTAGAGATATGTGCCTCTAATGTCTGCGCTAGAAACACTCATCAACGAATTAGCAACAGTTTTAGGTCCTTCAGGACTGTTTATCGCTTATCTCGTAACATTATTTATTGTTGCATACAGGGAAGAAATACCTGTCTACACTAAGAAAATCCTTACTAGCCTAAAAGATTGGGCGATTTTCTATTTCAAGAGAAAACTATACGGAGAAAAAGTAGTTGAAAAAGTAAAGAGTCAAGTAAGCGAAGAAATAGAGGAACCACTGCCTGAGGATGGATTAGCGGAGGAGGAAGTATGGGATGAGATTAATATAGAATCCTATGAATCAAAAAAAGACCTACAAAAAGATCTGACAATATATACCGCAAGAAACATCAGCTTAAAGAGATACAAAAAATTCCTTTTACCGAATTATCAAAAAGGGCTAGAAAAAGCTTTAGAGTTGAGATTAGCAAGGCGTAACGACTTCCAAGATTTAATAGAAGACATAAATGAAGAGGTAAGTGAGGAAGAGATTAGGGTTGAATTCGAATTATTTGACGAAATACTGAAAGACGAAAATAAAAAAGATGTTTTTATCAACGAAGCAGTCCGAAGAGAAAGAAGTTTTAACAGAGGCAACACTAAAAATCTTAATGAGGACTCACAAAAAGAGTTCTGCGATCTATTAGACGAATTAACAGGTAATTCAAAGATAATAGTCATCTATAAGCCCTGGCATAAGGATAAAAATCTATTAAAAGCCGAAGATTACATTAAGAATGAGTCCATAGATACTCTTTTCATCTTAGGCCGAGGTATAGACACGCTAAGTTTAATGAATGAAATAAGAGACGAATTACAGGAAAAATACCCTAATTTAGACTTCTACGATAGGCAAGGCTATGAATGGGAGACCACACATGGAAATCATATAGGAAAGATGATTGTGCTTAAAAAGTAGAAATTAGTCTCCGAACTTTCTGATATATTCCTACACCTTACTCTGAGATCCATCAAAGTATTCACAATCTTATATTTTTCTTCCTCGGATGTCTCCTAGTCTTCCAAAATCAACCCTTCACTTTATTCTAATATCTGTCAAATTTCGTCTTTATACGAGAGAAAAAGCCATCTTTCTCTGAAGGAAACATCTCTTCAGCAGTAGGCATTTCTGGCTCTTCAATTTCTACTGCGCCCAGATTATATCTGCCTAGCCTAGTCTCTAGATTACAGCTGGCCTCAAACATTTTGTGCTTCCTATTCTCAAAAATTTCCTTGAATTTCGAGTTAGAGAACAAATCTTCTTTAGATATCCAAACAGATGTTTTCTCGCCAGGATAAAGCCTAGAATCGATCTCTCTGTTAATCTCGAAATAAAATCTCTCCATCCTCATGTATTTTTCCTTTTCGTCACTCCAGTCATACCAAACCCCAATTGTTATGTAATTCAATGAAAGATTATCTGCGTATCCCCGCCATTCACCATTTTTAATTTCGAAGTTCACTCCTCCAAATCTAGCTTCTACTCCGTCTTCAGGATTATAACTTGTAAGCATTTCTTTAATAGACGACTTTAGCGTCAGCTTAGGCCTTTCATGTCTCCTTCTGGCTAGAAGATATCTTGATCCAGCGAAATAACCTAGTAGAAGAACTGAAAGAAATTGCAGAACTAAGGATGTTGATTCATACGGAAGAGATGAAATTGGAGTAGCTATTTCCACAAGAGGTAATGAAAGCAAAAATGGATTTAGTTCTTTCGGATCTACGGAACTAGAAAGCGAGAACTCACAAATTAAACCTGGAAGAAATTTGTGGTTTTACACTTTTTCTTCCTCCTAAGCTAGCTGGGATTTAATAATTAGAGTTTCTACCCTTTGGAGAGTAACTAAAAGATGATAAATATGTTATGAAATTAGCATTATTTTTAGCCAGTCTCTCGCTTGGATTTTTAGGAAGCTTGGGAGTTGGCCGTCTACTAGATTAATTTAGAATCTAGCCAACACTTCACTGAATTATCGCTTTAATGAGTTCATAAATCTTTGAACGAGTAAAATTAATGAGTTTTAGTGACTAAAGTACCTTTGTGGAAATCTTTATTGAAAAGGCTCTTGACAAAGTAGATGGAATTATAGATACTGAGAATTTAGGAGAAGAGCCAGATGGAAAACTTAGAGAGGCTTCTAAGAAAGTAGCAGAAGATTCACCAGAACTAGCATCCAATATCACAGGTAGAAAGGTACAAAAAATAGATGAATCTCAGAAAAATCGTATTGAAGAGGAGGTCTATCAAGAGCTAACTAAACTAAGACAAATTGATAGAGTTAAAGAAAATAAAGAAGAGAAAAAGGAAGCTATACGAAATGAAGTACTGACTAAAGCAAATAAAGTATTTTCATCTAGCTTTAATCGAGAAATAGAGGATGAACTGGACCTGAGCTGGATGACAGAAGAAGTTGATGATAGAGTAAATACAGGTATAGATGTTCTTTCAGACACCCTGATAGAAGAATATCGTGACTGTATCGAGCAATTTATTTCCGAGCTAAAAGAAGAGAACATGATCGAGGGTGCTTATAGGTACATTCATACAGATGTTCCTGGAACAGATGAAAAAATCATAAGAGAAGACACTTTGGATGTTCTTCTAGATGAACAAACAGAATATTTCGAGGAGAAAAATCTTCCTGAAAAAAGGAGAGATATGAAAGAAGTGCTTAATCACTATAAACAGACAATAGATATTGTAGAAAAGTTCTTACCTCAACTTATCTGTTCTTATGAGTTCTACAAAGGTAAATCACCTGAATATAGCAAATATAGAAGTATGAGGCTCGGTAATGCCTTAGAAAAATTAGAAAGTTACGATATTCTGGGCGAATTATCAGAAGGTCTAGATGTTGATAAAAGAAACTCAATAAGTCATGGAGATCGACTAATCGAACCCTTCGAGAAGAAAGTAAAGTTTACAGATGAAGGAGAAATAATAGACACCTTGACATTTGAAGAGATTATAGAAGAATCAAAAGAGGCTCTAGCACTTTTAATAGCTCTATGGGAGTTTCAAGCACTGGTTATGAAAAATGAACTCCCAAAATCTTTAGAAGAAAATTAGAAAGATATGTAGTGTAGAAATCAATCTCTAGATGCCAGATATCACAAAAGGAAATCCATAATTATTGAATGAGGGAGTTAAGCTCCTCAAACAATTCCTCAAACCTATCTAAAGTCTCATCATCGATTTCATTCCTGAATTCCTCTAAGTTCTTTTGGAGATGGATTGCTGGCTCTTTATGATTGAATTTACCAGTTGCAATTTCTTTTCCAATATCATGACCAGAGAACTTATCCTCAAATTTCTGAATAATTCTAGGTTTCTCTGAGCCAATATCGTCCTCCTCTAGTTCTCTACCAAATTCATTGTCTATTTCTTCACTATATGTGGAGTTGAGCAAGTCCAGGTAGAATTTCTGAGTAAACATGTCCTCTATGTCTCCTCCTTTCTGATTTACATAGTCGGTGACTGTTTTTACAGAGTCCATATCTATCAAATCTCTATCAGAAATCTGCTCTAATTTCTGCTCAGTATTATCGTCATCATCCATGAAAATCCCTAGATCTAGTTCATTTCCTGCAAAGAGTGAGACAAAGGTAGGTATATTATCTGCCCCACCTACAGGGACTAAAGTCCATTTATGGCTTAGTGAAGTTCTTTCTCGATCATTTAGAATATCAGAGATAATCTGGATGTATATCATGTCTGATTTGCCTTCTAGCAATAGGCATTGAGGCCCTAAGAAAAGTGTATTAATCAGATCATACCCTAAAACTCCTTGGAGCGGAAATACAGACTCTTTATCTGTTTTTAGAAATTCAGATGTGACCTTAGTCCCTTCTAAATCATCTTCATCATCTTTTTTGTCCTTATCCTCTACAATCCGAGTTCTGTGTATCTTGTGAGGGTTTACCATGAATGGAGAATGTGTTGTATAAATGACTTGGTGTTTAGGAGCTAATTCCTCATCGATGAAATTAAGGAAATCATTTTGAGCCTCAGCATGTAAATTGAGCCCTGGTTCATCCAGCAGAAGAATGACCTCTCCATCCTCATTATTCTTGATCTGAGAAAACTTAGCGAGGAAAGAGAAGAACCAGATAAATCCACTTGATCTCTGATTAAATGGGACGCTGACCCTATGCTTGGTATTCTTCACTCTCACTTCAAGTGCAAAACCGCTATTTGAATTTGTGTTGTCAGCAGGAGAAGACTCTGACTTATCAAATTCAACCTCAAGATGATCGCTCTGTGACCAATATTTCTCTATGTCATCTGTTATCGAGTTTGAAGAGGCCTCTAAAGAAGCCTTTACTAATTCATAATCATCAGAAGTTTCTAAATCTTCTATACTAAGATTTGCCCTCGAAAGCAAATCCATAAATGTCTCGTCCGACTCAGAAAGATTATTCTGAGACTTCCTCTGCTTTAACTGTTGAATGTTTACTTTACCGTCCATTATTGAATATTCGCTAAAATAGAAGAAACTTGGCAACTTTTGGTGTAATACTTCATCAGCCAAATAATGACTTAAACTGTCTCCAAATTCTCCAACTCTCTGTTCTAAATCATTTGGAGCATCATCTAACTCACTAAGACTTTCTTTTAATTCGCTAAACTCTTCTATATCTTCTAATTTTTCTCCAATTTGCTCACTGAGATCAAATTCTTGTAGAATATTTTCAACGGCCTTTTCTTCATCTAAATCGACCCACCACACCTTTGAATTATCATATTTCTTTTTTACAGTGATTTGATCGCTTTGCAAAACATCAGGGCCTAATAATTCTTCTATTTCGTCCTTTTCTAATTCATCAAGCTCAAACTTTAGAGAAACAACTCTTTCAGGATTATCAGAGTGTTTGGGCAAATATTCAGACAGTTTCTTTCTTGGATATTCTCTTTTGTGATTGTAATTAGAATCGCCATTGACAGGGTTAAACTTCCTTAGAGCCTCTAAAAAAGCAGTCTTACCTGATTCATTCTTACCAATCATGCAGGTTACATCTTCTAGTTCTACCCAGTTTGAATCCTCTATAGACTTAAAATTCTCCACTCTAACCTCTTGAAGCTCCATGCTTGCTAAATAGAGCTGAATTTAATGTATCTTTTCCTCTAATATAACACTCAAAAGACAAATTTGAGATTTAAAGAGAGATAAGAGCATCCAAAAAGGCAAAAAAAGAACTTAGAGAGAAGAATTAAATCTGAAGTTGATTTTTAGACAATCTAAAAGCTCTGAGATGTAGTGTAGAATCCCGACCCCTGTACAAAACAAGCTAAGCCCTGGGAGGGATTTGAACCCTCGACCTACCCCTTACAAGGGGGTCGCTCTAGCCAGGCTGAGCCACCAAGGCATGAATATTAGGTTATAGGGAAAATGTGGTTGGTAAGTTTTTTGTACCTGACTTTATGCTTCTGGCATGTCGTCAGGTGTGTCTGGTCCTCTTTCTTTGACTTTTCTGTCCATTGCGTCTTTGATGCGGTTTACATTGACGCTTCTTGTGCATTCTGGACATTCGATCCACCATGGTCGGCTTCCTAGTTCCTGTTCGTCTTCCCATTGGTTACCACAGTAAGGACATTTGATGTCGTAGTAGTAGAGTTCTGTGTCGTAGGAGAACATCTGTACTTTACCGGTTTTTTCTCCTTCGTCGTTCTCTAGTTTTCTGTTTGTTGAGTATTCTACTCGGTCAAAATCTATGTCTTTTTCCATGGTTGGTTATGTACACCTATTCAACAAAATCGCGTTTTGTTGTTTTGGTACAATAAGCATATGGGTTAGATAGTATTTTAAGTCCTTTTTTCTCTTCAGGTAAGCATCTCTCTGTATACCCTGTCTACATCCACTTCCTCCATCGGAACATCTACTTTCTCGGTTTCCTCATCCTGGAAAAGTGATTTCTCTACGCCGAGTTCGTCTACCTTTTCGTCTGCTTTGAGTTCGATGATATCCGGGTTGTATTTCCGGAGCTGGCGCAAGTCCCAGTCGCGTGACGGGTTAAGTATTACCAGGTTGTAGCCGTTGATGGTGGCTAGAAGTGCTTTGACCGCGTCCTTCCGGTCTTCGAGCTGTGCGTATGCTCGTTCCTGTACTGGTCGTCCTTTCAGGCCTTCTTTTTCCTCTCCTTGAACCTTGTATTTCTGGATTCCCGGTGTTTTGGCTACGGTTTCTTCTTTCTCTATCTCCGCCTCGATTTTTTCTTCGCCGATCTCTTCTATCTCGTCTGCTCTTTTCTCGAGGTTTTCTTCCAGTCGGTCTCGGTTCTCGGTTACGGTTATCTTGAACTTCATATTTTACTCACTGAATGTATTTTTTCTTGCCTGTATCTATGGTTGAGGGACTGAAGCTTTTTTATTTCAGCGAATTCCTGATGTATAATTATGCTATTTGACAGCTCTGATGAAGAGAATGAAGAGGTTTCACTGAGAGCGCCGGAAGATAGCAATAGTTCTGAAGAGGACAGCACTGATCTTCATAACGAGGTTGAGGCTCGTCTAGGAACTGAATCCGGCACCAGCTCCAGCAGCAGTACCAGTACCGGTACAGGTACTTCTACAATGTCTGGTTCTTCAAGCAGTGTAAGCCTCAAGGATATCAAGGAACAGAATGAGGAGATTATTTCGCTTCTGCGGGATATAAAGAACGATAGAAGCAGTAGTGGAAGTCAAACCGAGGATAACAATTCAGGTACAAGAGGCGATCCAAGTGAGCTATTATGATAATGTAAAAGATAATGTGAAAGACAACTCTTCCAGCAACGACAGCGATAACAGCAGTAACAGTAGCAGTAGTGCTGGAGGCGGAAACTTCGATACTTTGAAGCAGGCTGCACAGGAAACCTCCGAAGAAGAGGAGGAAGGAGATGACACTCCGATTGAAGTTCTCGAGGAAGACGGATTGAGTAGAAGAGCACCGAAACAGAAACAACAGCAGCAACAGAGACAGCAGAACACTCAACAGCAGAGAAAACAGCAGTCTCAGAATCAGGGCGGAAGAAACAACCAGCAGAGAACCCAGAACACTGGAGGTCAGCAAAGTCAGAGGCAGCCTCAGGGCGCTCAGAATCAACAGCAGGGTTCTCAAGGTCAGAGTGTTTCAGGCGATCTGTCCGGTATTGAGGAGCGTCTGGATAAGATCATCGATCAGAATGAGCGTATGATTGAGATTCTCGAGAGTTTCGGAAATTAAAGAAAAGAATATGTTCTAAGCAGAGTAGTGGGGAAGAAACCAAGTTTCTTGGATTTCTTCTTTCTTTAGCTCTTATACTATCTCTACTTCTATCTTTCTTCGACCTTCGTCTGATGTTTCTATCTCTTCACGAAGCTTGACTCGGATATCTAGCTCTCTGTGTGATTCTTCTTCCTCGAAGTCGAGGCTTACCTTGCTGTCTCTGGTTGGTTCGATCTCTATTTCTTGTTTGCCTTTGAAGCTGAGACCGACCTCGCCGTCTCTTATCTTATCTGCGAAGTTGTCGAGGAAGTTAGCTAGTTCTTCGTTTGAGAATTCGAACTCAAGGTCGAGTTCCTTGCTTGACATAATAATTACTCATTGATGATAAAGAGTTTTATTTCTAACCTGTGAACGGAGTTGAGAAGGTGTTTAAGCCGGTGAAAATTGGTGTCTGAAATAAAAATAGGAGAAAAATGAATGTTGAGCGAGGAATGAAACCGTTATTCTTCTTCGTCTTCCTCGTCGTCGGACTCGCCTGTGTCTTCTTTCTGCATCAGTCTTTCGGAGAGGAAGTGGTCTTTCTGCTCAAGTTCTCTCACACTTTCTAGTACAAACAGGTATGCTGTTGCTACAAGCATCAGTCCAAGGATTACCGCTGGATTGGTTCCTAGCCCGTTTGTGTAGAATGTTGAGTATAGTACGAGAGAACCTAGGATCATCAGTGTGAATGAGATACCTAGTTCCGCATCGCTGTCAATCTTCGGTAGTCCGAAGATGTCTCGTTCTCTGCCTTCGTATTCGTCTGCCATTATTGCTATTTACACCTTTTTTACATTATAAAGACGCGGTTCGCCGAGTTTTAAACATTACCCATTCCCAAGGGATAGAAAATAGAGTTCTTGTACTAAAGTTCTCCGATGTCGACCTGTCTACTCTCCTTCTTGAATGCTGAAGGTAGATGTATCCTGTAGACGCCTTCGCTCTTCTCGATTACCAGCGGAAGTTCTTCCAGTAGTCGGGAGACATTGATATCGTATACTCCTTCCTCTCTTACCTTTATCGAGTCCAGGTCGAACTGGATCTTGATGTTGCCTCGTTCCTTTTCTCCACCTTCGACCATTTCACGGATATCTTCCTCGACCTCTTCTTTCTCCTCGTTCAGTTCTTCCTGATCTCTTTCTATCTCGTTTTCGTACATGAAGAGTGAGGATCCGCATTCACAGCCATTGAGAAGTTCTTCTGACTCGTCTTCGTATGTCTTTCCGCAGTTCATGCATCTGTGAGGCATTTGCTTACACCCTTAGTTACTTTGTTCGTCCATCCGTGCGAGGAATGAAACAGTATCTTTTTCTTCCTTGATTTTCTCCATTACACGAGCATTTCCTACAATGGTGAGCCCTCTCCTGTATTTTTCGTTCAGGAATTTCTCGTAGAAAATATTTCTGGCGCGTTCAAGCCGTGAGTTGTTCGATGTAAGTCCAAGGAACTCGATTCCAGGGAAGTCGTCGTCGATATTTTCCATGGATGACTTGATGAGTTCTCTTTTTTCATCCGGAGTCCATCCTTCCTCGAGTACGAGTACGGAGTTGTCTCGGACTTTTTCAAGCACTAAGTCTAGTTTATCGTCAAAATCCTTCTCGCTTAGCTTCTCTTTGGACAAGAATTCGATGGTAACTCCTTCATCCGTCATCAGGTTAACCTTTCGACTATTTCCTCATAAAGTTTGTCTATGTTTTCTCCCTCTTTAGCGGAGATTTCAAGTACTGGATGCTGAGGGAATGCATCTCGTACTCTTTCCGGGTCCGCGTCCTCCAGGTCTACTTTGTTTGCGAGTACGAGGATTGGTATGTCTTTGGCTTCTAGGTTTCCGATTATTGTTACATTTACCTGTGTGTATGGGTCTTCTGTGGCGTCGAAGATTACTAGGCATGCGTCTACATCGTCTAGGTATTTGATTGCTTCGACGATTCCTTTGGTTGCTTCTTTGGCTCGTCCTTTGGCGTCGTCTTCTTCTAGGCCGTGTTCTGTGAAGTCTTTGAAGTCGACATTTGTGGAGATTCCTGGCATGTCAAGCAGGTTCATCTCGATTTCTCGGCCGTTTGCTTCTAGTAGTGCTTTCTCTTTTTTCTCTACAGCTCTTGTCTCGTGAGGTACCTCTGATACATTGCTCATTTCCTCTCCTGTCAGATCTTGGGACATCTGGTTTGCCAGAGTTGATTTACCGGCGTTCGGAGGGCCGTAGATACCTATGCTTATGTCGTCCTGCTCTGAGTCTTTGAACAGGTCACTGAGAAACTGTCTCAATTTACTCATCATTTGAACCATTTTGACACCAGTCAATGATAAAAAAGAAGCGTAGATATAAAAATCATTTCATACAGCGGTGTAAAATGTAAGAAAGACAGGGGGTAAACACTGAATTGTGAAAACTGAGAAAGGGGTTGCAGTAGTAGCCTACAAAGAATCGAATAGAAACCAGCGTTTCCTTGTTCTTCAGAGAACCAAGAACTGGGAGGGCTGGGAGCTACCGAAAGGTCACTTGGAAGAGGAAGACTATGAGAAGACCGTCAAGCTGGAACTAGAGGAGGAAGCCGGTATCACGGAAGACAGTGTCAAATCTCTGGAAAGCCTTGAACAGACTCTGGAATGGACCTTCGAGAAGGACGGCGAAGAGATCAAAAGAGAATACAAGTGCTTCCTAGTGAAGGTCAGCGAGGACGCATATGTTGATACCTCCGGAAACCCGCATGAGGAACATGCTGGAGGGTACTTCTTTGATTATGATGATGCTTCTGCTTTACTGACTTATGATAATCAGAAGGAGCTTCTGGAACAGGTTGCTGATGATCTGTAGGTAACTTGTCAGGTTAAAAAGTACTCCGTCCATATTTCTGTTTACGAGGTATACAATTTCTATGACACAACCAGAAGAACTGATTGAGATCTACCAGTTCGAAGCTTGTCCTTACTGTAAAAAGGTAAGAGAGAAGCTTAACGAACTGCAGATAGATTTCATCGCACGACAGGTAGAACCAAACGGAGACAGAGCAAAGGTCGAAGAAGTTTCAGGACAGACAGGAGTACCAGTAATGGTTGATCCTAACACCGATACAACGATGCCTGAAAGTGATGACATCGTTGATTACCTGGAAGAGCATTACGGCTAGATCTGGCCTTCCAGATACTGGTAAAGCTCTTCTTCACTCATTTTTTCTTCTAAAGGATTAGGACTGTAACCACCGTCCGCGTTGAGGAACAGGCCCATTCCGATACCTGCTGTTGCTTCATCGCCGTCGACTTCATAGTATTCCATAACTGCGTTCATGAATTCGTTTCCAGCAGACATGCGTTTACCTGTACGGCCGTTCGGCGTATTTGCTTCTCTGTAGAACTCCTCGTACGCATCGTAAACTTTCTGGAAGTCCTCATCCATGTCGTCTCCCAGGATATCAAAGCTGAGGTCTAGTCCGAAGCTGTCCAGCCATTCAGGCAAATCCATGTTGAACAAGTTGATGGTAAAATCCTTAAAACAGTTTTGTAATCTGAAAGTAGTAAAATAACTAGGAGCTGTTGAGATCAAACTTCTCGTACGCCCTAGGCTCCAGCATGAACCTGAAATCCGGTTCACCGTTATCAATCAAATCCTGATAATCCGAAGTAAACCTGTAAACATCGCCGTCATCCGACGCCATCACACCTCGTTCACCAAGCACCTCCAGGTCGTACGGCGAACTGTCAACATGGAAGCTTCTATAGGGATCGACATCCGTCAGGTCTCTTGAAACAGAGCTCTTGATGTACCCGAAGCTTCCCCAGCTGTTCTGGTAATGTATGATACCTGAAAGATCATCCTTGCTGAAGACTCCTCCGAAAAAGCTGTGGATCTTCTGAGCCAGTTCCTCTGAGTCCATATGTTCGTTACGCTCCTCCAAAAGGTAGTTGCCCCAGACATCGTATCCTGCTTCGCTGAAGAAATCCACTATCTCGTCAACCTGGTCCTCAGCCTTTTTGATATCGTTATCCGTAGTCTTGACTTCTAGAACATATGCCTCTGTACCATTCACCAGTGCAATATCAACTTCTCGGTCCAGAGTAGCTTCAATATCCAGGTGCTGTGAAGGTTGCTCTTCTTCGACCAGGATTGTATCCCAGCGGACTTCTTCACGGTCGAGTAAAGGAGAAAAGTGAGCCTCTAACTGTTCAACAACATTGGTGTGCTGAGATTCCAGAGAGTCACTCACTATAAACTGGATTCGTTATCAAGAAGTTAAAAATGATGTGGTCATCTACATACATCTTATATTAAAATCCTTCTATACCGCCATCAAGCCGTTCTCTTAAGTCCTCCAGGTCATCGGATTCCTGCATACCTACACCGATTCCTTCAGAATGAACTACGAAAATAGGCGTGGCTGCTGCGAGCGCTTCGCTGTCATATTTATCTGTCATGTCCCAGTACTTGGCTGCTTCTGCCCAGATCTCTGTGCCTTTCTCCATCTTGCTTTCACGGGTTCCCGGCATCTTTGCCTTCCTGTACTCCTGAACCTTCTCGTATACATTTTCCAGCTGTTCCTCGACCTGCTCCTCATGCTTGGCCTTCGTTATTCCGTAAAGATGTGAGGCCATCTGAAGGTCAGAAAGTTCGTCGAGTTGTTCTTCTTGGTAGTCCGGTTCAAGAGACGGAGGCATACTTGTTGTTATCAAAAAGTAAACTTTTTAACCGCGGTTCAACTCCTCTAATTCATCCGCGATCTTCCGGAAGTTCCTATTCCATTTATCCATTCTTTCACTGCTATCAGACTCCGCAAAAGTCTTTTCTCCATCTTCCAGCTTCATCACCCGGATCCAGTTACCTTTATCTCCTCTCGGTTCTTCCACAAACTCGATAGGTACCTGGAAACTGTACTCCCTGATCTCGCCATCCAGAAGTCCGAGAACCGTAGATATCTCAAAGTAACCGGTTCTGTCCTCAACACCTTCCAGCATCTTCAGTAAATCCTCTACAGGCATATTCCGATCATAGTAACTCATGTACGGACCTGGAAAACCCTGGAAAGCATTCAAGTATACGCTGTGATCTTCACGAATAACAGGCGCATCGTACTCATCGATCAACTGCTCTACCGTGTGTCTTGCAACCTTCAAACTGCTGTCCGCCTGTATCTCAGGCAAGTCAGGATCAATCTGATTGATATCGAAAGAGTCGCCTAACGCGTGTTCTGCCGCCTCCAGCTTCTCGCTGTTCCCGGTCACAAGATATACCTTCATAGAATAGGATTCGGTTTTCAGGAATAAAAATTAGTTCGAGTTTATCCAGAGATCGCTGATTTATTATTCACTTCAGCACAACATTAATGCCGATGTGATAAAGTGGAGAACGCCGATATAATTACAGACACGATAACCACCTATCTGGAATTGAAGAAGAGAATCTAGCGGTTCTAATGCGGAGGGATTACGATGATGAGGAAAAAGACTTCACAATCGATTATACGATCACGAACAGTAGAGATGAAGATCCTATGACGATTTCAACAGGATTCAACTACGGTCACCTGCCAGAAGCCTGGGAGGAATACATAGATCAGGTAGCTGAGATAGATCATACATTCCGGGACCCTGATATCAGGGCAGCTAGACCGAAAGAATACAGCGGCGGTAAAATCGGAGGTAATCCTGTGATGAGTATAAGAGATGCAGGCGGAGATCTGTAAATAACATAGGTTGAATATTCACTGATTCTCAGTCATATCACTTAATTTTTCCTCTACTTTTTCGAGAGGGTAGAATTCTCCTTCAATATAGTCATCTCTATCAGCTTCCTCAAGAGGTCCATGGAAAATTGCTGCTCTTTTTGTAACTTGATCATCTTCAACATACGGAATTAGCAGAATATAGTTCTTACCCCATTTCTTAGATTCCTCAATCCGATGAGAGGGTACTCTTATTAAATTCTTAGTCTTAACCCTACTGTTTTTCGTAACATGTTGAACCTCCAAAGCTACCTTAGTTCCGGCTACATCAATCAGTAGATCCGGCTCTCCACTAATACTCTGCCCTTTTTTACTATATTTGAATACTCTTTCGCTATCATGTGCTTCCTTCAAGACTTCCACTTCAGGAAACGAAGAATTAAGTACCTCTTCCGCCCATATAGCACATAAATCTTCTTGTGGCCACCCCTTAACCACATCAAAAATATACTTGTATAATGTCCTACCGCCTTTGTTGAATTTTATAGAAGACCAAGCTTCTCTATCCGATTTCTTTATTCCCTTCCTAAACAAACCTTCATAAACTGAATTTAGCAGAATTTCTTGATATTGTTGATTCAATTGTGAGAGCGTATTCTCTTCTATACCCCAGCTTTCATACGAATATATTATCTCTTCTAATCTGCTAGAAACATTTTGCTCCATTTCAAATTTCTTCTCGGCCAATTCCAGTGCCGGAGACATTCTCTTGAAATTAAGAATTTCAGAAATCTCTGATAAAGTTCTAAAATCAAGTTCTTTATTATTATCTAGTTTTTCTATAGACTTCTTGAGTTGCTCCTTCTTTTCGGGATAAAAATGATCGTGAAAATCTGTATTCGTATCTTCTATGTGTTTTTTAAGCTGTTCTAGAGAATATTTTAACTCCTCGTTCAAATTACTAGTATTTAGCAGACTTTCCATGCAGTTTTATTCATTTACTACGGACTTAAATTTTTCTAACTTGGCTTAGGATATGCTATCTCTTCTATAGAGTCTAATTTCTCTAACAACTCATCATATTTTCTTCTATCCAACTCTATCGAGAATCAGCAGCATATAAAGTTTTTATCAGTCCAAATCCTACCGCCAGTGAACAAAATTTTTAGTAATATAATAGGATGACAGATGAAATCGGAGAAAAGTGGACCGGCCCAGATTTGAACTGGGGATCTCCACGTTATCAGCGTGGCGCTATAACCTGGCTAAGCTACCGGTCCTTGCGTGTATAGGTTAACTCCTTTGTAAATTTTTAAGGAGTTATTGAGTGGGCTCGACGGGATTTGAACCCGCGACTACCGGGTTTCTTCCGAGTAGTGGTTAAACGGTTCGTCATCGCCACATAAGTGGCTCAGTGCTTTTAACCTAAGTTTGAGTTGTTAAAAGCCCGGTGCTCTGCCAGACTGAGCTACGAGCCCGCGGAAATATGTGTTTTTTAAGCCAGTTTTCAGTCTTTTCTAGGCTTGTCTTTGTCGAAGTCGTTGCGTTTTGCGGTTTTTCCGAATCCGCAGTGTGCGCACTGTCCTTTCTGTAGGTTGTAAGATGCTTTGCCGCATCTTCTGCATTTTCCGTGCTTTTTCTTGTTTCGTTTTCCTTTGTTCATTCCCATGGTTGAATCACTCTGGGCTTACGAACAGTACATTGTCTCCTCTTACGAAGAGCTTCCCGTACTGTGTTGTTCCATCATCTGTTTTTACTGAAGCGTTTTCTAGCCAAACATTCAGGTGTTTATCGAATGCCTGTAGTTCTCCTGAAACTGTTGCCTCTTCATCTCCGAATCGTTTGAGGTCAATTAGTACATTTTCTCCTTTTGACTGATCTAGTACATCGAACGGTCTTTTACTGTTATTTGCCATTTGTGGTAGTTACACCTGTAGGAAAGGAATGAACCTACAAGTTATTTAAACACTTTCCAGAATACCGGTTCAGAACACCATTTCATTGTTCTGCGTGTTGGTGTTGCTATGCGTATGAACGCGTTGAATCAGGTTTTTGCTTTATAAAATTTCACAGTCATAAAAAGAGTATGGCAGTTTGGCATAAACGATCTCAGACTAAGAAGAGCGGAGGTAAAACCCGTAGTTACAGAAAAAGCCGTAAATACGATATTGGATCGGAGTTCTCCGAACCTCAGTTCGGCGGAAGCAAAGTAGTTTTCAAGGAAACACGAGGAGGAAACAGTAAGACAGTTGTAAGGAAAGCTGAAACAGCTAACCTGGCTGTAGACGGAGAAGTTAAGGAAGTTGAGATTGAGGCAGTTGAAGAGAACCCTGCTAATCCTAACTTTGTAAGAAGATCTCTTCTAACTAAAGGTACTATCGTTCAGACCAGCGAAGGTAAGGCAGAGATTACTTCCCGACCTGGACAGGACGGCGTTATAAACGCTCGAGCAATCGAGTAACTAACCAAATATTCTTTTTTCTCTCTAATATCTATTTTTAACTGAAATCATCTGTTGAGTGTACTCTGAATTTGGAAATTATAAAAGAAAAGTAGAGTTGGGTGGTGGGCCGTGAAAAACTATAGGTTTTCGGATTTTTTAGCCCCTTACCAGGTTCTTGACATAACTCAAAAAGCGTCCTGGTAACCTACCTTGTTCGAACTCCACCGGAATCTGATGACCGGTATCATCCGAAAAATCGGTTGCCATCAAGAAGTAAAAAGGAGAAAAAACTTTATATACCAAACGGTTTACACCAAGTTTAACCGATTTAAAACACGGCAGAGAAGCTCTAAACGGTTTAAATTCCTTTGTTTCAAGGCTAGTTTTCTATATATGTCTTAGGTTCAGTTCAAGTACATCTTCATCCATGAGTTCATGCTCCTCTCCAACCTTCTGCTGAGGGAACTTGGAGCTCTCACCGCTAACCTTCGCCTTCTTGAACCTGTCTCTCATATCACCTGGAAGCGTGTCAAGAGCATCCTCCACAGTATCACCTTCACGCAGTATCAAGGGCTCATCCTTATCAGCTTCTTCACCTTTCTCCTTCATGTATACACGGATAAGACCGAGTTTATCGAAGATCATCTCCCTCAGCTCATCCAGATTAATATGATCGACAGCTGAAATAAACAGATCGACATCAGCATCCAGTTCTTCTTTCTCCTCATCGGAAAGCATATCTGCCTTGTTCACGACTGTTACCGCCGGCATGTAGACGCGGTTGCTTCGCATAACATCAATGAACCGGTCCAGGTCAACATCTTCACGGATTATAACCTCTGCGTTAACATAGCCGTTGTCACGCATAACCTGCTTCAAGGTTTCTTCTTGAACGGAGAGGTCGACTGTGCTGGAGATACTGATTGCGCCACGGTCCTTCTTCTCTATCTTTACATCTGGAGGTGTAGTATTTGTTCTTATACCTGCGTTGTAGATTTCCTCCTTGATAGTGTCGACTCTCATCTCTTCAGGATCTAGTACATAGAGTACGAGGTCTGCGTTTCTGACGACTGATAGTACCTGTGTTCCATCTCCTCGGCCGTCTGCTGCACCGCCTATAAGTCCGGGTACATCCATGATCTGGATATTCGCGCCCTTGTACTTGAGCATCCCTGGATGTACATCTAGTGTTGTGAATTCGTATGCGCCGGTGTCGACTTCTGCGTTAGTAAGATTGTTCAGAAGAGTACTTTTACCTACTGATGGAAATCCGACAAGTGCTACGGTTGCGTCGCCTTTTTTCTCTACTGCGTATCCTGAGGTGTCTCCGGTACCTTTCTGTTTCTGCTGTTTCTCTTCCTTCAGCTGCGCGATCTGTGACTTGAGTCTTCCGCGCTCCTTCTCTGTTGCCTTATTGACCGGAGTCTTCTCAAGTTTATCCTCGAGTTCCTGGATACGGTCTTCGATTCCCATCTGTCTGTGAAAAACACTACAAGGCAATCTTGTTAAAACCGGTTTACTGCTCAACTCGGGATAAAGAAGTACCTATGTAGAAAGTCGTATCCCAGAAATCCTTCCTTACTCATATTCTTCCTCGATCTCTTCGGCTTCTTCATCCAGTACTTCTTCGAAAAGGTACTCTATCGCTTCGTTGTACGATGAGTCCTTCCAGTCTTCATCTGTGAGAAAGTTTCTTTCCTGCGTTGAGTCCAGAAAGTCTTCGTAGAAGTCCTGTGCTACTTCTTCGCCGTACATCTCGCCCAGCATCTCGATTCCTTTCATTATTCTTGCGTGGTAGGTCTCATTCTTGGAGCGATCGGTTTCTCCGTCGAACATTTCTGAGTCTTCTTCTGCTACATAGATCTCGATGTTTTCAGGTAGGTCTACATCCATTTCTTCAAGTTGGTCGTCGCTGAGGTAGTGTTCGACATCTTCCAGGGGTACTTCTATGCGTTGGTAGCCGTCCTCTGTGGAGTCCATCTCCTGTTTTTTCTCTTCGCTGATACCTGTTACAAGTACGCCGTTGATGTAGTCTTCATCGCTGCCGGTGTAGTCTGCTTCCAGCATTGCGCCGCCGCGTGGTGATTCATAACTGTATTTTCTCTGGAATCCCGGTACTCTGACCGGTAGTACATTTATCTCTTCCTGTAGCTCCTGCCATGCTTCTTCTGCTTCTTCACGGACCAGGCCTTCGTCCTCCAGTCCAAGTTCTTCCTCGTATATCGGGTCGACTTCTTCCTCTAGGTCTACGAAACGGCTGACCAGTGAGGTCGGTAGTATCAGGCTTCCATATCCGAACACGGCGTTATCCGATTCTGTTTCTTCCGGCATAAACAGGTAGTAGAACTGCCTAATTCAAAAAAATTGATTGAAACCGTGCTTAGTGGAAAATTAAAGAGGGAAATAGATATGGTTTTTTCTGAAGAAAAAGCCTGTTTAGACGGTGAAGAACCTTATTCTTCGTCGGTTCTTTCGATGGAGCCGTCTCTTCCGATATTGAGCTGAATGTCGTCAGCCCATTCTCGGACATATGCTCCTTCGATCTTGACATCTGCTCCTTCTTCGATTGCGTCGATCTCTTCTTCCCAGAGTGTGAGGTCGATTTCTCCTGTTTCGTCCTCGAATACTACTGTCGTGATTCGTTTCTGTCCGTACTGAGTGGATACTGCTCTTGG
The DNA here is from genome assembly GCA_041640035.1 of Candidatus Nanohaloarchaea archaeon. Classification (GTDB taxonomy): domain Archaea; phylum Nanohalarchaeota; class Nanosalinia; order Nanosalinales; family Nanosalinaceae; genus JBEQAZ01. The sequence continues at coordinate 76,079 of JBEQBC010000001.1, read as the reverse complement.
TGTTGGCAGTCTTTTGATTGTTCCTGTGATTTCGACATCATCAGATTCCGCGTCAAGTTCCTCAACTGTTAGTTCTGGCATTGATTTAACCACTTGGTAACCGTTAAGCTCTGCTAAATTTAAAAGGGTTTTCCTCAGCAGGTAGTAGCAAAGGTTTTTGACGGTGGAAACAGCATCAAAAAAGTATGTTGTTCGGAAACAGCGATGAACTGGAACAGGAGATCGAGGAAAAAGAGGAAGAGATTCAAGAGCTGAAAGAAGAGGTAGAGAGCCTGGAAGCCCAGTTAGAGGGAAGTGAAGAAAAACGGAAGAAACTAGCTCGGGAGAAACAACAGGCGCAGGAAGAACTCAACCGGCTGAAGGACAAACTGGAATCGCAGAAAGAAGAGGAAAAAACAGAGGAAACCACGAAAACAGGTTTCACAAGGCTGAGCTTCAAAGAGGCCAAAGAACTGATCAACAAGCTAAGTTCGATCAAGCACGATGAAATGGTTACTATCTATAGCTACGGAGATTTCGAGCTAGATAACTTTGTAGAGAAGAAAGTGATTGAAGAGGTATCCGGACATGAGGAGTTTATCCTATTTACGGATAACGGTTTCTTAGACTACTTGCTCCGCACCCGGCCGTTCTACGCAGAGGATATAACCGTGGATGAAAGCTTCAGCGTCCAGCAGATTGAGGAGTTTATCTGGCAGGAGAAGATATGGGTAACAGTATCAACAGGAAACGCACATATCTACAGGGAGCAGAACGGAGATATCGAGAAAGTTGAAGACCTGAAGACCCGTATAGAGAAACAACATAGCAAGGGCGGGTTCAGTCAGGGCCGTTTCGAGAGGAAACGGGATCAGCAGATCGTGGAGTTCTCGGAACTGGTTGAGGAAAAGATCGCGGAGCTTGAAAACAGTGATATCTACCTTGTAGGTGAGAGACAGGTCTGCCAGGAAATTGAAGAGGGAGAGTATCTTGGCGGCTTCGATGATAACCGGAAAACTGTTGACGCATTGTACCAGTTCAGATTCAAAAAACTGCTTACAGATACTGAATGATAAGATGAGCGGCGAAGATGAAGCAGAGGAGATAAGAGAGATATACCAGGAACTCAGGGATTTCTACGGAGAGGCACCGGAACCCCCAGAACTGACAGGTGTAGAGTACCTTGTAGAGACAATTCTTTCACAGAACACTAACGATATTAACCGGGATAAGGCGTTTGACAACCTTCAGGAAGAGTATGATTCCTGGGAGGAAGTTGAACATGACGATGTTGAGGAACTGACCGAAACTATCCGTGTAGCTGGATTAGGTCCTACCAAGGCTAACCGTATCCAGAATGCTTTGCGTATCATCCGTGAAGAAACGGGAGGAGAATACAGCCTGGACTTCATCGAGGAGATGAGCGTTGATGAAGCTAAGGACTGGCTTGAGGATATTCCTGGTATCGGTCCGAAGACCGCAGCAATCATCCTGTGTTTCCATTTCAAGAAGCCGGTTATTCCTGTTGATACTCATGTTCACCGTATTTCTAAGAGGCTTGGTTTGATTCCGAAGGATGCGTCACGGAAGCAGGCGCATAAGATCTTGGATGAGAAGGTTCCTGATGATATCAAGTATGGTTTCCATCGTTTACTGATTACTCATGGTCGTGAGCATTGTAAGGCTCGTAATCCGACCTGTGGTGATGGTCCTCTGGCAGATAGATGTATTTACTGGCAGGAAGTTGTTCAGAAAGGCCGTGATGAGGAAGAAGTATTCGGATAGATAATTCTAGCTGGAATAATAGAGTAGAAAAGTAAATTAAGGGAGATAGGAGTTTTGAAGTCCTATCAAAGAAAGTTTTTATTCGTGGTCGTGACCTTCGTGTCCCTGCTGGACCTGGCCCTGTTCTTCCTGCATCTCATCAACGATTTCCTGTGCTTTTTCGTTGATGTTGTCTTGATCGACCATGTCTTTCTCTTCAAGTACAGCTAGCAGTGCGTGTACAGTAAGTTCTAGGTTTCCTAGTTTTTGCTGCATCATCTGCATTGCTTGCTGTGGAGAAACATCGTTCGGTTGTTCTGGCATTGTAATGTGTTACCTCGTTAGTAGAAAGTTGATTATCTCCGTAATCTTTTAATAAGGAGGGATGGAAAATTAGATAGGATTTCTGGCACCACAAGCCTGACATTTCAACAGTTCAACGCCCTTCTCCTTGACAATTTTCGTATCAGGACGGCTGCACTCAGGACAGTAAACAAACTTGTCAGCGTAGTTCTCAAGCTTGGACTGAACATTCCCTCTCCTGAACTCTCCATTCAAGACCAGTTCACCGTTATCGATGTGGCCTGCTGTACCGACCTCGTTCTGAAGATACTTCGAAAGATGTTTCTCATCTCTTCCAAGCTTGTCAGCGATATCCGAGAAATCCTCGATTATCGTCTTGGAACCTTCCTTACGAGTCTTCAGCTCCGGAAGCTCGAAACGCTCTCCTTCATCAATGTCATCCGGTACCTCATCCTGCGCCTTATCCAGTAGTTCGTCGTAATCGCTCATGGTTAAACATGATAGGATGAATTTCTTAATTCAACATGGCTACTAAGAAGGATTAGAAACCAATATTTCTTCTAAATCGCCATCGAAACTCTGAGCCTCCGAAAGAACAAAGCGAATACCGAAGAGACCTTTATCTGAAGCTAATTGTATATCTAGAACTTCAGCTTTAGCAGGTATCTCTTCCTTAGGTAATACTATAAGAGCAGAATCTCCTTTCTTAACGAGATTATGCTTTCCTAATGTAACATTTGGATCATTATCGAATTTAATAGACTCAAAAACTCCATCTTCTTTTACAAAATAGTGAATATGTTCTACTCTAACATTTTCAGCATCTCCTACACCTTCATTCTCCACCACAAAAAGATATGCTATCTCGGATTCAGCGGATCTATCCTTCACAATTTTAGGACGCTCATTTTTTCTAATGTCAAACCAATATCGCTTATACGCTATGTACCCTAGAAAAGCTGTACTTAAGAAAGAAAAAATTAGCTGCAATACTCCCAAAACAAATTCCATAGTTAATCTATAGTTTCTTGATCTTTCCTGGCTGTGGTTCGTAGCAGGTTCCTTCTGACAGCAGTGAGTTGATTGTGTTTTCTAGTTGTTCTTCTGGTGCGTCTACGCTTTCTACGATTTCTGCGTAGTCTGCTCCGTCTCCTTCGTCCAGTTCTTCGATGGCTTCAAGTGTTTCTCTTTCCAGGTTTTCGTCGACTTCTGTGGTTTCCTGTCCGAAGTCTTCTCCGAAGCTCTGTAGTAGTGCGTCTACTTCGTCTTCGTCAAGTTTTCCGGCCATCTCGTTTTCTATTTCTTCTTGGTCTTTGCCGGATTCTTTGAGTTGTTTGACTGTTTCCCGAATCTGGTTCCATTCGACTGTTTCTTTTCTGTATCTGAGCTGGTGTAGAAGTTCTTTTTCCGGTTCTACTTCTTCCATTACTTCTCCGTTGAGGTATTTCTGTCCTTGGTATTCGCGGATTTTTCCTACTACTTCGATGATGTCTCCTATTTCGAATTCGTCGATTGGGTCGAGTTCGTTGAAGAACTTGATCTGTGTAGTATCTTTTCCGTCGTCTACGGTTATTGATCCGTAGGTCTCGTCATCGTTGACGAATATGTCTACGACAGTAGCTACCAGTCTTCCTCTTGAGATTCTTCTCCCATGCGGTGTTAGAAGGAAGTTTGGTTCGAATCCTTCTCGCTGGAAGAATTTGCCCTGGTTTATCTCTTCTGTTGTGGTGAGCTTCGCTGTCTGTCTTTTCTGCTGTGGCATATATTTTATTACCTCTTCAAAGTACTCTTTTGAATCAAATCTTTTGGATTAGATTTTTTGTATGTGACCCTGTTTAGGCTCGAACAGTTCTCCTTCACGCTTCAAACGCTCTATAATGTCCTCAGCCTTGTCAGGCTCTATACCCTGATCCTCCGCTGTCTCAATCACTTCTTCGATCTCAGCCGCGTCATCATCTTCTGCCAGTTTCTCGATTATCTGTTTGATGGATTGCAGCCTGTTTCTCTGGCTGCTTGAGACACCTGATTCGATCATATCTACATCGAACTCTCCTGTCTCCGGATCGACTCCGACCTGTTCCAGGCAGTATCTTAGGATGTCGATTGCTCTTTTTGCATCTTTTTCAACGACTTCTGGCCGTAGTTCGGCTCGTGCTGATGCTTCTGCGATACGGATAAGTGCTTCCAGCTGTCTTGCGGTGATCGGTACGCTTCCACCGTCTTCGCCTCCTCCTTTGCTTCGCATGTTGATGTAGAAGTCCTGTATAGCGTCTGCTGCTTCTTCAGTTAGATCAGGGCGAATGTTTCTCTGTGCATATGCTACATATTTCCGGAGCTGCTCCTGACCGATCGATGCTGTGATTTCTTCCGGACTTTGATGGTTCTGAAGGATTTGTCCAGACAATTTTTCGTCTCGGCTCTGGTCTGGTTCGTCCTTGACCGGGAAGATGAAGTCGAATCGTGAGAGCAGTGTGTCTCCGATGTTGATCTGTTCTCCTATCGGTTCGTATGGATCGAAACGGCCGAGCTTCGGGTTTCCAGCTGCCAGGATTGATGTCTGTGCGTTCAGTGTTGCCTGGATGTTAGCTTTGGATACTGAGATCTGCTGCTGCTCCATCGCTTCGTGCAGACTGGAACGATCTTCTGCGGCCATCTTGTCGATTTCGTCGATCGCGGCCATTCCTTTATGAGCCAGTACTACGGCTCCTGCTTCCAGTGTGAACTCGCCTGTGCTTTCTTCTTTGACTACTGATGCTGTCAGTCCTGCTCCTGTTGAGGACTTTCCTACTACATACCGTCCTTTTGGCGCGAGTTCTCCTGTGAACTTGAGTAGCTGTGATTTTCCTGTTCCTGGTTCTCCGATTAGTAGTATGTGTATATCTCCACGGCTTTTGACACCGTCTTCACGCGTCTTCTTAACTCCTCCGAACAGCTGTAACGCTATTGCTTTCTTCACCTGTTTATGTCCGAAAATGGAGGGTGCTATCGAGTCAACAATCTGTTCGAATATATCGTCCTGCTCTCCCATCGCCTCGATTTCTTCTATCTCTTCTTCTGTGAGTTCGAGTTGTTCGAACTCCATCTGTACTGGTTGGAGGTAGTTGGCGTCCATGTAGATGTCGAATTTTTTGGAGTTCTTCTTGATTGGTGATTCTTTGAGTACTCCGGTGATATGTGCTACATTTCCTGGTACGACTCTTTTCTGGAATTCTGGGTCGACTAGGTCGCCTTCAAGTCTTACTGATAGTGTTGATGGCTGTTCGCTTCCTTCACGGCTTTCAGGGTTTTCCTCAACCGTGATGGTCTGTGTATCTGTCATCTTTTTCTCGACTACATCAAACTTTCGGCTTCCGCAGTCGCATTTGTACGGTGATTTGAGTTCACTGGAGTCCTGTTCTTTCTCGTACCGGTCGCCGCACTGAGAACATTCGAATATTGCTGATACTACCTCTGGTTTGACCTGACTTGCTCTTTTGATCATTCCTTCGATCGGTACGAACTTGCCGATGTGCTGGGATCTAAGGTTTCTCAGGTATACGAAGTCCTCTTCCGGCATCTCTGTGAATCTTACTCGGAGGTCTTCGTCTGATACTATGTCTACTCCTTCTACTGCTTCTTCTGAGGCGTTCATCGCGTCCTGTGGATTATCTTTAAGGTACTCTGCGAGCTCGGGGTTGAAGATATCCATCTCTTTGAAGTTGACGACTACTGAGGTGTCTCCGCTCTGTACAGCTCGGGCTACCTCTTCGTACATCTCCGTAGAGAACAATTCCTCGAATTCATTTACCGCCTCCCCGTACTCCATATATTTTGTTTGTTCGGTAAAAGTGAAAAAGTGTTAACATAGAAGGTTGTTTATGGCCGATAGAGTATCTGATGAGAAGTTGAAAGAGAAACTTGATGAGTTAAGTATGTGGGGTTTAGAGAACGGTAAGCTCGCATCCCGGGTCGAGTTCGAAAGTTACTCGGAATGTGTCGAGTTCGCTAATGAAGTTTTCAAGGTAGCCGAGGAGGAAAACCATCATCCTGAGATAATGGTTGAGTACGGAGCTGTCGAGATAGATCTCTGGAGTCATGAAGAGAATACTATCACAGAAAAGGATTTGGAAGTAGCTGAGTTGATAGAGTCGGCTTTGAGAGATATGGATTAATCAGAAGAACGGGACATTTGTAGAGATCCCGAACTCGTCTCTGATATCTCGTTTAACATCTCTTCCTTCTTCATCTTCCTCTCCGAAGAATGCATCGTTTCTGAGCTCTCCGTCTTCCTGGAAGTAGACCCATCCGTTTGCGTCCCACATGTGATCGGAGGAATGCACCAGTGAGACATACTCTGCCGGACTCATACTTAGTATATCTTCCGCTATATCTCTTTTGCCTTCATTTGTCCTGTCGCTGTATGTGACAGTGTTGTGTACTTCTCCTTGACCGGTGTTCTCTGTGTAGTCTGGATGTACCGAAGGTACTTCGCTGTAAGGCTGATCTGAGATTCCGTATCTGGAGGTTATGTGGTCTTCTATCTCCTGTAGGTCCTGATCTAGTGTTTCGGTTTCGGGATCAGGATGTGCTGTGAAGAGTTGGCGCTGACTCATACTGTTGTTGTCGAGAAGTAACTATTATTAATTTTGTTCGAGTGTATCCACTACTCTCTCTTTGGAGATTGACTTTCCGTTTCTGTAGTCTTTCAACATCTTCTTTCTGTTTTCCTTCCTCAGGTCCAGTTGAGCGATGTTTTCTGGATCGAAGAAGTTTTGGTCGAGTATTTCTTCCTGCATCTCCCTCTGTTTAATCTTTTCATCCAGTTCTGCTCGGTACATGAAGACTATGACTGTCTTGCCTGTACGGTGGCTTTTCTCCATGTAGACTCCTAGAAGGTTCTGTAGATCGATTTCGTAGCCTGTTTCTTCTTTGTATTCACGGTGTGCGCATTCTTCGAGTGTTTCATCCTGTTCTAGTTGGCCACCTGGAAAGTTCCAGGTTTCTTCTACATGGTCTTTGGCTTCCTGAACCATGAGAATCTCTCCGTCCTGATTTTCTGCTATTACGCCGGCTGCTACATGGAAATTGTTCATTGATATCGGTCAAGTTATAGAAAAAGTAAGTAAAAGAAAATTTGGAAGAGAGTGGGAGATTGGTTTTAAAGTGCTCCTATGTCTTTGAGGTTCTCTTCCAGTGTCTGGATTCCTTCTTTGACATCTTCGTAGGTCCGTCCGCCTGTGCATACCAGGTTTCCGGAGCTGAAGAGAAGGAATACTACCTCTGGTTCGTCAAGTCGGTATACTAGTCCTGGGAACTGTTCAGGTTCGTACTCTGTTCCGACCAGTTCGAAGGCAATCCTGTTGAGGTTGAGTGTGCCGTCTAGCTGGCTGGATGCTACGATGTTCTGAACTGTGATTTCTGGTTTGTTTCCGATCTCTACATCTGCTTCTCGAAGCTCGTCAATTATCTTATGTGTTGCTTCTTTGGCCTGTTCAGGGCTTTTGGTTCCTGTACAGACGATTTTTCCTGAGCCGAAGAGCAGTGCTGCGGCTTTTGGATCTTTCAGCCGGTATACCAGTCCCGGGAACTGTTCAGGTTCGTATTCAGTGTTTTCGAGGTAGATTGCGATCCTGTCGAGAGGGAGTCGTCGATCGAATGTTGCGGAGGCAACTACATTCTGTATGTCGATGTTATCTTCGTCCATTGTTGTTTTTCACCTTTGAGTTCTGTTTTTCAGGGTTAAACAGATAAACCATTTATATACTATATAAGTGATTTATAAAGGAACTCTTTTAAAAGGAGTTGGTGTTTTCTAGTTGAAAGATTAGTTGTAAATACGAAGCAAGACAAGTGGTTGCTACAGGGCTATGAACGAGAAACAGCGACAACTAGTGCTTCTGATCTGGCTGATGATAATGCTCTCAGTAGTACTAGTATTCCTATTGACCTACGCACCGGAAAGCCCTCTCAATACCGGACCAAGTTTCTCCAACAATGTCACCAGCGAGAACCCTGCCAGCGGGAAGAATATTACCCGGAGCTTCGAACTGCCAGGAATATTCGGAGAATCATACGAAGGACTGACCGAGATGTGGAGCGATATCCAGAGCTTTGGCGAGATGACAGGTTAAAGTTTCTCAATCATCCCGGAAGAACCTACAAAATCGATGAACGCATCCCTACCGTCAATTTCTTCAAGGAATAGAAGCGCTGTTCTCAGTTGATCTTCCATCTCTTTGTTGACTTTGATGACTCCTTCCTGTTCTTCTTGATCGAACTTGTTCTTTATTATCCATATATCGGCTTTGCTGGCCTGAACCGTGCCTAAATCTGTTTCTATCTGGTTCCAGAGCTCATCTACTACATCTGAGAATTCGAACTCTTCTTCAGACCTGATCTTGAACTTGAGGTATCTGTGGTCTTTCTGGAAGCTTGGAGGCAGCCTTTTCACATGTATTCACCTATTATTTCTCTCGGATTGTTTTTGAGCATCTCGGAGTCGGCTTCAAGATTTTTAATCAGTGACTGCAGGTCTTTTGGATTCCTTAATTGGTTTTCTTTTTCTGCTCCTGTACCGAGAACTGTTTTGAAGCCGTATTTGTCTGATAGCCGTATGATTGTTCTCCAGTGCGACAGGATATGCGTCCTTTTCTTGGACGAACCTAAAAGATCTCTAAATGCTAGTATTACTGCGGTGTTGTTTTTCTCTGCCGCTTTGGCGATTACATGGTTCATTCCTGCGTCTTTCCTGTCTCTATAAGGTGCGAGGACTGCATCAAGTTCATCGAGTTTGACTGCTTTCCTCATCAGGTCTGGATCCGGTGACTCCAGTATCTGTAATCCGTCTCCTTTTTTCACCTGTTGCTTGACTTCACCCCAGTCATTTGAGGTGATGAAGTTTCTATCTACCTGGAATACTTCTGTTTTCCAGCCTAGTTCCTCCATATAATTCTGTAGTTCAGGGTTTTTCACGGCTATATCGTAGAAAGTCATGGATAGAAAATTGTGAGCCAGTTTAATATTTCTGAATCAAGAAGCGTGGAGAAAATAGATAGGGCAGAAATGAAGTAAGGGAAAAAGAAGAGAGCGTTTTACTTGTTCTTGTTGTCGTTGGCTGCTCCTGAAGGTCGTGCTTTCTCTGCTCCTTTCCCACGGTTCTGGAGTCCGCGGTTCTTTCTTCCTTCCGGAGTCTTTCCTCTGACTGCTCGGTCCTTCTGGTCTGCGATCCAGTTGATATCGTCGTCTGCTTCAATCTCTGGATGTTCTGGGTCGACCATGAGTACTTCGTACCATTTGTAGGTTCCGTCTTCTGCTACCCAGTAGCTGCTCAGTACTGTTAGGTTGCTGAACTTGTCGGATGCTCTTTCTTCTGCGATCCTTTGCTTGGATTTCTTAGGACTGAATCGGTTCTGTCCTGATCTCTTTGGTCTTCTTCCTCCGCTTGGTCGTTCTCTTTTGGAGGCTCCTTTCTTGATTCTTACTCTTGATACTGTGAAGCCGTTCTTGGCTTTGTATCCTAGTTGTCTTGCTTTTGGAATCCGTGTTGGATTATCTACTTTTTCGATTGCTCCTTGTTCACGCCATTCGACAAGTCTCTGCTGCCAGAGCTCGTCGAGGTTTTCTTTTGGCTGTTCGTACTGCTCCTTGGCGTACTTGTAGTAACTCATTTTAAGTTCTCCTGTAACGGATTTCATGGAGAAATTATTATAAACCCTGTTAACTGGAGGCGGCTGCAAGGGCAAACACATAAAAGAACTTTTTGTTATTACACTTGTGTGATACAAACATGCATCCAGCATTTAAGATACTGATTGGTGCCCTGATGGTTGTACTTGGATTCTATTCTATAATAGAGTTCAGCGCAGAACTTCTTACAGTTCTGAAAGGAAGTATCGGGGTTCTATTAGTGCTTGTTGGAGCTTTCATTGTATGGCTGGAGAGCGATGAATGGAAACTCAGAAAGACAGAAGATAGCAAGAGAAATCAGATTCAGCAGCAGTTCCAGTCCTCCGACGAAGGAAGCACCGAACAGGAAACCACAGAAACTCAGGAAACACAGACAGAGCCAGAGCAGTCACAGACAGATGACAGCAACGGCGAAAAGTTTGCATGCCCTGAATGTGGTAGAGAGTTCGATACTTCCCGCGGAATGAAGATCCATCAGGCTCAGAAACATTAGAAAAGGGCTTAGCCCCTGTTTTTTCCTCCCTATCTTTTCTTCAAAAGAAATTTGATTTACTGCTGTGATTCGTAGATGCTCTTCAGTCTTTCAAGAGTATCTGCTTCTTCCTTGTCCTCACGGAACCGTTTCATCCGCGGGAAACGGAGCGCATAGCCTGAACTGTAGTTAGGCGATTCCTGTATTTCCTCGTACTCTGCTTCAACTATGACTTCAGGTCGTACATCCACTTTTCTCCCATCTTCATTGATTATCAATGGCTTCAGCTTCTCCGTGATCTCCTTAAACTGTTCATCTGTCAATCCGGTTGCCATCTTTCCGACCTCCTTGTATTCGTCGTTTTCTTCGTCGTAGCAGCCGAGGTAGAGTCTTCCAAGCCAGTCGCTTCTTCTTCCTTCGCTCCATTTTGCTCCAACGATAGCAAGGTCTAATGTTTCCATAACAGGTTTGAGTTTGACCATGTATCCTACACGGTTTCCTGGTTTGTACTCTGCTTCCAGGTTCTTCATCATTATGCCTTCGTGTCCTTCACTCAGTGAACGCTGCTGCATCTCCTGGACGGTTTCCTCACTGCTGGTTTCCTCGTGATCCACCAGTGTCAGCTCTTTTTTTTCCTCGGTTACTACTTCTTTCAGTTTCTGCCATCTCTCGGAGTAGCTCTGTTCTAGTATTGGTTCTCCGTGGTAGATCAGGTCGAAAGGTCTTACCTCGATAGGTATCTCGGCTTTCAGCTTCTGTATATCGTATTTTCTTTTGATCCGTTTGGATAGTCTCTGGAAAGGTATTGTGGAGCCGTCCTCAGGGTCGTATGCTACGAGTTCTGCATCTATTATACAGTTCTCCGAGTCGATATTTTCTTGTACATACTTCTTTGCATCCGGGAATTGTTCTGTTACATCTTCCAGTCTCCGAGTGAATACGGTTACTTCCCCATTTTTGATATGTATCTGCGCACGCATGCCGTCGTATTTGTAGTCGATGGCCGCGGGTTTTCCGACCTCTTCGAATCCTTCTTCGATTGTTTCGACTTTTTTGGCGAGCATGGATTTTACAGGTCTTTCTAGTTCAAGTTTGAGCGATTTGACTTCTTCTATTCCTTTTCTGCATGCCTTTGCTACTTCTGCGAAGTCGTTGGTGAAGTCGTAGGCGCGTTGTATTTCTTCTGTGTGTTCGCCGTCGAAGAATGCTTCTGCTAGTGCGTCTCTGATTGTTCCTTCTCCGACTCCGAGTCTGAGGTTGTTGATTATTATTCTTGCGAGGTACCTTGCTTCTTTTGGTTCTGCTGATGAGATGAGATCTGCGAGTTCTTTCTGTTTCTTGTCCTGGTCTACGGACTGGCTCAGGCCTTCGGCGTCTTGCCCAGCTACCTTCCGAAGTCGTTCAACTACTCTCTCAACGGTGAGTTCCTGTGTCATGAGGCGTTGTTGTGTTTTCTTCTCGACCATGGTCTCTGCGGCCAGACCAAGGTCTCCTTGTTCCTTCCATTCCTGTGTTATCTCGTCTTCAGAACGGCCTGTTGCTTTGGATATTATTTTTACGAGTGTCTTGCTTGAGACACCTAGGTCCTTGTTTTTCCAGGAGGGGAATGGGTTACCTGTTGATAGAAGTACGACTTCAGGTAGTTCATCTCCTGATTGCTGGAACAGTTCTGCCAGTATGGTTGTCTTCTCCAGTGTCTTCTGTGTGGATTCGAGTTCTTCGAATGTCTTGGCGACCTCTGCGTATTCCATCCCGTGGAAGAATTGGTTGGGGGAATGTTTAAACGGTGACGGAAACCAAAATTAACCTGTAGAAACATGAGTTCGCTTGAATCCGTAAGAAGCATAACAAGTTTCAGAAACTGCAGAGACGAGGTAATCCCACGGAAAGTCATGGGAAGAGTGCTTGAAGCAGCCCGTCAAACACCTTCACCGAGGAATACCAACCTTCTCGAGTTTATTGTCGTGGAGGACGATGACAAGCTTCAGTCGCTTTCCGCAGCTGTAGATGATAAGCGGGTTAAGAAGGCTCCGACCTCTGTTGTTGTACTGGTTGATATGAGCCGTGCGAAGAGGAATCTTGGTGAGGAAGCGGTGAGTGCTGCGAACTCGGAGGCAGCATGTAGCGTGCAGAATATGCGTATTGTGGCTTCCGAGAACGATTTAAGCAGTTTGTGGCTTTCAGGTTTCAACCGTCAGGATGTAGGTGAGATGTTTAATGCTCCTTCGAGTAAGGAGGCTGTTGCGGTTGTAAGCTTTGGTTATACGGATAATCCTGTTCCTATTGAGCAGAAGTTCGGTATGAATGAATTGGTTTCGTATGATGAGTACGGTAGTCAGGTCGGAAGTGCGTTTGACAGTGTGGAGTGGGACGGTATCCGTGAGGAGAGACGGATTTACGGGAAGAAGGCAGGCGGTATTGTGGACCGTTTGAAGAGGAAGATCAGAAAGGTTTTATAAGAATTCAAGTATAGTATTTACTACAGGATAACAAAAAAGGTAGTTGATTGTTTTTTCCCTGCAGAGTAATCAAGCTCTGTAACTACCGGGAAAAAGGTTTATAACTACCTTTAGTGAACAATTTATTAGATAGGTGTAACCCAAAAAATGGTCGCAAGCCAGGAAACATTAGACGCTCTGGAAGATATCGGATTGAATATGTATGAGAGGAAAATTTACTCTGCACTACTAGGCAGAGGTGTATCAACAGCCGGAGAGCTATCCGAGATGACAAATGTCCCGAGATCCAGAGCCTACGATGTACTGGAATCTCTGGCAGAAAAAGGATTTGCAGTAATCAAATCATCTCAGCCAATGGAGTATGTTTCTATCCCTCCAGCACAGGCAATTGAGAATATTAAGAAACAGCACCAGAGAGAACTTGAAGACAAGATGGATAAACTAGACGACTTCAAGGACTCAGAAGCAGTAGCTGAACTTGAGAACCTTTACGATCAGGGAGTAGAGCTTGTTGACCCTGCAGAAATGAGCGGAAGCCTCAAGGGAACACACCAGATCCATCAGCACATGGGAACAATGTTCCAGGAAGCTGATGACAGTATAAAGATAATGACCTCCGAAGAAGGAGTCAAGAACATTCGAGACAACCATTACGACCTTCTTCAGGAAGCAAAGGAACAGGGAGTTGAAGTAAGAATACTCGCACCACATACAGACGAGAACCAAGACGCAGTCGCGGACATCTCTGAAGTCGCACAGGTTAGAAATGTGGAGACAGAGGAGATCGAGAAGTTCGATATACCGAACGGACGGTTCTCAATCATCGACGACAACGCACTAACAATGTCGATGACCCACGATCAGGTTCATTCTACTCAGGATACAGCGTTCTGGAGCAAGAGCAGCCACATGGCAGAAGAAACTCTAAGCCCTATGTTCGAGATGCTGTGGCATCACTCTGAAGAACCAGAGGCACCTGAAGGACCTGATAAGAAAGAAAAGCCTTAAGGGTACTCTGCCCTGAGGACAGATCCCTGGCTGTTAAGATTGAAGTCGGGGAACAATGAACTGATGAACAGAGTGAAGGGATTAAATTCCTCTGTCTGTTCCAGTGATACGAAGTTCAGTTCTTTCCCTGTAATGTTCTCTGCGGCTTCGTAGGCTGTTTCTCTACCTCCTAGATTGTCTACTAGGTCCATTTCGTTGGCCTGTTCTCCAAGGAAGATTTCTCCAGTTGCTACTTCATCTACTTCTGACTGGTTAAGATCTCTACCTTCTTTAACCATCTCAGTGAACTCTTCATGAACAATCTCTACTCTTTCCTTAAGTTCCTGTCTTTCGGCTTCTGAAGGTTCCTTGAACTGTGAGCCTGTGTCCTTGAACTCTCCCGCAGTCACATTCACATATGTGATTCCGTATTCCTCGATAAGGTCGGAGAACTCAAGGTAGGAAGCTCTTACACCAATGCTTCCTGTTACTGAGGCTGAATCAGCTACGATCCTGTCGCATCCAAGTGAGAAGAGATATGCTCCTGACGCTGCAAGGTCTCTGAACCTGCAGACTGTCGGAACTTCTACATTTTCGATAGATCTCTTGACTTCCTTGGACGCCACTACTGCTCCGCCACCAGAATTGATCTCGTAGACGATTGCGTCTACATTCTGGCTTTCAGCCTTGCTGTTCATCTCTCTGACCTGTTCAGGAGATATTCCAGCTGTTGACCCCAGACCTGTTGCCTGTGTTGGCTGAATTGGGCCGTTAAGCTGGATTACAGCTGCTTTTCCTGTTCCTGTGTCGAAAAGACTGAATGCGGATGCAGAGAACACGAATAAACTGACTAAAACTGCGGTCAGCAGTATCTTTGTTCTCATATTAAATTGATGGCGCTGCTTCTCTTTTTAACTTTTCAGCTACATCCGGTAAAATGGAGGGCTTTACAGAAACATGTCTGATCTAGAGTACATCGCCAGAGAGATAATCGAAGATATAGAATCTGAAGAGATAGAAGACAAGGACGATGTTGAGACCAAGAAGAAGCAGCTAGCCGGAGAAGTAGGTTTCGACGGCCTTCCGAAAAACGCAGACCTCCTGCAATTCGCAGAGGAAGACGAGAAAAGAGCGCAAAAAGTCTTGAAGACCAAGCCAATGCGTACCATCTCAGGTATTGCGAATGTTGCGATCATGGCACGCCCAGCTGCATGTGGAGGCGGATGTATATACTGCCCGAAAGGAAAGGATGCTCCACAGAGTTACACAGGTAAGGAGCCAGCAACCCGAAGAGCGATAAGAAATGATTACGACCCGTTCGAGCAAGTTCATGACAGGCTTGGACAGTACGAGAGAAACGGGCATAGCATCGATAAATCCAAATTAATTATCATGGGAGGAACTTTTCCGTTCCAAGATCCAGATTACCAGGAAGCATTTCTGAAGAAAGCCTTTGATGGCTTGAATACTTACGAGGATGGCGAAGAAGCTGAGAGCCTTGAAGAGGCTCAGGTACAGAACGAGACCGCTGATGTGCGAAATGTAGGAGTAACATTCGAAACTAGGCCTGATATTGCAGAAACTAAGCATATCGATAGGATACTTGATATGGGCGGTACGCGTGTAGAGATGGGAGTCCAAACCGTTTTCGATGAGACTCATGAGATTACTAACAGAGGTCATGGCATGGGTCCCGTTATTGAGGCCACCAAGCGTTTGAAGAACGCAGGTTTCAAGGTTGCATACCACCTGATGCTTGGACTACCTGGAGAAGACTATGAAAAAGATATTGAGAAGTTCAAAGAAGTATTTTCAAACAGCGATTATCAGCCAGACGAGATCAAGATCTATCCCTGTGAGGTAATTGAGGGGACAGAGCTGCATAGAAGATATGAGGAAGGAGATTTCAAACCAATCACCGATGAGGAAGCGAAGGAGCGTTTGAAGAAGGCGCAGAAAGATATTATCCCTCCTCATGTAAGGGTTAAGCGCGTGATGCGAGACATACCGAGTACAGAGGTAGATGCCGGCCCTCAGTTGACGAATATGCGGCAGATGGCTTTACAGGAGCTTCACAGCGAGGATGAGAGATGTAGATGTATCCGGTGCCGTGAAGTAGGACATGTCGAGAGAACACATGACCTGGTTCCTGATGAACCGGAGCTTCTGGAGCGTGTTTACGATGCTTCAGAGGGCAAAGAGTTCTTCCTCAGCTTTGAAGATGTTGAGAAAGATATTATAATGGGTTTCACCCGGTTGAGAGCTCCGCCTGAAAGCCATAGAGAAGAGATAGATGACGATACTTTGATTGTAAGGCAGTTGAAGGTTATGGGCTCTGCTACTGATATCGGCAGTGAAGGAGATGTACAGCATCAGGGCTTCGGTAAGCGTTTGATGAAGGCTGCTGAGGAGAAGGCTGAAGAGCTTGGTAGAGAGAAAGTTGTCGTGATTTCGGCAGTAGGGACTCGTGAGTATTACCGTAAGTTCGGTTATGAGCGTGAAGGTCCTTACATGGTGAAGTACCTAGACTAGAATTATTTTGTGGTGGAGAATTGGTGGGAGGGAGTTGTTTGGACACGGAATGTGGACGAGTCGTTTCTAGCTTCTGAAAACAAAAATAAAAGGGGGAAGAGGATGGGTTGTAAAAGTATCGTACTAGGTCTGAGCCTCCCCTCCCAGCTCAACTGATGAACGGACAATTGTTCTAGTTGGAATGTGTTTGCTTAAGTGATTGCCATTCCTCTGCGAATTCGTCTTTCATTTGTTCCAGTGCGATCTTTTCTTCATCGCTTAGTTCGTTGTTTTCTACTATCTCCCTGTAAATTTTGTAGGGATGTGTTGGAACATCTTCATCCATGTTTTGTTGGAACCTGTCCTCGAACTTGTGTCGGTGTTGACTTACCTTGTCTTCAAGGACTCCATTGTCCTCCCATTCATCAGCGAGCTTCTCTTCAGAACTCTTTCCTATGTCCCAGAGGCTCGCCATATTTGAGAACCTGATTCTAAGTCTTATTAACCTTTTGATGAATTCTAGAACGGTTAGAAACAATAACAAGTGTTTTTGTTTCTTCTAAGTAACAAAGAAAAAGTGTGTTTGGAGGTTTATGCCTCCAATGTTTCGATAAGTTCTTCAGCCGCTGCCTCGGCTCTACCCGACTTATTTTCAATCACTTTCAGATATGCTCCGGTTAGAACTGAGCCGGTTGAGGCCATCTCTCTTGCAACTTCTCTGTACTCCTGAATAGATTCAACGGATTCCATTTTTCTATCTCTCTTACTGTCTCCCTCTCTTCTTGAGATAATTTCTTCTGCAGAGGCATCTAAAATGATAATCTTTTCTGGCTGAAGGTTCTCGATTGACCATTTTGGTAGTCCTGGGATATAGCCGAAAGGTGATTTGATTGCTGCGTGTGTATCTACGATTACATCTTGGTCCTCTGATTCCTCGAAGATCTGTTCTGCTGCCTCTTTCTGGATATCTTTGTATGTTTCTACATCGATGTTCTTCATCTCGTCTCTTTTCTCGACCAGGTCTCTATCTTTGGCGATCTCCAGCATTTTGTCTCCGTAGTTGATGATTTTGTATTCTGTTTCGGATAGAAGCATTGCTTCCTCTAGTACTGTTCCTTTTCCAACTCCTGAAAGTCCTACGACAATGTTTACTGTCATTTCTCGTTCACATGTAGTTCTTCGCCGAGAAAGTTTAACCATTTTTGGTCATCCAGGACAGGATCACGGAACCGTCTATCATCGAACTTACGCGCCACATCATCCGGTATACCCTGTTCCTCCAGTTTCTTTCTGTCCTTTGGCAGGTCAGCAAGGACTTCTTTAGGCCTGAGATACTCTCTATCAGTCTTCGCGACCAGTCTTTCACCTTCTACAAATGTGTTTTCGTACTTGTTTTCGAACTGTTTGACATGGTCTTTTCCGTGGAAAAGCTTAGGTCCCTGAACGAAACTGGTCTCAGGTAGTTTACCATCGGTCTCGAAAAACATCCTGATCTTTTCATCTGTGTGGAAGCCGGAGCTATAAACATTGAAGTCTTCTTTCTCCAGAAGCTGGTTCAATCTTCTCTCAGCTTTTCTCAGTTGCGGATAAAGTATGTCATCCACTTCTTCCGGAGCTTCCATCTCGATTACCGTGAAGTTGTGTCTTCTATCAATTTCGTTCTTGATATCCAGGTTAGTATACTCTTTTTCCTCCGTCCTGAAGTGATGCATCCCGAGATCATCTAGGAAGGATATAGCTTCGTATATGAATTCGGAGTACTTTTCACCGGTCATCACTGCTGCGACATTTCTCTCGCTGTCTACAGGATCGATAACCACTAGGTTGTCCGGTGAGAACTTGTCCTGTAATTCTTCCGGTAAACCTTCTTCGTGGCGGTTTTCAGGATCGATCAATTTCTTTTCTGGCCAGTCGGATGCGTTCTCCAGTAGTTCTTTGAATCCACCGTACTTGTGTATCAGTATTTCACAGAGGTATCCTGAAAAACCTCTTACTTTCAGTGAAGAGCCGTAAAGACCTTTCACTGAGAGGAACTTCTTCAGGACTACGACATCTTTGCGTTGCTCCTCATCAAGGTTTTCTTCACTCCATTTGCTGTGGTGTGGTGTACGGTCGACGCTGCTCTTTATGTTATCTGCTGGTACATCGTAGCATGGAACTACTTCGACTTCTTTACCTTCGATGCGACCCTTAGTGTATGGATGTTCGGCGTATTCGACATGGTAGTTTCCATCGAATTTCTTGAAGACATCTTTTCCTATTTTGACGCCTTCTTCCTCTAGTTCTTTGCGTGAAGTATCTTTATCGAACATGACAAAGATATCTAGGTCCCTGTCACCCTTCATACATGTTTTCCGTGATGCGGATCCTGCGAAATGTACTTCTTTTCCGTGGTGTTCCTTTATGTATCCGCTGATTTCGGCGTAGAGTGATTCTATTTCGTGGAATTCTTCGTCGCTAGGATAGTTCTGTTCTATTACTTTTTTCCGAAGTCTCTGCCAGTTCATAAAAAATGATTTTGTGGATAGAAGTTTGTTAATCTTCGGATATGAGGAAGCAGTTGAAGTTGGAAATAAGAAGAGATGGGTGGGTTGTTTGAAGAACCTGTTTTTTAGTTCTTCAGTCCTTTGACCTGTTTGCGGTCGCCGATTACCCAGTATTCGATCTCGTCGCCTTCTCCTGCGCTGAGATCGTCCGGAAGCTCCATTTCTTCCGTTTCGTAACTGTCCATGTCCATGACCTGTGCGATGTTTCCGTCTCTGGAAACTACCTGGCCGATCTTCTTGTCGACATCAGGACTCATCAGCATGGTGTCTCCTGGCTTGGTGATGTGTCGGTCTTTGTCGTCGAATACTCCGCGTGCCTTGATCTTGATCTTTGCGGATCCGTGCTTACCAGGACTTGATTTGGACTTTCCTCTTACTACGCATGGCTCGCCATCGATCATGATGTATGAGCCTTCTCTTACCTTGGATGCTTCCATCTGTGTCGGCATTGTGGATCACTGAGTAGCCATTTCTACATCTTCGCGTGTGACTGTGTTTCTTCCGGCGTGGTCTGCCATGTCTACTGCGTCAGCTGCGATGTCGGAACCTGCTTCTTCTACAGCTTCTCTTAGTTCTTCTACTGCTTCTTTTGATACTCTTTCTGCTCCTGCGTTTCTGATAATTCGTTCGACTGGTGCGTTTGGTAGTGTCATTGTTAAATCACATTAATTGAGTACCTGACCACTTTTTAATAATAATTGGTTTACCAACTGTAACTACCGGTGACAGAACTAGTACTGGATGCTAACACTTTGATGCGGGGCCGTGGAAACCTGCCTCGTGGAGAGTACATTACAACACCCGAAGTAGCTGAGGAGCTTCGGTCACAGAGCTCTCAGAATATCTACGAGAACCGAGATATCGATGTGGTACCTGCATCTGATGAAGAAATGGAGAAGGTAAGAGAACGAAGTAAAGAAATCAGTTCTCCGACCAGTGAACCGGATGAAAGCATCGTGGCTCTGGCGCTTGAACGCGGTGGAAGAGTTGTAAGCGATGATAAAGCGGTTCAGAATCTATGTCTCTGGCTTGATGTAGGTTTCCAGGGTTTCATGGAGGATGAGGTTGATGAGAAGATGGAGTGGGAGGTAAAATGTGTTGACTGCGGTAGCAGTGTTTCAGGAAGTAAATGTGGTACCTGTGGTTCTTCAAATATCGAGAGAAAACCAGTCTAGTTGTTGTTACTGCTTGATAAACCCACTCGGGGAAACATATATAAAAATTGCGGGGGATTAATCCATATCTAGGTGTAAAATTTATAATGGCAGAAAATTCTGAACATGTTCCCCGACGACAGTTCGACAGTTACGATGTACCTGACGAATGGGAAGAAGACGAAGAAGAACAAGAAGAGGAAAAAAGCAAGGCTCAAGAAGAAGCAGAGATTCCAGAGGAAGAAGTAGACGAAGATGACGAAGCATATGAAGTAGTACAGGAAGAAGCCGAAGAAGGAGACACAGTACTGACCTGTCCAGAATGTGGCTCACAGCGCTTCGAAGAGGACTCCGCCAAAGGAGAACTCATCTGTACCGAATGTGGAATGGTCATTGACGAAAACAGAATCGACGAATCCGCAGAATGGAGAGCATTCAACGCTGAAGAGAAAGAGAAGAAAGCCCGTGCCGGACAACCACTAACATACACAAAGCACGACATGGGAGTCTCCACAGAAATCGGAAAAGGAGACGGAGAACTCTACAAAGTCAGCGGAAACAAGAGAGCGCAGTACTACAGACTGCGTAAATGGCACAAGAGACTGACAAAATCCAAGGACCGGAACCTTGGATTCGCACTCAGCGAACTGAACTCCATGATCTCCAACCTGAATCTTCCAGAATCAGTTCATGAAGAGACAGCACGACTATATGAGAAAGCTGTTGACAAAGGACTGGTTAGAGGAAGAAGCATGGAATCCATCATCTCGGCGATCATCTACATTGTCGCAAGAAAACAGGGAACTCCACGAACCCTTGACGAGATCAGCGACGCTTCAGGAATCGAGAAACGAGAGATCGGACGCGCATACCGTTATGTAGCCCGAGAACTCGGACTAAGAATCCTGCCAGCCAAGCCACAGGACTATGTACCAAGATTCGCTGGAAAACTCCAGCTTTCAGGAGAAGTTCAGGCACGAGCACGGCAGATCCTGAAGGAAGCAAGAGAAAGAGACCTTCTCTCAGGTAAAGGACCTACAGGACTCGCAGCTGCAGCACTTTACATCGCAGCAGTACTTGAAGGCGAGAAGCGTACACAGAGAGAAGTCGCAGATGTAGTAGGAGTAACGGAAGTCACAATCAGAAACCGTTACAAGGAACTAGCTGAGAAACTTGGACTTGAAGACGAACTCGAAGAAAAGAGCAGCTAAAGCCTCACTCATTACCTCTTCTTTTTTCCCCTATTCTATTTTTCAAACTTCTATTACTTAATCTAGATTCTGCTTGGCAATCATTCCAAGCACGATAAACAGTACAGCGAACACTATACTGTAAGCAGCATTCATCAACATGTTCTCCTGCGTTCCAATCTTCATCACAGTATCTACAAGCGTAGCAAGTGAAAGAGCAGTTACAAAGACCAGTAGAAGTCTCTGTGTCAACATTTGCTCGTCATGAGTCTTCTTCTCGCTGATGAACTCGAAACCTCTCTGAGTCAGTTTTACATTATCTATATCCCGTTCAATCAGGTCCTGTGACTGAAGCGCATCAAGAATTGACTCAAGATCCTCGCTTAGATCCATGTCATCAGAAACTGATTCCAGTTCTGACTTCTGAATCTTCCAGTATCTCTGATCCTCATAAATTGCTTCAAGTACCTTCGCCCATTCCTCCTGAGCCATATACAAAATTTAGGTTTCTCTGGTTTTTAACTCTTCGATTTCAGAAGTTCATGAAGCTGATGGATCGGCATCGTGGTACGGAAACCGGTAGGTGAGAAATGAGTTCTTGAGACCGGATAACCTTTCTCCTCAATCTCATCAAGTACTTCGTCCAGAGAAGGTGCCGAAACACCGATAATCGAGCAAAGATTGTGCGTATCGTAGTATGGCTTGTTTATCTCAGCTTCCGCGTTTATCTTCTCAACAATTTCCTTTGAATCCTCCCACTCATCAGGCATCATATCAACCATGTCCTCGGTGAATCTGGCATCGGAAAGTCTTCCTGTCCAGAGAGGTCCTGCGATATCGGTTTCTGAACCACAGTTGACGCATTCTTCTTTTCTTTCAAGTTTTCTCCAGCCGCATTCAGGGCAGTATGAAAGGTATCCTATGTTTTCCAGGTTGCGGTTCGTTCTCTTCTTCGATTCCGTTACTCTCCCGATCGTCCGGCTGTAATGTCTCTCGTGGAAGCTGATTACTGGTTCGAATGCTTTGTCGTACCGGGCGAATGCACGGAAAACTTCTTTGATGTAGATACGCAGCCCTGTTTCATGCATGAAACTATTCTTCAGTGGTTTGGAGCCGTAATGTCTTTGACACACTTTGGGGTAGCTTCCTGAAGGCGCTGCGTTATCGGTGCCTGTCACTGCTACTGCTGATTCATGGTTGGCCGCTCTTGCTGCTGAGTCGATGTATGGAAGGAATGTTCCGAATGGATCGATATCTATGAAGTTGAAGAAGTTTCTTTTACCTGAGAGGTAGATGTTTGCGTCTTCGTTGCTGATCTCTGCGTCTACATCGTATTTTTCTGTCGCTTCTTCTATGGTTTTGATTGCTTCCGGGTTGGCGTCGTTTAGGTATAGTTCTTCTGAGTAGTCTGCGTATCTGAGGCCTCGGATTCCTGAGGCTGACATCAGGTCGCATACGCGGAAGTCGTCCAGTATCTGTGAGAGTTTCTTTACTGCGATCTCTGAGATATCCCTGTTGGTCTTCATGGCAGGGTTGTAGAAGACTTCTGCGTCTTTGGTTTCTCCTGTTTCAGCTTCGAATTGGAATCCGCGTTCTTCCATAATATATTATGTGTATTTCTATCAGCAGGTTTTTTACCTGCTACTCTGCAGCCCTATCCACAAATCTTTAAAAGGAGGTCCGGATATAACCGCTAGAATGCTTTTATAAACTTTTCAGACACCTACTTTGGTTGTAGGTGCACTGAAGTGTCAAATGTAGTAAAAGAAGTTCAAAAGGCTGAGAAGGATGCCGACGCCATAATCGAAGATGCGAAGGCAGAAGCTGAAGAAATAAGAACAAAAGCAGACGAAGAGAAGAAACAGCGCATCGAAGAAGCAAGAGAAGAAGCCGACGAGATGAAGGAAGAAGCTCTTGACGACTTCAGAGATGAACTTGAAGAGGAAATAAGCGAAATAAGTGAAGAAGCACATTCTGAAGTTGAAGAGATGCAAGACAGTGCCGAAGAGAACAGAGACGAAGTGAAAAAATTCCTGACAGAAAAGTTCTCAGACGAATATTTCTAGAGGTGTACGGAAAATAAAGCCAGAAAGGATGTCCAAGGTATCGGTTACCGGACCGAAGAAACACATGCGAGATGTTATCGAGGAACTGCATGAAGCCGGCGTAATGGACATCAACGAATACGAAGGAGAATTGGAGACAGGTAATCCCTTCGAGGAAGGTGACCAGCTTTCCGAAACACTTGTAGAGATCAGATCAGTTCTATCCAAACTACCTGAACGAGAATCAGATATCGAAACCAGCATCCCTCTGGAAAGCCTCGAAAAAAAGGTAAAAGAGATATCCAGAAAGCTGGAAGAGTTCAGAGGAAAGGAAGACCGGCTCAGATCAGAAAAGGAAAATCTAGAGGAAAAGGCAGAGTTTTTCAGAAAACTTCAGGGAGTAGAACTTGATTACGAGGACCTTGAAGGAACAGAGACTATCGGAACAATTGTTACAGATGTATCCAAGAGCAAGTTTGAATCAGAGCTTAACGGAGAATCAGTAGAGTTCTACGAAGGAAGAGACCTGAACACAGTAGTTTACGACAGAAGAGATACTGAAGAAGTTGAAGCCGCAATCAGAAGATCGAACTCCGATATATTCAGCGTACCAGAAATCGATTACAGCGGAAGCATCGAGTCAGTTGTTTCGAAGCTGGAAAGCGATGTAAGAGAGCTTGAGGAAGAGAAAAAGAATGTTGAATCAGATATCCAGAACCTGGCAGATAATAATTATGTTAAACTGAAGAACACAGAGGAGTTCCTCACAGAGAAAGTTGAGAAAGCCGAGGTACCTCTGAAGTTCGCAACCACAGATCACGCGTTCATAATCAAGGGATGGGTTCCAACAGAAAGATTCGGAGACCTGAACAACAGACTTGACAACCTGACAAAAGGCAAGATCCACATTCAGGAAGAGGAACAGGAAGACGAAGAACCACCAGTCAAACAGAAAAACAACGGAATCGTCGCACCTTTCGAATCACTCACCAACCTGGTTTCAAGACCACAGTACAACGAACTTGACCCATCAATCGTACTGATGCTTACATTCCCACTTTTCTTCGGATTCATGATCGGAGACGCAGGATACGGAATAACAAGCCTAGCAGTATTCTACGGAGGCTACAAGATGTTCCCAGGAGCAAAGAACATCTTCAAGTCACTGATGTACGCATCCGTAGCCACCATCGCATTCGGACTCGCATTCGGAGATGTCTTCGGATACATAATATTCGGACATGACTCCATCCTGGCATCAGAGTACGGACTGCACATTTTCAGCCAGATACCCGTACTATTCCACCGAGCAACACACCTGGGCCAGGTATTCTACGTTTCAGCACTGATCGGAGCAGTCCATGTAAACATCGGCTTCCTGCTCGGAGCATACAACGAATACATCAGACATGGAGCTCTAGCAGCAATCCTCGAAAAGTTCAGCTGGATTCTGCTGCAGGCAGCGGTACTAGTCGGTCTATTCGTCAACATCCCAGCAGGAGCAGCAGTAGGCCTACTGGCCTTCGGAATGCTACTGAAAGGAGAAGGAGTCCAGGGAATAGTAGAGATACCTTCCCTGATCTCAAGCATCCTATCCTACTTCCGAATCTTCGGAGTCTCAGTAGCCGCAGTAGTGCTTGCAAAAGTAGTGAACGGAATCGCTCACCCTCTGCTGGTTTCAGGATCAGCAGTCGGACTGGTAGCAGGAGTAGCACTGCTGATGGTCGGGCATGTATTCAATACTTTCATCAAAATCATGGAAGGTTTCCTCCAGGGAATCCGACTCCACTATGTAGAGATGTTTGACACTTTCTACAACGGAGGCGGACGGAAATACACTCCATTCGGAGGAGACAGGTAAAAACAATATTTGAGGTGAAAATCACACAATGGCAGTAGAAGGAATGGCAGCAATCGGTGCAGCACTAGCACTAGGAGTTTCCGCACTAGCTACAGCTTGGGCTCAGGCAAAGATCGGGTCCGCTGGAGTAGGTGCACTAGCCGAAGACGACGGTCTCTTCGGAAATGTGCTTATCCTAACAGCACTTCCAGAGACAATTGTAATTTTCGGACTGGTAGTCGCACTGGTTGTTACCGGATTCATCGGATAGAAGTTTAATTCAAGCGGGCGGCAACGCCCGTCTTTACACACTTTATTTACAATACAAGCACGAAACGAGGTTGAAAACAAGATACTATGGGACTACAACAGGTAAAAGACGAGATACTTGATGAGGCAGAAGAACAATCTGCTGATATCAAGGAAGAAGCAGAGGATTACAGAGAACAGCGGATGGAAGAAGCAGAGGAAAAAGCAGAAGAAATCAAAGAAGAAACACAGGAAGAGATCGAAGAACGAAAGAAAGACATCCGGCAGAAGAAAATCTCGAACGCAAGAATGGAAGCCAAGAGAAAGAAACTGGAAGCAGAGAAAGAAGAGATAACAAAGGTATTCGAAGAAGTCGAGGAAGAAATCAAGGATCTATCCAGTGAAGAAGCTGAGAATATGGTTGAAAATGCAGTAAGTGAGACAGTCTTCGATGTAGGAAAGGTTATCGGAAGCGAAGAGTTCGAGGAAGCTGCTGACAGCCATGATCTAGAGTTCGAGGAAAGAGATAAACAAGGATTCATCATCCAGTCAGAGGATGGGGAAAGAAGAAGAGATTACAGCTTTGACAAAATCTTCCGTGAATTCCGTGAAAATCATCGAAAACAGGTCGCAGACAAGCTCTTCAAATGAAACTATCCAACGACTACCCCTACATGTACGCACGGGTAAGTGCGAAGAAAGCCAAGCTCCTAGAAGAAAGAGACTACAACAAACTAATCAAGATGGAGCCAAGCGAAATCGCACGCAACCTAGAAGAAGGAGAATACAAGGAAGAAATCAACGAACTCGGCTCCACATACGAAGGAGTCGAACTCGTTGAACTGGCACTAGCACGCAATTTAGCTAACACATTCAGCCACCTAGCAGAGATCTCACCAGAAGCACTTGAAGAGACCATGACCACATACCTGAGAAGATACGATATTCTCAGCCTGAAAAGAATACTAAGAGCAAAGAAAACAGATAAGGAACAGGAACTAGCCGGTCTTCTAACACCTGTAACCGGCTTCACACTACAAGAACTACTCGAACTATCGAACAAAAGTTTCGAACACATCAAGGACAACATAGAGTTCGAGGACTCCAGTATAAACTATCAGGAGTACCTTGAAGGAAAAGAAGAACTTCATGAAATCGAGGCAGCACTCGACCAGGCTTACTTCGACGAGATGAACAACCTGGCAACCAGAATCAGAAACAGCCACCTGAAGAAATTCATCAAGGAAGAGATGAAGTACGAGAACCTGAAAATCGCTTTGAGACTGAAGAAATACGATGTAGAACCAGATGAAATCCGGGAACGGCTTCTCAAGAACGGAAAGGACTCACTACTGGAGGAATGTATCAACTGCTCCAGTCTAGAAGAAGCAACAGGAATCATCGAGGAGGAACTCGATATCCGGTTTGACGATGAAGCAGGACTCGAGGAAAT
This sequence comes from Candidatus Nanohaloarchaea archaeon, assembly GCA_041640035.1. Lineage (GTDB taxonomy): Archaea > Nanohalarchaeota > Nanosalinia > Nanosalinales > Nanosalinaceae > JBEQAZ01. The sequence goes on along the minus strand of JBEQBC010000001.1, from coordinate 49,462 downwards.
CGAACACCAGTTGGAGGTCAACCGGCTGGAGAACGCGTTGAAGACTCTTCACCGTGAACCACTGGACATCACCTCGATCATCGGTTACATAGTTGCAAAGACTATCGAGGTCAGAAACCTGCGGATGCTTATCCGTGCCAAGGAAACCGGTATCCAGAATCAGGAAACTATCAAAGACAACCTGGTGATAGCATAATGGAGAAGAAAAAGATCGCAGCAATAGGAGAACAAGAATTCACGACAGGATTCCAGTTAGCAGGAATCCAGGAAATCTACAACCCTAAAAACTACCAGGAACAGATCCAGGAACTACTTGAAAGCGAAGAACTTGGTATCATCATCGCAAAACAGAGTGATGTCAAGGAACTGCCGAAAAGGATTCAGAACCAGGTTCAGAACAATGTAGACCCGGTAGTAGTGAGTCTAAGCCAAGACGCGGAAAGCGTTCACCTACAGGAGAAAATCAAGAAGGCTATCGGAGCCGATATCACAGGATAAAAACACAGCTTTAATCTATACTACAAGAGGTAACACAAAAAATGTCACAAGGAGAAATCTACAAGGTAACCGGACCTGTCGTCATCGCGACAGGGATGGAACCGCAGATGTACGATGTTGTAAAAGTCGGAGAAGAAGGCCTGATGGGCGAAGTCATTCAGATCGAGGGAGACAAAGCATACATCCAGGTCTACGAAGATACGACAGGAGTAAAACCAGGAGAACCAGTTAAAAACACAGAACAGCCTTTATCCGTAGAACTTGGTCCAGGACTACTTGGATCAATCTACGACGGACTTCAGAGACCGCTCGAACAGCTTCAGGAACAGACCGGAGACTTCATCGCAAGAGGAGAAACCGCACCAGGAATCGACCTAGAAGAAGAATACGACTTCCAGCCTGAAGTAGAAGAAGGAGACAAAGTCTCAGGTGGAGATGTAGTAGGAACCGTCGAAGTACAGTACGGAGAACACAAAGTACTGACACCTCCAGATATCGAAGAAGCAGAAGTCAAAGAAGTCAACGAAGGAAACTACAATGTCACAGAAACAGTAGTCACACTTGAAAATGGCGAAGAAATTCAGATGCGCCAGGAATGGCCTATCAGACAGCCAAGAAATGTCGAAGAAAGCCTTCGACCAGAAGTACCACTCATCACAGGACAGAGAGTACTTGACGGCCTGTTCCCAATCGCAAAAGGAGGAACAGCAGCAATCCCAGGACCATTCGGATCAGGAAAAACAGTTACACAGCAAAGCCTGGCAAAGTTCTCCGACGCAGACATCATCGTCTACATCGGATGTGGAGAAAGAGGAAACGAGATGACAGAAGTCCTCGAAGAGTTCCCAGAACTTGAAGATCCACAGACAGGAGATAAAATCATTAATAGAACAGTACTGATCGCAAACACATCGAACATGCCTGTAGCAGCACGAGAAGCATCCATCTACACAGGAGTAACAATCGCAGAATACTTCAGAGACATGGGACTGGATGTCGCACTGATGGCAGACAGTACTTCCCGATGGGCTGAAGCTATGCGAGAAGTAAGTGCCAGACTGGAAGAGATGCCTGGAGAAAGAGGATACCCGGCATACCTAGCATCCCGACTTGCAGAGTTCTATGAGCGAGCAGGCCGAGGAGTACCTTTAGGACCTGAAGAACCAGGCTCAGTATCTATCATCGGAGCAGTCAGCCCTCCAGGAGGAGACTTCTCCGAACCAGTCACCCAGAACACACTGAGAGTAGTTAAGAACTTCTGGGCTCTGGACGCAGACCTAGCAGAGAAACGGCACTTCCCTTCAATCAACTGGAACGACAGTTACTCCGGTTACAAGGAAACACTTGAAGGATACTTCAAGGAAGAGGTAGCAGATGACTGGCCTGAAAAGATTCAGAGAACACAGGACCTACTTCAGAAAGACGGAGAACTACAGGAAACAGTCCAGCTTGTTGGAAAAGACGCACTGCCAGAAGGAGAAAGACTTACACTGGAGATCGCTACACTGGTCAAGCAGTTCTTCCTTCAGCAGAACGCTTTCCACGATGTTGACCAGTACTGCAGCCCTCAGAAAACCTATGATATAATCAGCTTGATCCTTGACTGGGGTGACCAGGCACATGAAGCACATGACCAAGGTGCGATGGTAGAAGACATCATCAACCTGTCCTCCAAGAACAGGATTAGCGAACTGGCAACAACCGAAGAATACGAAGAACTTGAAGAAGAAATCCGTGAACAGATGGATGAAGAGTTCGAAGAGGTTGTAGACCAGTAACAGAGGTGAACCAAAAATGCAAGAAGAATACAAGACGATAAACGAAATTTCAGGACCTCTAGTATATGTAGAGAAAACCCACGATGTAGCCTACGGAGATATCGTAGAGATCGAAACTCCGGACGGCGAAACAAAGAAAGGAGAAGTCCTGGAAACCAGCAAGGACATCGTAGTAGTACAGGTCTACGAGGAAACACAGGGAATCGGACAGGACGCCCATGTAAGGTTCATGGGAGAGAATGTCAAGATGCCTGTAACAGAAGACCTGCTAGGCAGAATCCTCGACGGAACAGGAGACCCAATCGACGACGGACCGGAAATCATTCCGGATGAAGAAAGAGATATACAGGGAGAAGCAATCAACCCTTCAAGCCGAGAACTACCGGAAGACTTCATCCAGACCGGTATCTCCACAATCGATGTAACCAACACACTCGTCCGAGGACAGAAACTACCGATCTTCTCAGGATCCGGACTACCTCACAACGAAGTAGCTATGCAGATCGCCCGACAGGCAGAAGTTAAAGGCGACGACAGCGACTTCGCAGTAGTATTCGCAGGAATGGGAATTACAGAAGAGGAAAGCCAGCAGTTCATGCAGGAGTTCAGAGAAACAGGAGCACTTGAACGCTCCGTAGTATTCCTGAACAAAGCAGACGACCCAGCACCAGAAAGACTGATCACACCACGACTCGCACTGACAACAGCAGAGTACCTGGCATACGATCAGGGAATGGAAGTACTGGTCATCATGACAGACATGACCAACTACTGCAACGCACTACGAGAAGTAAGTGCAGCACGAGAAGAAGTACCAGGCCGTAGAGGATACCCAGGATACATGTACACCAACCTGGCAGAACTCTACGAACGAGCAGGACTAATCCAAGGTAGAAACGGTTCAGTTACACAGATCCCGATCCTGACGATGCCTAACGACGACAAGACACATCCAATCCCAGACCTCACAGGATACATCACAGAGGGACAGATCGTAGTCGACAGAGACCTCGACAACAAGGGCTACAAGCCTCCGATCAACATCCTTCCAAGCCTTTCCCGACTCATGGACAACGGAATCGGAGAAGGATTCACCCGCGCAGACCACCCTGATGTGAAAGATCAGCTTTACGCAATGTACGCTGAAGGAGAAAGCCTACGAGACCTTGTATCCATCGTTGGAGAAGACGCACTCTCCGACAGAGATGAAAAAGTACTCGAGTTCGCAAGACAGTTCGAGAAACAGTTCATCAATCAAGGATTCGACGAGAACCGGGATATCGAGGACTCACTGGAGATCGGATGGGACCTGCTATCAATCCTACCAGAAGACGAACTCACAAGAATCGACCCAGAAACCCGTAAAGAACACCTTGAAAACCGTGGAAACGAGGAATAGAGGTGAAAAATTGATTCATGGCTGAGGATGTAAGCCCAACAAGAAGCGAGGAACTCAGACTGAAGGAAAGAATCGAACTGGCAGAGAACGGCCACGAAATCCTGGAGAAGAAGAGAGATGGCCTCATCCATGAATTCATGCAGGTAATTGACGACGCTCAGGATGTAAACGAGGAACTGGCCAATCTATACAGCCAGGCACGGCTCAAACTACTGATGGCAAAAGTATACGACGGAGAAGACGCAGTAAGATCCAACGCAATGTCAATCAGCTCGGAACCACTGGTTGAGTCCACAACCTCCAACATCATGGGAGTAGTCGTACCTGAGATCAGTTCAGAGAAAGTCAGGACCGATATCCTTTCACGGGAGTACGGAATCACCTCAGCCACTTCAAGAATAGACTCCACAGCAGACAAGTACGAGGAACTGGTGGAGAAGATTATCGAGGCAGCTGAGACACAGACAAAGATCCTCAGACTTCTTGACGAAATTGAAAAGACGAAAAGACGAGTGAATGCCTTGGAGCACAAGGTTATTCCAGAGATGCAGGACTCACTTGACTATGTGTCCCAGACACTTGAGGAAAGCGAGCGAGAGGAAACATTTCGTATGAAGAAAGTTAAAGAAATGTCTGAAGAGGATTAAATCCTCTTTCTATACCTTTAATTCTTATTTTATCTCCAACACTTTCTGGAAAATACCTTCCATAACTTCTCCTAGGTCATCTTCCGGACTTCTGTCTTCAAAATCCCAGACCTCTACATTATCAGGGTCGGCTCCGTAGATTTTCTGAACGAACTCTGCCTGATCCTCCGTCATACAGACGATCCGGGTTGCTTCATCTACTTTATCCTGTGAGACCTGTTCAGGGTTGTAATCTACATAGTCCTCTAGGTCGTATTCTTGAACCATCTGTTTGACTTCGTCGAATACCGGACCTGTGGCTTCTGTGCCGGCTGAGTCAGCTTCCATTCCTTCTCTTTTCGCGAATGCTTCTGCTATCATGCTGCGAAACCTGTTTCCTTCACATACAAATAGTACTCTCATAAACCTGAATTGGTAAATTCAAGTTATATGAACCTTGGAAAAACCATTAAGAAGTACCCTGAAAAGTACGCAGCAAAGCTATTAAGCCGTGTTTTCTGGTCCGCACCTTCAGCCTCTGCACTGGTCCACGGCGAAAACGATGACATACTTGTACTGAACCTTGATGGCGAGTACAAACTGCCTGGCGGTCTGATCAAGGCAGGAGAAGACCCGAAACAAGCTGTAAAACGGGAAGTACTTGAGGAAACAGGTTTTGAGATAGAAGTACATGACCTGCTTGATCTCCGTACGAACGATGGAGGTTTCACCGTCTTCTTTGAGGCCCAGGTAGTCGAAGGTGAGAAAAACGGTTCCTGGGAAGGTGAACCGGAGTTCGTGAAGAAATCAGAAGTAAAAGATAAAGTCTGGAAGCTGGAGCACAGTCATATCAGAGAGTATCTTTTCCCTGATGAAAATTAAAAGTAGAAAAAATAGAGTTACTGAGGTTTGTCCTCAGGTTCTTCGTCCTCATCGATCTCTTCCTCAGCCTTTCTCTCAGCTTCTTTGTCAAGGTCTGGAACTACTTTTTCGGTGTTCGCTGCCTTGGCGATTGAGTCCGTATCCATCTGAGGAGTCATGTTCTTGGCCTTCTTGTCCTTCAGTTTCTGGATATCCTTTCCGACATCTGATACAAAGTCCTGTGACTCGTTCTTCAGCTCGTAGATCTCTTTCTCATCTACATCATCAAGTTCCTTGTCCTTGATCTTGCTGACTACATGTTCCCAGCGGTCAAACATCTCGATATGCTCATCGTCCACATCAAGGTTCTCCTCTACTACCTGAGGGAGGTCGTCCTTGTCTTCTGGTGGTTCGACGCCCTGTGATTTGAGCGCGGCGATATTCGCCTTGAGGAACTTCTTGTAGTCGTCTACTATGCCTTTGACTTTTCTCTCTGCTGAGAGCTGTGAGACGAGTTTATGCATCCTGCGGACAAAGTCATCGGTCTTGTCAAGTACATCTTCAAGCTCTTCTCCTGTGACTTCTTCAGGGTTCTTCTCTCCTTTATCTCCTAGCTCGTAGATATCACGGGCCATATCAACATATTCCTGTTCGAGCATACCTTTTTCGACAAACATTTCCTCTAGGACATCCGGTACTTTTTCCTTGCCTGGAGGAGCTTTTCCTGCAAGCATTATTGGTCCCTGACCGGCGTTTGCCATTGCCTGTTCGAGCTTATGTGGCGTTGAGGATCTTACTGTCTTCTCTGCTTTCTTATAACCTGCTGCGGCAGTCTTCAGTCGTTTTTTGACCGATTCCTGTGTTCCAGAGATTTTTCCTCTCTGCAGCAGTCTTTTGGCAGGCATGAATAGTCCTGTATCGTATACTGGTTGTCCGTGTCTTACTGCTTCGATTGCCAGTGGCTCTCCTTTCCGCAGTGAGTCCCAGAATTCTGTTAGAAATGGGAAGTACTGTATTGTTATTCTGTCGTCGGTTTCTTTGGCTAGGTTGGTTACTTTCTTTCTTATCTTGTCTTTGGCGTCGTCTGGTACATCTTTTTCCAGTTTGGTATCGTCTAGTATTACAAGTGTGTCTATATCGCTGTCGTAGCCGTGTTCTCCTTTGGAGACGCTTCCCCAGACTGCTACTACCTTTACTTTGTCACCTAGTTTTTCGTTTAGCTTGTCCGAGAATTCTTCTGCCGCTTCCATTCTTCTTTCCTGCGACTTCTCTCGCATCTCTTTCATCTTGTCTTTAGAAACCATGGCTTTGGTACCTACCTTATACTTATGAAGGGGTTTTGGAACCTTTTAAAATTTCCAAGTTCCCATGCAATCGACCTCTCTGGATAACTGGCTTATTTGAACTCTTCCTGGTTCCATTCTGCTGGCCGCATGTCGTTCTCAAGCGCTGCTCTTCCACTCCATGTATGGTTGAAGTCTTCGGCTTCAAGAAGTCCTTCAAGTGGGTCAAATGCGTGGCTTTCGATCTTCGCCCATTCACGGTTGAACCTTGACTGATCCAGACCGTAGAAACGGGCTATAAGCTGTTGTTTGACATTCTCATATTCTCCGTCCATTGGGACTTTGCTTGGATCGACATCTTTTGGTTCTATACCCAGTCTAATCATGTCAAGAACTACGCGTATAACGAACATCTCTTCTGCGTACTCTCCACCGACCTCGAACATAACTACAGATGGATCGGCGTCCTCTCCGACGCGTGTGAAACCTGCCTCCACCATCCTGTAAAGCCATCGGTAAAGAGTTTTGTCACCTCTTGCGAACGGGCCATGTCTATGGCTCTGTGAAGATTCAAATCCTGGTTTTGTCAGGTGATATGTTTTCACGATATCTGCGAGAGGCTTGTCCTCATCTACTCCATAGCCTTCTTGGGCCAGTTTTGTCTCCTGTTCGATCAGTTCCTCCATCTCTGGCCATGGGTCTACTCCGAAGCTTGCGGTATGCTCCATATCGATAGTGAACTTGGCGATATCACCCTGATAGTCTTCTTCCCAGTTACTGCTATTTCTCTCTGCAGTCATGTTTATGGCACGGCAGACTATAGCGATATCCTTCGGTCTCCAGACTCTTAGAAGACTTCCTGGATCTCCGTACATGGCTTCGAAGTTAACTTTGAGTCCGAACTTGTTCATCCACTGGGCCCAGGTGTAGTCGTCATTTTCTTCTAGGAACATATCACCGGTTCTGTAATTCTCCTCGTTTATCTCGAAGTTATCTCTGGATTGTGTGAAGTGCCCCCAGATATATGAGCAGCCTACTGCAGCAATGACATCTAGCTGGAATTCTCTATCGTCTTCAGTTTTCCCTTTGAAGCCATCATAGCCCTCGTAACCGTTACCTACCACATGATCCCAGATAAATTTGGCGCTTGGGAAGCCTTTATGGTCTTCAAATTCTTCATCTGCGACCTGCATCCAGGCCGGAAGGACATGGAAGAACATTACAGATTCTTTATCTATCTCTCTTCCAATAGGTATCCTAGTATTCTCAATCAGTTCATGAAACAAATCTACATTATCATTATCTGTATCATCAAAGTATTCTTCATCTCCTGAGAAAGCTGCTCTTGCTGCCTTTCTAACTCCTTCATCATCAGCCTTATCTACGAATTCTTCATTATTCAAATCATTCAGAGTGTTCGAGATTGCATGTTGCTTCGCACTTAGAGAAAAGGTTTTACCGTCGTTCTGTGTATCTTCACCTGTCCATATTGATCTTAAAACACTTCTCAGCAGTTCCTCAATTCTAGCTACCTCGCCAGAAGTAGGCTCATAACGCATCTCTTCTGGTACATCCTGACCTCCCAAGTATTTTTTAGGAGGTAATTGAGGATTATTCTGCAGTTTATATAGAAATCCATCGAGACTGCTGATCGAAGGGCCTTGAGATAAGGCACTCATAAATTCAGCTAGACTCTCATAGACGGAAGTTTCTTCTCTTGTCTCATCATTGTCCTCTTGGGTTGGAACCTCTGTCTGAAACTCAATAGGATTATCCAGCTTTTCATCTTGAGCCTCCTCCATGAATGTAGTTTCTACTCCCCTATCTCTACTGGTTGCATTCTGTACTAATCTGATCTTTTTTCTCGTGGAGATATCTCTATCCTCTGCGAGCAGATCTGTATCAGAAGTGAAAATATTATTAGCAACCTGCTCTTTGCTATCATTCCACTTCTTTTTGAACTTGGTAGAAAATCTGCTGAAACTTGGATACATATTTTTCCTATCGAACATCTCATCTAGGAAGTAGTCGAACAGGTTCTCCATGAACTTTTTGTTCCGGTAAATGTTCTTTCCATCTTCATCACCGGCATAAACATCTTTTACAGGCTTCCCGAACGGGTCTACGGATACATCCGATGCGATCTGCTCCTCCAATCCAGGAATTGGTTCTGTTGAGGCATGAACATTCACATAACCGATATCAAAGTTGAATCCATCCTTTTCCTCTGATCTTCTCTCCTTATCAGCTTTAAAGCCGGCCAGCTGTTCCAGGTATCTTTTGAAGTATCGATGTACAACTGTGTATCCCTGCACCTGTGCTCCCCGAGTTGCGTAGGCGCCTGTGAAACCGATGTTAGGATCTGCGTGCAGTTTGATATCCAGACCTAGCTGGTTGAGTACATTCATGAGTTCCGGACGGTCGATCTTGAAGGTGGCAGGGTTCGCTAGCTGTACCTCCATGATTTCTCCACCGATCTGTGCCATCCTTCCGATCCTCTGATCCAGTGGAGAAGGTATATCTGCAGATACATCCATACCTGAGGTGTTTCCGACCAGATAGTTCATATCCGGGAATTTTTCTTCATCTGTGTCCTCCTTTCCTTCTCTAGAGAGTTTCTCTTTCAAGCTGTCGATCAGGAAGCTTAGATCTGCCATTATTTCATCGTGTGAAGTCCTTGACCCTTTTTGAAGTCAATATACCAGCTGAAAATAAGCTCTTCATACTTGAAACTTCCAAATGCGTCGTCGAGTGTGTCGCCGAGATAGTAGTCGTCTGTCTGGCCTATGAAAAGTCTTGCACGCTTCTCTAAACCGGTGTAACGGGTTTCATCCTCAGAATCATCCTGTGTAAGCCCTTCTTCGATATCAAGTATGTTTTCGATTGTTTCTAGATGATCTTCTAAAACCTCAGGATCGTCTATACCATCTTCTACTCTTCTGATTTTAGAGGATAGTTCCAGTTCTACCTGTTCGCCTTCCTCCTCCTCGATTTTCTCACGGAGCTCTCTTACCGACATATCCTTTGCTTGACGGCTATCCTTCAGGGTTTTTCCTTCCTCTGACTCTATATCACCTACATAGTCACTCATCGTTTCCTCAAACAGGTTTGCGCTTCTATCGATTTTCTTCTGGAAGACCCTATTGAAAACATGTTTGCAAACAATTACAGGGAATACGAATACGACTCCAGGCGCTGGTCCTTCAGCAGGTGATTGAGGCTGCTGCGGGTTAGCCAGGTTGATATGTACTCCGTGAATGTAGGCTATCCTGTAATGTGTTGTCTCATGTTTTCCATCTTCATTAACTACTAGACTTCCTTCCTCCTTGGCTAGAGGCTGATAGCAAATGAATTCAAGGTTTCTTTCCATGGAGGAGTATCCTTGGAAAGTGTAGTATTTGTTGAATTCGCCTGTTCTATCTCCTCTTTCCTTCTGTTTGATCATCTGCATGTCCTGTACATAGGGTTCAAGCCAGTCTTTGGTTTCTTCTATTTTTCTTTCAGTGGCTTTGAGCTGTGAGTTAAGTTCATTCAGTTTCCGTCTGACTTCGGTTCCATAAAGGTCTTTCCATTTCTCGTACATCGTGTACTTCTTCTTTAGAACGGCCTTCACATTTTCAGGCAGGTGATCTAGTTTTCCGCCTTCTTCAAGATCTTCAACTCCGTCCATCTCGTTGAAATCTGCTACAATCGACGGGTAGATGTTCTGGTCTCTAAGGAATTTCAGTGAGGCGCGGTCTCCTCCTTGTTGACCTCCTCCTGCTCCGTCAACCAGTTCTATGAAGTCTGCTTTTAGTACGGTTTCATCTCTTGATTCGAAGTTCTCTACTCTTGAACGGAGTTTTCTGATATCATGTTCGATTACCTGTTTCTCCTTCATCAGTTCGGAGAAACCCTGCATAGTGGATTTTACCCTTTGCTCGGCCTGCTGTCTCCGGTTCATGAACTCGTCGTGGAGGGAGCTCTGTGGGGATACGAATATCTTTTCCTCCGTTTTTTCTACATTGTAGCCGAGGTCGTCATCGAACTTGTCGGCTGCTGGCATAACCATGGTGAAGGCGTCTCCTTGTGACCCGGATACTTTGATCTTTTTCCAGTGTTCACCTAGTATAGGTCTCAGAAAATAAGTCCCGGTTACATCTTGAACATCCTCTAGGGAAGTAAGGTCTCCGGTCTCAAGGCCTTCTTTGACACTCATGGTTTCTCCATCGTCTGTCTCATATTCCGGTGTGTCTCCATCTATCTTGAAGGTGTGACCGAATTTGCAGGTATCCTCTTCTGACATATGACTGGTTAGTAATTGTCTTTGATTCTACTTAAGGATTTCAGTCAGGGTCTGTGGGGCGGGAGATGATTAAAAAGCTGAGCGAGTCATTATGTTTTGTAGTAATGGCTGTACCTGCACTGAAGAGAAAACTGAACCCGTTCCTTCTGACATCGTTGATGCTTGTACTCTGTATTCTGGTAGCGGTATCTGTTGTTTATCAGGCAGAGCTCAGTGATTTGAGCGGTAGAAATCAGCAGCTTCAAAACGATGTTGAGGAACAGGAAACAGAGAACGCAAGGCTGCAGGAAAGAATAGAGAGGATGAATAACTCGCTTACAACAGTTAGAGATGATTTGAACGCTACAGAGTTCAACAATACACAGCTACAGGAAAGTATAGATAATCTGGAATCGGAAAATCTGGCGCTCTCTTCAGAGGTCGAAAGTCTGGAGGAAGAAACCAGCAGCTTGAATATCAGTTTGGAAGAGGTCTGTAAACCTGCTAATAATCTTACAGCTTCTGCTGAGAACCAGTGTCTGAAGCAGGGATATAGATGAGAGTAGAGAAGCTTTTCAAACAGTTGAAACGCGAGTACTTGAAGGTAAAGATACTTCAAGGATTTCTTGACGGAATAATATTCTTTCAGATAACCTATTTGATAATAAAACTGGCAGGAATAGATCTTCCGACTTCCTACCCCGGTTATGTGGTAATCGCAGTAGTCTCATTCATATTTTTCTGCGTTGACAGTTATTACCGGTCTAGAGGATACAGTATCGACATATATGAGGAGGAGAATCCTGAATTAGCGGAGATACTGAGAACCGCGCACGATAACCTGGGTAAGAACAGTGTGCCTGTCGAAAGGCTTTTCGATGAAGTTAAGGATACTGCCAGAACAATCAGTTCAGAGAGTATAATCCCTAATCAGAGAATACTTGCCAAAGTGGTAGCTATAAGTTTCCTGAGTATCGCAACGGTCGTAGGCGGAGTAACCACTATACATGATATGGATATTGAGAACACTGTAGATGATTCACTGGCAGATAATGGATCGAATGGCTCCGGTTCAGGTTCAATTTCAGAAGTTGAGTTCGGTGATAACTCTGATGTCTTGGGGGAGCCTGATGACTTTGATTATCAGTCACGGGAGATCAGCTTCAGTTACAACTCTCAGGAAGGTCAAGGTTTCAAGCCTCTTGGCGAACAGTATCAAGGCGATCTGGCTTTCAGGTCTGGAGGCGAAGAAGGCATAAATTACCGTATCGCGAGGGATTACAGCCTTGCGATCAAGGATATCGAACAGTAGGTTTTGACCGGTTACTGCGGAGATTTAAATTTCTGAAACAAACCTTGTTTAATTGTGATGAAAGCTAAAAGCAGTGATGCTGAGAAATATGAAAAAGCAAGCGAGAAAACCCAGGAAATAATCAATGAGATCCGCAAAGTCATAGTAGGGCAAGAAGATGTCATCGAAAAGGTTATGATCGGTATTCTATGCGACGGAAATGTTCTTCTTGAGTCTAACCCGGGAATGGGTAAGACAAAGATGATCCGTACGATCTCACAGGTTATGGGCCTTGAATTCGCCCGTATACAGAACACACCGGACCTCATGCCTTCCGATATCACAGGAACACAGATCATCGAAGAGGACTCAGAAACCACAGAGTTCAAGTTCCAAGAAGGACCTATCTTCTCAAACATTGTATTAGCAGACGAGATAAACCGTGCGACACCGAAGACACAGTCCGCTCTACTAGAAGCTATGCAGGAGAAACAGGTAACCGTAGGAAACGACACATACAAACTGGATACACCATTCTTCCTGATGGCAACACAGAACCCATTAGAACAGGAAGGAACCTACCCACTTCCAGAAGCTCAGAGAGACCGCTTCATGATGAAACTAAGCCTAGACTATCCCTCTATGAGTGAAGAGCAGAAGATAGTGGACCGTTTCACCAAAGATCTTGAATACAGTCCTGACCTGAATACGATTCTTTCTAAGAAGTCTTTGAGAAAGCTTCAGGAGTTCACACTTCAGATACCCGTCGCGAACGATATACGAGATGAAGCGATTTCAATAGTTAAAGCCACTAGAGAAAGTGAGGACCTGAAGTACGGTGCATCACCAAGAGGGTCGATTAACCTGATTGTAGCAGCGAAAGGACACGCGGTGATGAACGGCAGGAACCATGTATCCGTCAAGGATATCGAGGAGATGGCAAAACCTGTACTGAGACATAGAATCGGTCTAAGCTTCGAGGCAGAAAAGAAAGGTAAGGATGAAGACGAGGTTATACAGGAAATAATCGAAAACCAATGATAGAACACAGCTTCCTTCAAAAAGTAGAGAACCTGAACCTGGCACTGAAGAAGAACTCGGCAGAAGTGATGGAAGGCCAGCAGAAAGGAGAGGGAAAAGGAAGCGGAACAGTGTTCGCCGACCACAAAAGCTACACGCCCGGCGACGATATCAGGAAGATAGACTGGAAAGCCTACGCACGGACCAAAGACCTCTACATCAAAAGATTCGAGGAAGAAAAAAGCATAACAGTACACATCCTCGTTGACAGAAGCAGCTCCATGGATTACGGAGAGGAAAACAAGTACGATCACGCATCAAAGATCGGCCTCGCCTTGGCATACATGACCTCGAACACCAACGACAGATACCGTTTCTCCGTTTTCTCAGAAACCTTGACCGAGATCAGTCACGGCAGGAGAAGCCTGAAACTGAACAACCTTTTAGATACCTTGAACAACCTGGAGAAGACTCCTGAAAGCAGATTAGATACATGTATGTACGAGTACAGCAACAGGATCGAACATGAATCCTACCTCGTGGTGATATCTGATTTACTGGTGAACCGGGAGAAGATAACAGAGGCACTCCGGTCCATGGACGACCACAACATAATACTAGTGAATACGCTTTCTCCAGATGAACTGAGTCCTAAGGAAGAAGGAGATACCCTGTTCAAGCATCCTGAGAAAAGTTTCAAACTGAGAACATATTTGACTCCGCGTACGAAGGAGAAGTATAGGGAGAAGCTGGATGACCACCTAGATATGATTGAGGAAGAGGCTGCCAAGAACCAGTCCAAGTATATCAAGGTGAACACCGGCAGAGATCCTCTAGATAATTTTCTAAAAGTATGGAGAGAACTTAACCAGTAGAAATACCTGTTATGCAGATCAAAAAATTCCAGACCGTAGACAAACTACCAGCACTATACGACAGTGAATCAGAGACAGTCGTCATATCAGATCTCCATCTAGGACTGGAGGGCAGCATGACACAGAAAGGAAGCTATGTACCACCAACCCAACTGGAAGACACACTCGACGAACTGGAGAAACTGAAAGATGAGACAAACGCTGAGAAACTAGTCGTAAACGGAGATATCAAAAACGAGTTCTCAACCAGCCGTTACAGCGAAAGAGAGGAGATCAAAGAATTCCTGGAAAAAGCTACAGACCTGTTCGACGAAGTTATACTAATCCAGGGAAACCACGACACATTCCTGAGCTCCACACTGGAAAAATACGGTCTAAGATTTCTGAAATCCTTCATAGAGAACGGAGTACTTTACACCCACGGCGATAAAACGCTCGAGGAACTAGATATCAAAAAAGACTATGATACAGTAGTTATCGGACATGAACATCCCGCATTGAAGCTTCAGGACGAAATAGGTGTCGCAGAGAAGATTGACTGCTTCCTGTACGGCGAAACCAGTGAAGGTAAAGATATTGTGGTGATGCCGGCTTTTTCACAAATCTCAAATGGAACCAATATCAATGAGACACCTTCCAACCAGTTGCTTTCACCTGTAATCAAGAACAATACGCGGAAATCAAGTTTGAAAGCTGTCGGGGTGGACAGAGAAGCCGGATTATTTGAGTTCCCGGAGATCGGGAAGTTCTAGTCTCGTAGACCTATCAGACTGAATACCAAGATTAGTATTGATACTCCTCCGGCCGCCAGGAAGGATGCATTGATTCCTCCTACCGAGGCTACGGCACCTGCTACTACAGGCCCCAGTGCGGTTCCACCGTGCTTGAACAGTTCGAGGAACCCTGTCATCTCGCTCTCTATCTCTTCCGGTACATTCTCATCGAATACGGCATGTACTGCGGGCGACATCCCCGAGGATAATGTTCTGGCGACGAAGACGAATACTCCGACCAGCATTATGTTTGAGATGAAGTTCATCGCGACCAGTACCGGAGTTAGAAGAAGTGATAGTATTGCCAGGGTTTTCATTCTTCCTATTTTATCTGCTATATCACCGAATATGAACTGAAACGCTTTAGGTACGGCTGCTGCTCCAAAAATCAGCCCCATCAACTGGAAGCCCGCTCCAATCTCGTCCAAAAGAAGCGGTATAGCCAGCCAGTAGAATGAGAAGATTATAGAGTACAGGAATACGAGTGCGTAGGCGAATTTCAGGTTCTGCCAGTTGTTGACGAGGTGATGATAGTCGTCTAGGTATGTTCTTTTGTGTGTTATCTCGGCGAATGAGTGTTTGAGTCCTTTGTCCAGTCCTAGTCCTATGTATGAGTAGAATAGTGCTAGTCCTAGTAGTGAGGTGAATATCCAGATCTTGAATGGTAGGTAGAAACCGTTTGCTGCTATCAGGTAGCCTCCTATCATCGGACCGATTATCAGTGCGAGGTTTACTCCTAGAAGGAATACTGATACGGCCTCTGATTCGACATCTTCGTCTGCTGATTTGAGTGATAGACTCCATCCGCCGTTCCATATCATTGATTTGCCGACTCCTTCTACTGCTTTACCTAGTACCAGTAAAGGCGCTACTGCGGTCATGTAAAATAGGGCGGGCATTGTTCCTGCTATAAGTCCCATAAACATGACTATTTTTTCTCCTGCTCGCTGTGATAGGTTGCCGACAGGTATATCGATAAGTACAGGTACAATTGCGGGAAGTGCGGTTACGATTCCTAGCAGGAATAGGCTTGTGATATGTCTTTCGAGAAATATCGGTAGAAAGTTCCAGACCGTGCTTCTTCCTATCCATGATACCAGAAATACGAGTGAGAGGTACTTGGCTATGGAAGGTACTCGGTCCAGATCCATTACAGGATGATGTTATGGACTAGTATGTTATAAATTCTGGTTCGTCTTCTTCCTCTGCCTCTTCTTCATCTTCCTGTTCTCTTCGTCTCTGTCTTTCCACGAACTCCTGTTTGGCTTCTTCTTTCAGCTCTTCAAATCTCTTCTCGGCAGCAGTTTGATCGGAACCGGCAGACTTCTTCTTCACTTCACGGAAACGCTCCTCGGAGGCCTCTCCGCCTTCAGCTAGTGTATCATCGGAGTTCTGGCTCTGTTTGTCCTCGTCGTTGGCAGCGTCCAGTAAATCATTCAAAGGTTGGAAACACCTCTCATTACTGATGTATACAGGTTTTGATTGGTTTATAACTAATGGCTGTAAGAGAACCTGATTTAGAGGGCTGGAAAGGCTTAAAAGGTTCTAGCAACCAATTTTTTACTGATAACAATGGTTGATGTACCCGAAGATGTAGAAGTATCCGAGCTTCCTTTCACACACGCACGGATCAAAAGAATGGTTAGAGAAAAAGCCGATGAAGGCCAGTATGTACGAAGCAATGTATACTACGGACTGAACCTGCTTCTCGGCGAAATCGCAGAGGAAATAATCGACAAGATGATGGACACCGATGCAGCATATGTAGAGAAACATGACCTGGATCGATCTGCAAGAAAGTACGAGAAAGTAGAGAACATCATCAAGGAAAAGGAAAGAGTAAGCAGAAAGCTGGAAGCACTATCCGCAGATATCGAGAAGCTCAGCCGCGATGTACAGCAGGCAGACTACTGATACCATCCACCTCATTCTTCTATTTTAATTTCCCAGTCTACCAATTCTTCTTACATCTGGAATATATAAGATTCTACCCAGATATAACACTGTTATGAAATACGAAATCGAAGTAATAGTGGAAGAACTTCTACCAGCCATAAGAAGCATAGCCGCATCCAAGCTATCCGAAGACTACGGATACAAACAGAGAGAGATAGCTGACAAATTGGATGTAACACAGCCCGCAGTATCACAGTACCTCACAAACAACAGAGCCGACCAAACCATCGTAGAGAAACTTGAGGAAGACCCTCAGACACAGGTACTTATCGAAGATGTAGTCGACAAGGCTGTGAACGATGAAAACTACAGCACCGAGATGTACCAGTTGATCTCAACTATAAGAGATAAGGGATTGATCAAAGAAAGCTTTGAAGACGCGGAGAAACTGCTTTAGTTCCAGGAAAGACCATCTGAATCATCAGAATCGTTTCCCTCATCTCCTTCACCGTTTCCATCCAGAACGCTGTCCAGTTTATCCTCAACCTTCTCGATAACTTCATCGCGATCAAACGAATCCATCGAAAGACTGTCAGCACTTACAGGGATATCCTCTGGATCGATGTAGTACTCACTTCTGTGGTAAAGCACTGCTGCACCTCCAAGCGCTACAAGCGATACGAAAGCAACTATCATAAGCATTTGCTGTCTTTGATTCGATCTGAAGTCCTCCTTTACTTCCGAAGTAGTGTTCAGTGCTTCAGATTCGGTACTGTTTACACTGTCAAGCTGGGAGGCGATTGTGTAGTAGTTCCCATTTAGTGTTGCGGACTTGACCTCGTCTAGGTTTGATTCGAAACGGTCAATATCTGATCTCATCTGATCAAGAAGTTCCTTTGAGGCTCCTTCCTCCTCAAGACGGGAAAGATCAGATTTCAGCTCTGAAAGCTGACCATTGTACTCCTGAATCCTGTCATCAACCTGCTGCTTCTGTTCTTCGGAAGCTCTTACATTAACAGGGACAGTGATGTTCCGTGAAACAGTATCTGAGACAAGTTCCAGACTTGCCTGCATCTGACCGAAGGATTCCTCAGTTGAAACATCTACGCTGTAGGTTTCGGAAGACTCTCCTTCCACATTGATTCCTTCGAGAGAACCGGTAACTCCGCTTCCGAACTGTAGGTTAGCATCCATTAAAGGTACTCTGCCGTTGTTCTCGACACTTACCTCGAATGAGGTTGAGCTACCGGAAGTGATGTTCAAAGTATCTGTTTGAAGTGCTGGGTCTGGTAGTGCTCCTCGATCCAGTGTGAAGGTTTGTGATTCTAGATCAGACCATTTTCCGGAGCCGTCCTGGACCCTTACATATAATGTGTATTCTCCATCTTCCTTGTTTCTCAGGTTTGGCTTGAATTCGACTTCGCCGTCTTCAAAGTCGGCAGATACATCAGAGCCTTCACCAGGACTGACGCTGTCCGAGAACATGTATTCGACATCTTGAAGACCGCTTCCAGAATCACTTCCATCAACCGTTACATTAGGTTCTGTGTTAGTATATTCTGGACTTATATCGAGACTGTTGATATCCGGTGCTTCCGTATCAAACGTGTAACTTCCAAGGTTCTGCTCCTCCATGTTTCCTGCTCGGTCGTAGAACTGAGCATAGATACTGTGCTCTCCTTCACTGTAATCCGACGGATTCAAGTCTCCACATCGGAAAGAACCATCCTCGTAAGTTGAGGACTCTCCGAAATCATAGCCATAATCGCTCGGATCATCAACATAACATACAACACGATCAACACCTGTAGCACTTACCTCATCTGAATCAACATCAACACCGATAGGAGTCTCAGTAGCTATGTAACCCTGCTCACCAGGATCAGGAGTCAAAGAAGCCGACGGATCAGGTCTCTGAGTATCAACAGTAAACTCCCAGCTAGCCCGATTCCTGTTATCCTCCTGGTCATAAGCAGTAACCTCAGGAGAATAAGTTCCTTCATCCAAATCTTCCAGAGCTATCTCAACAGAAGAAGATTCCGAATCCTGGATATCAGTTATACTATTATTTTGGCCATTAACTGACAGAGAAATGTTCTTAACACCAGAAAGTAAGTCTTCTGCTGTAGCCTCTACGATTGGAGAGTCTGAACTAACATATTCATCTTCTCCAGGATTTTTATCTACGAGATCAGGGCCGATACCATCGACTACCTCTACATCATTCAAACTCCGATTATCCTTATTTCCGGCCTGATCATATACAATAAGATTATAGTCAACAGTATCCCAGCTTCGGTTGTCATTATCGTCTACTAGAGTTTTGGTAGATGAAGTTCCTCCTGCACCCTGCGAATCGACCATTTCTCCCGACTTCCAGAGCTCAAACCTACCGAGTTCTCCGTTCGTATCATCTGCTTTCCAGGTAACTTCTACAGAGCCATCATCGTTGGAAACAGTTTCTTCCGAGTCAGTTTCTATCGTAGGATCCTGAGTATCTAAGTTGAAAAGTATTTCGTTGCTGGCTGTCTGACCAGAATCATCTTCTCTTCTCAAAACCGCCTCAATATAATACTGTCCATCGTCATCGCTAGGATCTACATTAAACTGGATTTCTCCTTCTGAAACATCATTCTGAGAGTCTTCTATCGAACTCGCGTTGGAATTTAGATTAAGGTTATACTGGTTCGATGAGTCAAGATTTGATACTTCTACATCGATTTCGAAGCTTGAGTTTTGGTATGAGTTTTCGGAAGGGGCTGTTATTTCTACTGATTGTGCGGCTGCAGTTCCTGTGATTATGAGTGCTAGAAAGGCAGTCAGTAGAAGTTTGCTGGCTGTGCGGTGTGATGTCACTGTTTGTGTTTAAGGTGCTGAATGCTTAAATAAAAATCCTTAAACAGGGGGTAGGTTTTTTCAGCTGTTGTCGGCTGCTTCTTCGAACCTTGAGATAGCTTTCTCTCTTCTTTCGCTGTGATCAACTATCGGTTCCGGATAGTCTTCCCCGATTTTCACATCTTTGTCTTCTTGTACATAGTCAGGCATTTTCCATGGGTTGTGGATGTATGAGTCGGGTACATCTTCCAGTTCTGGAACCCATTTCCTTACATATTCTCCGTCCGGGTCATGTGTTTCTCCCTGGCTTACAGGGTTGAATACTCTGAAGTATGGTTGTGCATCGGTTCCGATGCTGTAGGCCCACTGTATTCCGCCGATCATGGATGCGAGATCTGCGTCGATAAACATTTCTTTGTAGTAGTCGTGTAGGTCTCTCCAGTCCAGCCAAAGGTCTTTGCATGCGAAGCTCGTGACTACCATCCGTAACCTGTTGTGCATCCAGCCGGTTTTCTTCAACTGCCTCATACCTGCGTCGACAAACGGGTAACCTGTTTTTCCGTTGATGAACCGTTCCCAGTCCTCTCCGGCTTCATCCTTTGTCCGCCAGTCCAGAGAGCTGTACTTCTCAAGGAATGGTGAAGTTGTGGTCTGCGGGTTGTGGTAAAGTACCTGGTAGTAGAAGTCTCTCCATGCCAGTTCTTCCTGCCAAGTCTTAACGCCTTCGTCGTCGGTCCGGGCTTTCATCCGTTCTGCTTCCCAGAAGAGCTCTCTTACAGATACTGTTCCGAACTTGATATGAGGTGAAAGTTTTGAGGTCCCGTCTACTGAAGGTGTATCTCTACTGTCGTCGTACTCTCCGATCTTGTCTTTGAAGTCTTCCAGTCTCTGTAAACCGTTTTCCCGTCCGCCCTCCCAGATATCTTCCATCTCTTCAGGTTTCTCGAATCCAAGTTCCTCCAAAGATGGGATGTCTCCAGGGTTGATGTCTGTGATGTGGTATTCTACTGGTTCTTCAGGTCTTCTCTTGTTTCTATCGAACCATTTCTTGCTGTAGTATGTGTATACGCTGTATGGATCGCCGCTGTTAGTCAGTATCTCGTCTTTCTCGAACATTACCAGGTCCTTGAATGTTTTGACAGGTATATCGAGTTCTTCCTTCACTTCCTCATCCCTTCTCTGGCCGTAAGGTGTGTAGTCCCGGTTGTGGTAGATTGCGTCTGCCTGGACCTGGTCTGCGAACTTCTGCAGCTGTTCAACCGGCTTTCCTTTCCGCACGAAAAGGTCTTTCTTACTGTCTCTGAGAATATCTCTAAGCTCTTTCAGCGAGTCATGCCAGAACTTGACTCTCGGATAGCCGAGCTGTGTCTGTTCAAAGTATTCATCATCTACTACATAGAAAGGGTATACTTTGTCGTGTTCTTTTGATGCTTCTACGAGCGCTGTGTTGTCGTACTGACGCATCGACCGTCTTATCCATGCTATCGCTACCATCGTTTATCCTGTACCTCTAGTTGTTGTTTTGGAAGAATTTGTTCAACTGGTTTTTCTCTTCGTCTGGTCCTATGAATATGAGTTCGTCTCCTGCCTCGACCTCGATATCTAATTGACCGGTAAGTGTTTGATCTGGCTTGACTACTGAGCTTAGTTTGAATCCTTCAGGGAACCGTTTTCTCTGGACTATCTGACTTGCCTGTTCTCCTATGAGATTTGACTGCTGTCCTATAGACGCTTTCAGTATTTCTCTGTCCTCTGAGACATTCGCTAGTTTGACTAGGAATGGGTGTTCTACTGCTGATAGGAACTCTGCTAGCAGAAGATCTGTGTGTCCGATTGCCTGTGCGTCGATAAGTTCGAACGCGTCGAAGTATTCGTCGTCTTCGATTCGTGTAACTACTTTGGGAACTCCGTATTTTTTGGCCAGGCTGCATACAACCATGTTCTGGTTCTCGTCTTTTAGTGTGGAAATAAGTATATCTGATTCTGTTATTCCTGCGTCTTCCAGAGCTGATATACTGGTTGGTGCTTTGTTTATTACTTTGGCTCCTGTGGATGCGTAGAGGCGTTTGCATTTATCTTCGTCTTCCTCTATAACCACTACATCGTGTTTTCCTTCCAGTTTCTGTACCAGTCTCTTGGATAGAATGTTGATTCCTGCTATAGTTACATACATCGAGGTATTACTGGTTTGGTGCTAGATGCCTATTAAATATTGCCAGAAGCGGAAGCATCTCCAGTCTACCAGCTATCATCGCTACCATCAGCACAATCTTGGAACCAAGTGATGCCTCTATCAGCCTTTCACCTGAGAAAAGTGTCGGCCCCATGTTGCTGATCGATGAGATAATTGCTGATGTACCTTCTAGAACTGTGAAGCCGTCGAAAACAGCCAGGAATGCTGTTCCTACGAAGGTTACCAGTATCCAGAGGAAGAACAATGTGGTTACTGTACGAATGGCTGTGGTTTCCATGATTTCGTTATCTATTCTGACCTCGTTGATCGCGGTTTCAGGAAGAGAGTATGCCTTGATTCTGGTGTTAACGACCTCCCAGAGAACCTTGAATCGGAAGACTTTCAGTCCTCCTGCCGTCGAGCCCAGTGAGCCTCCGACGAACATGACTCCCAGCATGAGTACCTGTATGGAGTAAGAGTAACTGGTTATGGCTTCAATTGAGTAACCGGTTGAGGTGAGGAGCGCTGCTGCTGTAAATAACGGATTTAGTAATGTTTCGAGTGTAAGTGAGTCAGCGAGGAACTTGTCTACTGCCAGTACGAATGCGAAGAATGAAAATAGTTTGATGTAGCTTCTGAACTCTGAATCGCTGAAGATATTGTATTTTCCTTTCAGAAGAGAGTATATAAGTACAAAGTTGGTTCCTCCGACTAGCATAAACGGTACGGTGACAGCTGAGATCAGGGTTGAGTCAAATGCGCCGATGCTTCCGCCCTGTGTTGAGAATCCTCCAGTTGAGATGACTGAGAAGCTGTGTAGTAGTGAGTCGAAGAACTGCATCCCTGCAGCGGTATAGATAATTACGAATAATGCGGTTATTGCTGTGTATATTTTCCATAAGTCGATTACTGTTTTTTTCAGGCTGGGTCTTACTGTTCCTGGATCGCTTTTGTGGGCCTCTGATGAGAAAAGTTTTCTGGTTGCTGCTCCGGAGTTTCTGACTACTGCTACGAAGAATGTGAGTATGCCCAGTCCTCCTATCCACTGCATGAATGATCTCCAGAAAAGCACTGAGGCAGGAAGATCCTGTGGAGCTGTGAACATGGACATTCCGGTTGTTGTTATTCCTGCTATGGATTCGAAGAATGCTTGTTCGAAGCTGAGGTAGTTGAGGAACGGCATGGCTCCTATCAGGCTTACTGTGCTCCATGCCAGTACGGTTGCGACTGTTGCCTGCTGTAGTGACATGTTGCCGTCTTCTCCAAAGTATATTCCCATTCTTCCGAGGAAGACTGCTGTCAGTGCGGAGACGGCGTATATCTGTACTATCTGTGTTGGTTCGTTGAAGTATATTCCTAGGAAGTAGGGTACTATCAGTAGGAATGCGAATACCTGGAGGACTCTGCCTGATGTGTCAAGTACCTTTCTCACTTGGGTTGACCTCCGTTATTCACTGTATCTCTAATTAAGTTGTAGTGGGAATAAAAATCAGCCAGATTCAACTGAAGGATTCTGCGTTTTAAATAAAAAGCTTGGCAGTGATTTGGTCTATGTACTTTAACGCTCGGAAAACCTTGATCGGCGGACTGAGTTATTCAAGGTGACAAATTACATAATGCAGATTACAATCGGAACACAGGATGGCGAAACATTCCAAGTAGAAGAAGAAAACCCTGAACAGATTCTCGGAACAAAGATTGGAGAAACCTTCTCCGGAAGCATCATCGGCCTCGACGGATACGAACTAGAGGTCAGAGGAGGAAGCGACATGGACGGCTTCCCGATGAGAAAATCCGTAGACGGAACAGAACGAGAACGAATGCTTCTGGAAGACGGAAGCGGAATCCAGGGAGCAGAAGACGGAGTAAAGAGACGGAAATCAGTCAGAGGAAACACCGTTTCCAATCAGATCCAGCAGCTGAACACTAAAGTAGTTGAATCAGGAGAAAAATCCGTCGAAGAACTCCTAGACGACGAAGAATAAATTTCATAGAATTTATGAGCATAGCCATCGACTACTACCTCAGCAAAGGAGCGGAAAAAACTCAGAGAGTCAACAGACTGCTTTCTGAGAAATGGTCTGACAGCAAGGTGAAATCTGCTGTTGAGGCTTTTCAGTCGTACCGTTTCCATGAAGGTGAACAGGTAGATGTTGATGGCACCACATATCAGATAGAAGAAAGAACTCCATTCTGGACCGCATTAAGGAAAGAGGAAACATACAAGGCGGAAAGATTCTTTGAAGGTCCAGAAGGAGAACTACACCCAAGTTATGACACAGAGAAGATCACAGGAGGCCAGATAATATGAGCAAAGTACCAGAAGTAAACATCGGACTAGTAGGACATGTAGACCACGGAAAAACCACGCTTACCAACGCACTTTCAGGTAAATGGACTGACGAACACAGCGAGGAACTGAAGAAAGGAATCACAATCAGACTAGGATACGCTGATGTAACATACTACAGAGACGAAGACGGAAACCTGAATACAGACGGCGACGGCGAAGAAGTCCGAACAGTCTCACTGGTAGACGCACCAGGCCACGAAACACTGATGGCAAATGTACTCTCCGGAGCAGCAATCATGGACGGGGCAGTTCTCATGGTAGCAGCGAACGAAGAAGTACCTCAACCACAGACACGGGAACACCTGGCCGCACTCGACATGACAGGTATCGACAACATCGTAATTGTACAGAACAAGGTCGACCTGGTATCAGAGGAAGAAGCCAAAGAGAACTACGAACAGATCCAGGAATTCATCGAAGGAACAGTGGCAGAAGATGCACCTATTGTGCCGGTCTCTGCACAGCACGAAATCAACATCGATGTGCTTCTTGAAACGATCGACGAAGAGATTCCAACACCGGAAAGAGATCTGGAAGCAGACCCTCAGATGCTTGTAGCACGAAGCTTCGATATCAACAAGCCGGGAACAGAAGCAGAAGACCTCCGTGGAGGAGTAGTCGGAGGAAGCATCACCGAAGGAGAACTAGAAGTAGGAGACGAAATCGAACTCAGACCCGGAACAAGGATCGATGGAAAATGGAAGAGCATAACCACCACCGTAGAAAGCATCATGCAAGGATCAGAAACAGTAGAAACCGGAAGACCCGGCGGACTGATGGCCGTAGAGACCAACCTCGACCCATCAATGGCTAAATCCGACGGACTATCAGGCAACCGACTAGGAAGAGAAGGCGAACTAACTGAAACAACCGACAAACTGGAGCTTGAAGTCGACCTTATGGATAAACTGGTCGGATCCGACCGGGTAGAAGAGGTAGAGAACATCAAAGGAAAAGAACCTCTCATGCTTAATGTCGGAACCGGCAAGTCCGCAGGAGTCGTAACCCAAGCAGGGAAGAATGTCAAGGTAGACTTGAAGGTACCTGTATGTGCAGAAGTCGGTGATCGAGTGGCGATTTCACGGCAGATAGGTTCTCGCTGGCGGCTAATCGGCCAAGGAAAGATCACAGGCAAGGGAGAATAAATCCCGGGTTTTTTATACTCTTGAAGTCGAAATGAGTGTTTATGATTGAATTCTTAACCAACTTATCAGCAGTACTTACCGGCGAACAGACACTGGTACGCATAGCTATCACCCTCGGAATAGTTCTCGCAGGTCATCTACTGATCAAGGCAGTAAGCTTTGGAATGAGAAAGCTCTGGACCGAAGATGAGATGACCAAGAAAGAAGTAGCAAGCCGGAACGACAAAGTACGAAACATAAAATACGGTTTAGACGCCGCAGTCATCACAGCAGCAATAGTATACCTTAACACAGGCATCACGGAGGATATATACTCACAGACCGTTGAAATGATGCCAAACCTTCTATCCGTACTGCTGATAGGGATCCTCGGAGTAATAGTGGTCAACCTGATCGCAAGATTCGCAAGCGACTTCCTCAAAACAGTCGGTGCGAAGAACTACCTCCGAGAACTCGGACTTTCATCACAGTCCTTCAACCTGGTAAATATCGGAGTCAAAGGATTCCTCTACCTGATCCTCCTACAGATCATAATGGGTCAGATCGGATTCAACTCCACCATAATAAACACGATAATGTTCGCATCAGCCTGGGCAGCAGTACTCCTAGTCGCAGGACTACTACTGTTCGGATTCAAAGACCTGATGCAGAACTACGCATCCGGACTCTACCTCAAGAACTCCAGAAGAATAAGACCTGGAGAAACCGTAGAGATCAACGGAACAATCGGAGAAATCCGGAATATCTCACTTCTCAGCACCATGGTAGATACAAACGACGGATACACAGTGATGACACCAAACAAAGAGATCATGAACTCAAGTATAAGATTCAAAAGAGCGAAAAGCGACCTAGATACACTTGAGGAAATCAAAGAGTACTTTAAGACAGAAAGCGAGCACACCAAAGAAGCATGCGTAGAGATGGCGCTCGAGATCTTCGGCTACTACCACCCTCAAAAAGAAGTAGAAGAAGAGATACAGAAAGTAGAAACAGAGGAAGAAGGAGAAGAGGAAGATGTGGAAATAGATAGCAACAGCCGAACCATGAAAGCCATCGAAAACATGACCAACAAGGAGATAAGAACAGCGTTTGTCGAGAGCGACAAGATCACAGATGTAGCAGATGACTTCAAGACCTGGTTCAACGACGGAGCACTGGTCATCGCCAGAGTAAACCGCGATCCAATCTTCGCAGAACAGGGAGAACAGCATGTAGTGGCAGCAGGAGTAGAAGGAAGCGAAATCCTCGTCATCGATCCAAATGTAGAAAACGGCGGAGTCTACTATGTAAGCAAAGAAACCATGAAAGAAGCACTTACAGGAGACGAACTAGGATACATAGTTCTCGCACCTGAAGGAACAACATCCTTCTGGCGTGTCAAGAACGACCTGATCTACACGGACAAGAGCTACTACGACGAGCTCTCAAAGACCTTGGAGTCACGACTACGGAAAATCACACGGCAGGGACGCATCCTGTCAGATGTGATGCCACAGCAACTAAAGAACTACACAGATAAATGGAAGATGGAAGGCGATGTAACCACAGTATGGGAACCAGAAGGGGGAGACAACAGTGAAACTAGCGAGAATAACTGACGACGAAGAACATCAGATCGACCAGTTCTTCGACGATGTCGACCAGATAGATGTAGAGAATGTTGCACCAGAAATCATCCAGGGAAAAGAAGATGTGAAACTGGAGGAAAGCTCCATACACGAATATGACGCAGTATACGCACAGCTACCTGAGAAAAACGCTGTCTTCGGCCGTGTTATGCTGGAGATGGCGGAAGAAGCCGGTATCGCAGTGAATTATCCCTCTACCGCTTTCTTCATCATGGCAAAGAAAAACTATCTGTACTATGTTCTACACGAGCAGGATATCCCTGCACCGAAAACAGTAGTTGTTGCCTCGGAGAAAGCAGGGAGAAATGTTCAGAAACAGTTGGATACACCGATGATCGGCAGACATATCGAAGACTTCGATGAGACCGAGACCAAAAAGCTTGAGACAAGTGAAGATGTACAGGGCTTCATAGAGGGAGTTGAATACGAAGAGGACCTTCTTATCTTCCATGCACCTCTTGCTGGAGACAAGTACAGATGTCTTGTAGCCGGAGACCAGATAATATCGGTAAAGGAAAGCGGAGAAGGACTTGACTTCACCGGAGAAGGACTAAAGTACTCAACAATATCTGATACGCAGAAGGAGATAGTTCAGAAAACCGTGAAGAAGATCGGTACGCCTATCGCGGAAATACTTCTTGTAGGAGAAAATGTATACGATGTGAACCCGAACCCGGACCTGCAGATGTACAAAGAAGTATCCGGCAAAAGCTCATTTGAAGCAGTAGCAGAAGCACTGAAAGACCAGGTGGAAGAATGAAACTCGGAATCGTATACGGAGAAGTCTCAACACGCCACCAGCTAATCATGGAAAGAGCAGAAGACATATTCGACTCAGTACTAGCCGCACCGATAGACGGAATCCAGTTCGTACACAGCGAAGAAGAAACCAAAGTAGTATACAAAGGAACAGACCTCACAGAGTTCGACGCAGTATACATAAGAACCGACGACAGAGACATGATGTTCTCCGAACACCTGACAGAAGTACTGAACGAAGCAGGAGTAGTAACTCAGGCAGAAAACGACACATACAGCTACGAATCCAACAAGTTCTACAGCATGAAAATACTATCAGAAAACGGAGTCCAAGTACCAGACTCAGTATACACACTCTCACCTGATGTAGCAGTAGAAGCAGCACGGAGACTAGGCTACCCTGTCATCATGAAGACCGTGAAAGGAGTAGGAGGACAGGGAGTGATGCGTGCAACAGGAGAGAACGAGCTTAAACCTGTAATGGATACGATGAAGAGCTTTGAACAGGAGATATGCCTCCAGGAGTTCAAAGAGCACTCCGGAACTGACAACCGTGTAATAGTGATTGGTGACTATGTAACAGCTTACAGCAGAAGCAGCGGCGGAGATGACTGGCGCTCCAACATTTCAGCGGGCGGGGAAAGACAGAAAGCAGAGATGAGTGACGAGATGAAGGATGCAGCGATCAAGGCCGCACGGGCAACCGGATTCGATATCTGTGGAGCCGACATCATCAATACTGAGGATGGAGCCTACGTACTTGAGATAAACGGCTCTTTCGGGATTCACGAAGAGATCAACGAACTGGTTGGAGACGACATCATCCTGAGAATGGTGGAGAGACTTCACAAAAGGGCTATGAAGAAACAGAAAGAAGGCTAAAATGTTTCAGCCAGAGTTTCAACAACTTTCTTCATCCACGGATACTCGTACTCCTTCAATGTAGCTTCCTGATGGTAGAAAATACCGGGCTGAGAGTTCAGCTCCATTATCAGAGGTTCATCGTTCTCAAAGATGAAGTCAACCGTATAAATCACCGGAGAGTACTGTTCAAAGTAATCTGACACCTCATCTATGACCGGGAATATGGAATCCGGCATCTCTTCGGTTTCAAGATATTTTACAGATGCTCCCTGAGCCACATTACTAAGGAACTCATCATCTTCCGGAAGTCTGAGATAGCCCCCCAGTACTTGGTCATCTATTATGATTATCCTGAGATCATGGAACTTCTGAAGACCGAATTTTGAGAGTTCAGGTTCTGAGACAAATCTTTGGATAAGTCTGTCTTCTCCTTCTTCAAGTTCATCTACAGAATGTATTTTCTCGATACCTTCGCCTGAAGAGCCATACCTCGGTTTGAGGACTGCTTCTCCGTGTTCCTCAAGCACTGATTTCAAGTTCTCTCTTGTCGGTTTTCTTGTCTCCGGAACATATTCGGGAAATTCCTGATAGGTTTTCAGTTTGTCCTGACAGAGATCTGCGACCTCAGGCTTGTTAACCAGTGTTACATGTTCCTGCATCTCTTTCTTCAGCTTCATCTTATCCTGACTGTGCCGGAACAGGTCGTACACTGTCTGAACAGTTACATCCTGTTTCTGAACCCATTCTTCCCCATTCCAGTACCAGGCTTTCTCCAGTGTATCCTCCTCCAGCCATCTGTATTCGGCAGCGTAAAAATCTATATCTTTTTCCTCAAAAAGTTCCGCGTAGACCTGGTAGTCTTTGTTCTTCCAGTCCTTGTCGAAAGGTTTCTCTCCGTTCTGCCACTGTACCTGGTTTTCCCACCATAGGAACGCTATCTTGTCAGTCATAATGTTCTTCTGCCTTGAGTTTCAGAGTCTTGAGAATATTTTTGATCTTCTTTTTCTCAAGTTCCTCATCTTTCTCGACATGATTGAAGTATGTACCCGGCTTCGAGTTCAACTCGACAATCCACGGCTGCCCTTCAGTATCAAACATGAAATCGACTGAGAAAATCGCTGGCTGATACTTCTCGAAACTACTTTTCATCTCTTCAATTATCTCAATTATCGATTCCGGTAGCTCATCTCTGCTTACATATTTCTGATGACCTCCACGGCTGATATTGCTGATTAATCCTTCATCAGGTACGCGAACATAGTTCCCGTCCTGTATCTCCCCGTCGATAACTATCGTTCTTAGATCATGAGGCCCTTCAACACCCCACTCTTCAACTCCGTCAGTATCTATGAACTCCTGTAGAACGAAGTTCTCTGTATCTTCAGGTTCTTCGAATTCGCCCAGTGATTCCAGTATTTCGACTCCGTGACCTGCGAAGCCGTAACGCGGTTTGAAGACCAGCTTTTCGTTTTCTTCAAACATTTCTTCGGCGTTCTGCTGTGTAGCGGTTCTTGTCTCGCCTACATAGTCAGGGAAGAGTTCGTATGTTCTCAGTTTGTCTTTGCAGATTTCTTCCAGCTCAAGGTCGTTGAGAACCGGTAGTTTTTCTCCAATCTGTTTTTTGAGTTCCTTGGTATCGTGGTCGTATTTGAACTTGTCGTATACAAGGTCAAGTTTTACATCATGGACTTTCTCCCATTCTTCTCCGTTCCAGTGGAAAGCCTTGGTTAGAGAACCGTCCTCGTACCAATTGTATTTGGCTATGTAGATTTCCAGTTCATGTTTTCTTCCTTCTTCTGTGTAGTATGCGAAATCCTGGCTTCTCTTACCGCCCCATGGATTTTCTCTATCCCATTCGATTTCGCTGTCCCATAAAAATCCTGTTTTGTACATTTTACCGCTCAACAATCAGTTAATTGCCCAGGGACTACTTTAAACCTTTAGAGAACCAAACTCTGCACATGAAAATCAATCCCTCAAAAATCAAAGAAACCGAACTGGACGAAGATACCGAACTTGAAATCAGTTCTGAGAACACGATCGAGGAACTCACCGAAGCAGTCAAACAGCTAACCGATAAAGCCTCATGGATCAAGAACATCGAGATAACCAACAAAAAAGAGGAAAGAGAACGATTCAAACAAGCAAGAAAAGAAAACAAAGACTTCAAGCCAGAATTCAGTTTCAGGAAACTGGAGAAACCTGAACCAGTACTAAATATAATAGAAGACGCGGAAGAAGCGGTTCAAAGTATAGATGAAGAAGAATTAAGACGATACGGAGCTGAAGAAATCACGGCTGAAGAGATGAAGAAATTCTTCAAAGATATACTCAAGGAACTGAAGCTTTACACCCGGCTTTCAGCAGAGATAGAGAAAGAAAATCAGTGGAGAAAGTACTCCGAAACGATATGGCCTATGGTAGACCAGGAAATATTTCAGAGCTCAGTTGAGAAAGTGAAGGATCTAGACCAAGCAGAAGAAGAGAAAGACAAGGAACTAGATTCAGAGGACCTGAAGCAGATGTTTGAGGAAGAAATTGAGGAACTAGGTATGGATTACAGCGCTGAAATCAGACAGGTCGGTGGCTGCTTCAACATACCTGAAGAAAGAAAAGTAGTGGTTGCGGACGGAAAAGATGAGAAACGAATGTACTCTAGACAGGAGGCTGAGATGCTTACCAAGCACGAGCTATTCCACGCACTGCGGGCTCACAACGGCTACACTGCGGGAAGAGAATCAGGTTTCCCACCGATACTCGGCATCCACACTCCGTTCTACGATGAAACCGAGGAAGGTGGAGCACTGTACAGAGAGCAGCAGACAGAAACGAACTACACGGAGAAGGATTTCGACTACCATCTCAGACTGGTAGCAGCATATAAGATAGCTAACTCGGATGATTACCGTGGTGATTTCCAGGAGATAGTCGAAGATCTCATCGAGCTGGGCGGAAGTGTTGAGAGAAGTTTCTACCTGGTTGCCCGGAACCGTGAAGCACTGAGACACCACATCTACCTGAACGGAGTAAATGAATGGAAGGATAGAGATGAGATCTGGCCTCTTCTGATCGGAAAAGTGACTTCAGAGTACGCTGAAATGTTCCGGAAAGAGGTGGAAGCAGATGGTATGATTCAGGAGCCTGATGTTGGACCGGATAAAGTGTTTTGAAACCGGTTTTTAAGATTCGGAGCTTAAATCACTGGTATGGATAACAAAATCATGTTGGACACGAACTTCCTTGTAGCTCCTTTCGAGCTTTCTTTACCGCTTTTCGAGGAGTTTGACAGGATTTATCCTTTCCATGAACTGTATACTTTGGAGGACGCAGTTCAGGAGGCGAAAAGTATCGAAGGCGGGAAGTACAAGGAACTTATCGACAAACTGATCGAGACCCAGAACATCACAGTTCTGAGCACTGAAGGAGAGGGAGAGGTTGACGACCTGCTGGTTGATATCGCGAAGGATTATATTATCGCGACGAATGACAAGGAACTGAAGAACCGGCTGCGTGACGACTCCCGTGAAGTGGTGATCATACGCAGCGGCGATCACTTGGAGGTTTTGAACCGTTCCTCGGTAGGGTTTTAAAAATTGTGTCTAACCTGTTATATGTTCCACAGAGAGTTTAAATCATTCAGAGGAGGATAACCAACTATGTACAAAAGACTGACCGTAGCGGACTCCGTAAGAGTGCCTCCAGAGCACTTCGGAGAAGATGTAGAAGAAAGCGTAAAAGAAGGACTAAAAGAAGAAGCAGAAGGAAAGATCACAGAAGAAGCAGGAGTAATCCTCGCAGTAGAAAATGTGAACAGCGTAGAAGGAGGCGATATCGAACCGGAAGACGCAGGAGTCCACTACGAAGTCGAATACGAAGCACTGACATTCGACCCAGAAACGCATGAAGTAATCCGCGGAGAAGTAGTCGATGTCACAGACTTCGGAGCATTTATCCGAATCGGACCGTTCGACGGTCTATGCCATGTATCCCAGGTAATGGACGAATATGTCAACCTGGACGAAGAAAACAACATGCTTGTATCCGAAGAAGAGCAGTTCACACTGGAAATTGACGACAAAGTAATCACAAGAATGATCGCAGTCAGCCTCGGTAACGAAGAAAGCAACAAGATTAACCTGACAATGAGACAGCCAGGACTCGGAAGAGACGAATGGATCGAACATTACGAAGAAGAAAGAGCCGAGGAAGAAGACGAAGAAGGTGAAGAATAGATGGCAGAGAAAGTATGTAAGAACTGCAACAGGATAGTAGAGGACAGCGATGAATGTCCTGTATGTAGAAACAACGACCTCTCCACATCATGGAGCGGACTGGTCGTGATTTATGATCCGGATGACAGCGAAATCGCAGAGAAAATGGGTATCGAGACACCCGGCAAATACGCAATAAGAGCAAAATAAAATTTGGTGATATACTAATGGAAGCAAAACTTGAATCAGTTAAGAACAACCCGCTACTCGACAGGAAAAATGTCAAAATCACTTTGACACACACAGGAGAAGCAACTCCAAGCATCGAAGACATCAAAAACAGAGTAGCAGCAGAGAACGATCTTGATCAGGAAAACATCGAAATCGACACGGTCAAAACTCCTTACGGAAGCCAGGTATCAACAGCTTACGCAAAAGTATACCAGGACTTCGAATACGACGAAAGCCTAGAAGAAGAGACAATCGAAGAAGAAAAAGGAGATCTTCCGGTAGGAGAGTTCGAGGAAACGGTCTCAGGAACAATCACAGAAGCCAAAGACGAACTTGAAGAAGCAGAGACAGAAGGCCTGAAGGCAGCACTCGAAGCAGAGAAAAAGAACAAGGACCGAAAAACCCTGAAACAGTGGATCAAAGACCGACTTTAAAGAGGTGTAACAAAATATGAGCAAACACGAAAAAGTAGCAATCTACGAGAAATACAACGAAGACGGAAGCACAACAGGAGAAAAATGCCCACGATGCGGCAGCTTCCTAGCAGAGCACGATGACCGCAAAAGCTGCGGCAAATGCCAGTACACCAAACACGAATAAACCACATTTCCCCTCCCTTTTCTCTCCCTTTTCCATATCTCCAGTTTTTAATTCTCTGAAACTGTATCTTTCTACATGAAGATTTACTTCGCTACCGGCAACTCCGGAAAAGCAAAACACGCATCAGAAATACTAGGCAGACAGTTTGAAGTCGAACAGGTCGATGTTGAAACCATCGAACCACAGTCAAATTCAATAGAGGAGATAGCAGAGTTCAAAGTTGAACAGGCCATCGAGAAATCAAATATTGAAGACGATGCCTTCGTGATGGCTGACGATTCAGGGCTTTTCGTTGAATCACTGAACGGTTTTCCAGGTCCACTAAGCTCTCCCTTCGACAGCATGGTAGGCAAAGAAAGACTGTTAGATCTGGTTGATGAAGGTGCTAAGGCAGAATTCCGTGCAGCGGTAGCATTCTACAACCCGCAGAGCAAAGAGATAGAAGTATTCACAGGTAAAGCTTCTGGCGAACTTGTCGAACCCGAGGGAGAAGGCGGATTCGGATACGACCCGTTATTCCTGCCTGAAGGAAACGACAATACTTGGGGAGAAGATCCCGAGTACAAAAATGAGGTTTCCCACAGAAAGAATGCTCTTGAAAAGCTCCGGAATTATGTGGAGGAACTTGAGAACTAGGAGTTTTAACTTTTCAAGAACCGAACTGACTTGTAATGAAGGTCCTCGGAATAGAAAGTACCGCACACACATTCGGCGTAGGAATAGTCAACGAAGACGAGATACTGGCCAACCAGAAAGACATGTACGAACCGGAAGAAGGCGGAATACATCCAAGAAAGGCTTCCGAACACCACTACAACAAAGCAATACACCTTCTCAAACAGGCATACGATGAAGCAGAACTCGAACCAAAAGACATCGACGCAATCGCATACTCACGAGGACCCGGAATACCACAGTGCCTGGAAGTCGGAGCAGTAACAGCAAGAAGCCTCGCACAGAAACATGATATACCACTGATCGGAGTAAACCACTGCCTCGCACACATCTCAATCGGAACAAGAACAACTGAAGCAGAAAGACCAACAACACTCTATGTCTCAGGCGGCAACACACAAATAATCCAGTACAGAAACGACAAATACCGTGTAGTCGGAGAAACACTAGATGTAGCACTAGGAAACGCATTAGACAAACTAGCCAGAACACTCGGACACCCACATCCCGGCGGACCAGAAATCGAAAAACTGGCAGACAAAACAGATAATATAATAGAGATGAGCTACCCGATCAAGGGAATGGATCTATCCTACTCCGGCCTGGTAACAGAAGCACAGAGAAAAGCAGGCGGAACTAGTGAAGAAGTACTGGCAAACAGCTTTCAGGAACACGCATACTCTGCAGCGATCGAAGCACTGGAAAGAGCGATGGCACAGGAAGAATCAAAGGAAGCACTTCTCACAGGCGGCGTAGCCATGAACTCACGATTACAGGAAATGATCAAACAGATGTGCGAACAGAGAGACGCAGAAGCATACATCCCACCTCCAGAGTACCTCATGGACAACGGAGTCATGATCGCACACCAGGGACTTATCGAGCTACAGGCAGGAAGAGAAACCGATATATCAGCCGAAACACTTCCGGACTGGCGTCCAGACGAGGTCGATACATCATGGATGTAGAACAACTCAAAGTCGATATCGAGGAAGCTAAACAGATAATTGAAGATGGCGGCGTTGTGGTCTTCCCGACTGAGACTGCTTATGGGTTGGCGGCGGATGCACTTAACCCGGATGCAGTTGAGAAGGTTTATGAGGCGAAGCAGCGGCCACGCAGTAAAGGTTTGACTGCGATAGTTGACTCTCTTGAGACTGCGGAGAGGTACGCGGAGCTTTCAGAGAGAGAGAAGAAAGTGGTTGAAGAGTTCATGCCAGGACCGATCACACTGGTCTCGGAGAAAAAGGATAATTTTCCGGATAACTTGAACCAGGATTTTGCATTCCGTGTTTCCTCCGGCGATGTTGCATCAAAGCTTGCTGAGGTAGGTCCTATCACTGCTACTTCTGCGAATGTATCCGGCGAAAGTACTTCTTACAGTATCGAAGATATTTCTGAAGAGCTTCTTGAGAAAGTTGATGGAGTAGTTGATCGTGGTGAGTTGAGTGATGGTCCGACTTCTACAATCGTTGAAGTTAATAACTCGGATATCGTTATTCATCGTAAAGGTCCGGTAAGTCGGGCTGATCTTGAAGAAGTGCTGAAGTAACCATGGTATCCTTGATAGGCGGACAGTTTGCAGGACTTGGATTGATAGCGATAGTAGCGGCAGTCCTAGGAATAATCGCAAGAAAGACCAAGCAGCCTACAGTTATCGCCTATATCGCCACAGGACTACTTCTAGGAGGTGCCGGACTTGGACTTGTTGAAAACACCAGTTTCATCAACCTGATGTCCGAACTCGGACTGGGATTCCTTCTGTTCTTCATAGGACTTGAGATAAAGATAGATGAGATCCGGCAAATACTGAAACCGGTAACGATAATCGCAATGGTTCAGATGGCATTGGTCGGGCTGGTTGCGTACACCGTAGCCATGCTTCTGAACTTCCAGATGGTTCCCTCACTGATAATCGCGGCAGCCTCAATGTACGGATCTACAGCAGTAGTAGTTAAGTTGCTTGCTGATCTTGATCAGGAAACGACACTGCCCGGAAAACTGGATGTCGGAATGCTTCTGATAGAAGACATCGTGGTTGTTATCCTCTTAGCTTTGCTGGGTACATCAGGAGGCTCATTAACCGAGTTCGCCTTCAGCATCACACAGATAATATTCTTCATCATATTAATCGGTTTGCTGACCTATATCGCCTCAGAGTACTTTTTACCAAGACTCTTCCAGTCCATAAAAGACAGTCAGCACACCTTTTTCGTCTACGGCCTGGGATGGTTCTTCTTCATGATCACATTGGCAGAACAGGTCGGGATGTCGATGGAAATCGGTGCATTCTTCGCAGGTATAAGCCTGGGACAGGTACCATACAGCAGCGAACTAAGAGAGCGGGTAAGACCGTTGACAGATTTCTTCATGGCAGTATTCTTCGTAAGCCTGGGAATAGGGCTGACACTTGAAACACTTGGTTTCTACTGGCGTGAAGCACTTATCGCATCAGGAGTACTGATGGTAGCCAAGTTCGTCATCATATTCATGGTTACGAACAGCCAGAATTTCACGCCGGAAACCAGTTTCAAAGCAGCGATAAACAAGACACAGATAAGCGAGTTCGCACTTATACTGGGCGCATTAGCTGTTTCAGAAGGATTCATTAACCAAAATGTACTCGGGTTCCTGAGCATCACCGCCATGGTAACGATGGGAATATCCTCCTACCTGATCACATTCAACGAAGCTATTTACAGAAAAGTAGAGCATCTTCTAGAGGTTTTTGAGGATGAAGACGATGAAGATGTAGAGATACAGGAACTTGAGAACCATGCGATCGTAATCGGTTACAACGAACTAGCAAAAAGAGCGCTGAAATTACTGAACGAAAACTACGACCAGGTTGTAATAGTTGATAACGATGCTGACGACACGCAGAACCTAGCATCATCAGAGTACGAGTACATTTACGGGGATTTCAAACACGGAGAGATAAGATCCTCTTCAGGTATAACAAGGGCAGACTTCATACTTTCAGTAGTGCAGGACCATGAGGTGAACAAAAGGATACTTTCAGATGCTGCAGAGGACGCAACAAAGTTCATCCAGACAGATTCCATGGAGAAAGCAGCAGAACTGTACGAAATGGATGCTCACTATGTCATACTTGAAAACATCCTTACAGGAGACAAGATGAACGAGTACATGGAGCTATACCTCGAAGACAAAGAACTATTCCTGGAAGAGGTCAAAGCGGAAAAGGAACGGATAAAATGGGGTGATAGAAGTGTCTGAGCTAATCGAAGTACTTACCCTAATCTTCATCACAGCTTCAATAACCCTGATGATACTTGACAGATTCAACCATCCGGCTCTACCAGCATACATACTAGCAGGACTAATCCTAGGACCTTACATACCAGAACAGGATATAATCAATTTTTCACAGATAGGCATCGCCTTCCTTGTGTTCGTCTTCGGCGTCAAACTGGACCTGAGAAGAATAAGATCGGTCGCGGACGAAAGCCAGTTTACAGCGACACTCCAGGTGCTTCTGATAGGACTGCTTGGATTTGCAGCAGCACTGATAATGAACCTCTCCCTCATGGAAGCACTTTACTTCAGCGTGTTTGCATCTCTGAGCTCATCACTGGTAGGTTTGGACCTGATAGAAAAAGAGATACAGATCGACTTGATCCACGGAAGAATAGCAGAATCTATACAGTTGATTCAGGATGTACTTGCTCTAGTTCTTGTAGTCGGGTTAACCGCTCTCTCCTCAGGCACAGATGTAGTAACTCATTTCGCATCCGGTATCGGGATAATGATGACAGCAGTAGTTATCCGAAGCTACTTCTTTGACTACATCGGCCGACTTATAGAAAACTCCAGAGAGCTCTTCATGATTACTTCTATAGCATTCCTGGCCGGTTTCGTAGGACTGGCTTCAAGCCTCGATCTCAGCATAGTAGTCGGGGCGTTCGCAGCAGGAATCGCAGTCTCGAAGTTCCCACACAACATGGAGATACTGGACACCACAGGATCATTGAAGGACTTCTTCTCAGCACTATTCTTCATATCACTGGGTGCACTCGTAACGGTCCCCGGAATTGAAACACTGGTGATATCTACAGTTCTCTTCCTGCTCGTAGCAGTAGCTAAACCTCTGATAACAGTGCTTGGACTGATCAGCCAGGGATTCGATGATAGAACCGCTCACCTGACAGGTTTCAGCCTAGACCAGATCAGCGAGTTCAGCCTGATAATCGGGATTACAGGGTACATCAACGGCACTATATCCACAGAACTGTTCAACGCATTGATACTGGCAGCCACAGCCACCATGATAAGCTCCGCATACACCAGCCGACACGAAGAAACACTTTACAGAAAAATCAAGGAGATAAGCTTCCTTCCAACCAAGAAATCAGTTCCAACAAGCGATGACCTCGGAGAACTAGATAACCATGTTATAGTAGCCGGTTACGATACACAGGGCAAAAGAATTGTTGACGCACTGAAATCAGAGGAAGTAGAGTTCCTCGTAATAGAGAATGACCCAGAGAAAGTTGAGGACCTCCGTGAAAAAGAGGAACCATACATCTACGGAGATGTCATGGACTACTACCCATGGAAAGAAGCCAACATGAGTGAAGCTCAGCTAATAGTTTCCACAGTACCCGTGAAGAAAATCTCCGAACACATACTCGACCTTGAAACTGATGCAGATATAATCCTGCGTTCTGAAACAGTGGCAGAGGCCAGCGAACTTCTTAACCGCGGAGCGATGTATGTGAATGTACCAGAGATCCTGAGCTCGGAGATGCTGGTTGACCATATGCAGGGAGTTATGGAGGACAGGAACTACAGAGAGGAGCTCAGAAGAAGAAATCTCTTGGAAATCAGGAAGTTCCTTCAGTCCGATGAAGGATAAAAAATTTCGTACAGAACAGGTTTTCTAATCATGGATCAAAGAGGCGCTGAAGCAGTAATCAGCTTCGATGAAAGTACTGCGGAGAAGAAAAGGGAGAAGAAAAGGTACCGTCACCCGGAACTTGATGAGAAGCTGAGGACGGAGAGAACCACGAGAGAAGTAAGATTACTGAAGAAAGCCCGGAAATACAATGTATCGGTTCCAGAGATACTTGAGGAATCGGAAACACAGTTCAAGATGGAGAAAATAGATGGCGAAAAACTCAGAGACAGCCTGCAAACCGATCTGTTTGAAGAGCTGGGTGAGGAAGTGGCAGCGCTTCACGAGCTTGATATCATCCACGGAGATCTCACCACCAGTAATGTGATCGTGGGAGAGGAGCTGAAGATTATCGACTTCGGACTGGCCTACCAGTCTGAAAGAGTAGAGGACAAAGCAGTTGATATTCATCTGTTGAAACAGGTGCTGGCGAGCTCCCACAGCGGACAGAGCACGGATATGTGGGAAGGTTTCCTGAAAGGTTACCAGAGCATGGAGGACAGTGGTGAGGTTCTTGAGCAGTTGGAGGAAGTGGAGCAGCGTGGCCGGTACAAATAGGGATTTAAAAAGATTTCTAGTTGAAGGTTGGGTATAGACCGGAAAAGCAAACTATTTTCGATTTGCTGAACCGGATCGGTATGTGATATACAATGTCAAGAATGCACTCAGACGCAAGAGGAAGTTCAGGATCCAACAAACCAGTAGAAAAAGACAACCCTGACTGGGTAGACTACAACGAGGAAGAAGTTGAAGACCTCGTCGTAAAGCTCAGCCAGGACGGACTTCAGCCAGCTCAAATTGGGCTACGGCTGAGAGACCAGTACGGAATCCCTTCTGTAAAACAGGTAACTGACAAGAAAGTAACAGAGATTCTAGAGGAAAACGGAGAAGCACCAGAAGTACCTTCCGACCTTCAGAACCTGCTTGACAAGGCAGAGAACCTGAAGGACCACCTGGACGAGAACGATAACGATTCTCAGGCAGAAAGAAGACTGGAACTTACAGAAGCAAAGATCCGAAGCCTTGCAGACTACTACAGAGAAGAAGGCGAGATTCCAGACAACTGGGAATACGAAAGAGACGAATAGCTCTCTTACCTAACTTCCACAACCTATTTTCTTACTTCTATTCTACTTCAAATCCTACTCGACCTTAACTGTAAAAAGTTAGACTATCTGAATACAGAGTATGGTTGAGGAAATTCTAGAAGCAGCAGAACCTGCCGCAGACAAACTGAAGGAATACGACGGCAAAATAAGACTAATCGGACAGTAC
Organism: Candidatus Nanohaloarchaea archaeon; assembly: GCA_041640035.1. GTDB lineage: Archaea > Nanohalarchaeota > Nanosalinia > Nanosalinales > Nanosalinaceae > JBEQAZ01. Next base: position 9,228 of record JBEQBC010000001.1, on the reverse strand, counting down.
GACGCAGACGGCATATCAGCCACCGCCATAGCGCATAAAATGCTTGAAAGACTAGGAAAAGACTTCGAATACGAAATAGTCAAACAGTTATACGAGGAAGGTGTAGAAAGAATCGCAGAAGAAGACGAAGAACTGCTGCTCTTCGTCGATATCGGATCAGGACAGTCAGAACTAATACAGGAACACATAATCGAAAATACAGATAAAGAAGTCATCGTCAGCGACCACCACGAACCACAGATCGAAGGCGACTTCATACACATCAACCCACACTTCCTGGGAATCGACGGAGGAGAAGCAATCTCCGCAGCAGGAGTAACCTACCTACTATCCAAAAAAGTCAGCGAAGACAACACAGACCTCGTACAGTACGCCCTTGTAGGAGCTACAGGAGATGTACAGAAACAGGAAGGAGAATTCATGGGCCTAAATCAAGAACTCGCGGAAGAAGCAGTCGAACAAGGACTAGTCGAAAAACGAAAAGGATTAGACCTGTACGGAAGAACCACCAAGCCAATCCAGCAGTCACTGATGTACACCACCGATCCATACCTAGAAGGTGTAAGCAACGATGAATCCGGTGCGATACAGCTTGTGAAGTCAGCGGGCATCGATGTAAGAGATAACGGCGACTTCAGAACACTGGCAGACCTCAGCCCAGAAGAAGAGAAACAACTGATACACAAGATGATCACACAGGGCTTCCCTGTCGAAGAACTGATGAACTCCATCTACACACTTCAGAACGGCTACGAAATCGATGAATACTCAACCGTAATCAACGCATGCGGAAGACTCGGTAAAGCCGAGAAAGGAGTCCACATCCTTCTTGAAGACGATCAGGAGATGGCTGAAAAGATCTCCAGTCAGTACGGACGGAAGATATCCAAGTCACTGCGTTTCGTTGAGGACAACCGTGAGAACGACGATGTGATCTACGAGGAGAACATCGGCGTGATAGACGCAGGTTCAAACATCAGCGACGACTTCATCGGTACCGTAACAACTATCTCCATGAGCAACGGCTTGTTCAACTCACCTGTAATCATGGGACTGGCTGAAGCCGAGAAAGACAAGATCAAGGTCTCCACCCGGGCCGACAAGGAAGTTGTTGAAGCCGGATTGAACCTGGGAGAGATTATTGGAGAGATCTGTGAGGAGCTTGACGGCGAAGGTGGAGGACATAACATCGCTGCTGGAGCGAAGATACCGGAGGAGAACAAGCACAAGTTCATCAACCAGGTGGAAGAGAAGATAGCAGACGAAGTGACGGAAGCATAGGGAAAAGGGTCCCACCGTTTATAAAGTTTTAATTCTCGAGTATGAGATATGGCTAAGGCTGTAATACAGAAAAACTGGTATGAAATACAGACACCGGAAATATTCGATGAAGATGTAGTAACAGAGACACCTGCAGAGAAGGACTCTCAGGTAGTCAGCAGAAGAGTTAAGGAAAGCCTAACCGAACTGATGGACGATACCAGCAAGTACTATGTAGATGTCGAACTCAAAGTAACAGAAGTTGAAGGAAACAAAGCCTTCACAGAAATTGACGGAATGGAGTGCAGCAAAGAGTTTGTCTCCAGAATGGTAAGAAAGCGAAGCAACCGGTTCGACTATGTAGAGGACTTCACAACCAAAGACGACAGAGAAGTAAGAATCAAGTTCGTCGGAGCAACACTGAAGAAGACCTCCAAAAAGAAACTGAACGAAGCAAGAAACCGGATTCAGGCAATCACTGAAGAAAAGACAAGCGAACAAACCTACGAAGAACTCATGGAAAACATCTTCCAGGACAATCTTCAGGCAGAGCTCAGAGACGCAGTAGACGAAATCTACCCATTCAGAGAACTGGAAGTCCGGAAAACAGAACTCAGAGAATAAACCCCCTCAATATAATTTTTCCTTAATACCCTCTCTCTTTTCTATCAAAGTCTATAAAGAACTAATCAATCAAAACTCAAAGATACACTGCTACCACCTTGGGCCGGTAGCTCAGTCTGGCAGAGCGCTTGGCTCTTAACCAAGTGGTCGCGGGTTCAAATCCCGTCTGGCCCATTTATCGGCAAATCTTGTTCTCTACCTAAAGCAATTAAGATAATACTTGCCGTGATTAGGGTATAGAACCATAGAGTTATTGAGTGAGTCAAAGGCGACATAATTTCTTTCATTATCAGAGAGAAAGTAGTAGCAATACCTACAGCACCCCAAACTAATAGATAGTAACCCAGATAAGACCTAAATCTACCTCCTTCAGAAAAGAATTCATGCCGTATAATGGCCATATAGTAAAGAAGACTGCTGAATATCAATAGAATAAAAAGATTAGTAAATGAGTCTAAATCCCCCAAAGAGAACAATATAGTAGCGACTAACAATATAAGCTCAACAAAGTTCTTTTTCAGATCTAATCTTCGCTCTAGATTAGACATACTTCTTGATAGAACTAAAGTAGTCGGGAAATTCTAGTAAAAAATTGTGGTAATTTAACCCAAATAGGTATAATAGAACAATAATAATCATTGATTATGAGTGATGAAAACCGTCAGGAGTACTACCTGGACTTGATGAAGAGGATAGTTGATGAAGAAAGGGAGGCTCTGGGAGAGGAGACTGCTTTGAAATGGGCGAGGAAGACACCGCTCAAAATCAACTCCGACGGAGAGATTACAGGTTTCTACGGCAAGGGAGAGGAAACGGTCGAGATCCTGAGAAGTTATACAGAGCATCAAGAGTTCTATCTTGAATGTCTACAAGAGATTCTTGACAAGATGACCTCGATCTTCGGCAGGAAGATAGGGCAGAAGTACGCGAGACAGGCCCCTCTTGAGATAACGCCTGAAGGCGAGATAAAAGCGTACTACGGGACAGGGCGGAACGCCTTGCAGAACCTGATCAACCAGTATGAAATTTACATGGGAGAGGAAACCGCCAACGAAAAGATAAGAAAGGCGTTATCGGATGTTTCCAGCGAAAAGACGGAGCTTCTACCTGAGGAGATACAGCCACATGAAGAAGACAGTCAGGATACAGAGAAAGGCTTGGTGGCAAAAATCACTTCTAAAATGAAAAACTTATAAACAAGCTAACTTCATTCAAAATTAATGGTTTTAGATTCTCTTACCAGAAAAGACAAGGGAGTAGTTGTAGGAGGGTTTGCAGTACTTCTAGCAGCCTCCACGGTATCGATGATCCTGGATCTCGGTATACAGATCGAATCAGTCGGTGATATTGCACTGGCAATCTCAGGGGCATTCGCGCTCTACTATGTCTATAACGGAATCAAACTGGTAGGAGGAGTAGCAGGACGCGCACTTGCACTTGTAGCAGTCAGCGTCGGATACTACGCAGTATACATACTACCACACCTCTACTGGCACATTACAGGAGTGAGAAACATCGGACCAGCGAAAGGTGCAGCGATAGAAACATTCTTCCATGCCTCAACAGCAGTGATATTCTTCATAGCGGCCTACGGATTCAAGGTATTCTACGAAGGTGGTAAAGAATGATCTCAGAACTACTGACACAGAAAGACAAAGGAGTGATAGCCACAGCATTCGGAATATCAATCCTTGTAGGAGTGCTCAAACAGATAGGAGTACCTGGACCACTGACAGCCGCAGCATTCCTCATAGTGCCGGCAGGACTTATCTCAATATACTACATCTACAGATCAGCTCAGGTATGGGGAGGAGAAGTAGCACGGTACCTGACATTCATGGGAATCGGAATGGCAGTATTCATCCTGAACAGCGTACCGCACATCATCTGGCACCTACAGGAAGCACCACCATTCCTAGGACTGGATAACAGCTTCTGGTACATGTTCTTCCACGGAGGAATCGCACTAGGATTCGTATACATGACCTACGGATTCTACCTGTTCAGAGAAACAGGGAAATAAAAAACACATCTTTTTTAGATTCTCTCTAAACTCTATCCTTTATGGATCCAGCAAACCTAATCATACTTCTACTCCTGATAGGCGGAGTACTGGGAAGCATCGCACCAGCAGTCCCAGGAGCACTTCTATCACTCATGGCAACAGCCGTATACATCGCAACGAACCCAGACCCCAGCCTGATCTACATACTGTTCTCTCTGACGATAGCAGGTTTCGCACTGGCAGCTGACTGGCTGGCAGGATCACTGGCCGCAAAGTACGGAGGCGCATCCACGAAAACCAGCTTCATGGCAGGAATCGCCGGAATACTTGGATTCTTCTTCCTAGGCGGACCGGTAGGGATGCTAGCGCTGGTAGTAGCAACCGTCTACTTCAGAGAGTACCTTATACATGGAGATAAAGAGATAAGCGGGAAATCAGCAGTCTACTCAGGTATCGGCGTACTCGGATCAACAGTTATCCAGACATTTCTAACCTTGACCGTACTGATAGTATACCTCCTGACACTGATCTTCTAGACTCGGCGAAAAGGATTAAACAGTTGGAAAGAAGTACCAGGTTATGAGTTACGACAACGCAGAACTTCGGTCAGTCGACCAGATAACCCCCACAGTCAAACAGTTCCAGCTGGAGCTAGACGACAAAAAATGGGAATTCGAACCCGGACAGCACACAGTAATCCGGTTCGAAGACGAAAACGGGGAAGAAGTCGAAAGACCATACACACCAATCAACCTTCCAAACACCGAAAAATTCGTTCTAGCAATCAAGAAATACGATGACGGAACAGCAAGCGTATGGATGCATGAAAGAGAACTAGGTGACGAAGTAGAGGTAGAAGAACCTCACGGAAACCTACACATCGAAGACTACGACAACGACATCGTACTTATCTCCACAGGAACAGGAGCCACACCTATGTACGCGATGCTACGAGACTACCTGGAAAATGGAAACGGAGATGTATACTACTTCCACGGCGAGAAAACACAGGAACACCTGATCTTCCAGGAAAGCCTCGACCAATTAGAAGCCGAACACGACAACCTAGAAGTTATCTACAGCCTCAGCGACGAGGACTGGAGCAAAAGAACAGGATTCATCCAGGAACACATCCCAGAAGTTCTCGACAGCATGGACGACAAAGACTTCTACATCTGCGGGGTACCTCAGATGGTAGTAGATACAGAGGAACTACTTCAGGACGAAGGAGTTGACGAGGACAGCATCATCACTGAAGGATGGGAAAGCGACGCAGCAGAATAAAAAAGCCATCTCTTACAAACTTATTTTTTCCTATTATGGAACGAGAACACAACCCTGAAGAGTTCGATGAGATAGCAACACTCTGCTATGTAGTAGATGGAGATGAAGTACTTCTGATCGAGCAGAAACGCGGAATCGGGGAAGGAAACATCAACGGCCCCGGCGGAAAGGTCGAAGACCAGGACGACACGATAAAAGAAGCCGCAGTAAGAGAAGTAGAAGAGGAAGTAGGTGTAACACCTAAAAATGTCGAGAAAGTCGGCGAAGTCGACTTCATCTTCGGAGACAACCCGTTCCACCAGGTACATGTATACATAACAGAAGAGTACACCGGAGAACCAGAGGAGACAGAGGAAGCAGTACCTGAATGGATAGAGATAGACGAAATACCGTACGACAGGATGTGGCCGGACGATAAATACTGGATGCCGATAATGTTCGAAGGAATCAACTTTGAAGCAGTATTCCAGTTCGATAGCGACGGAGAAAATATCCAGGACTGGATGATAAGCAAACTAGGTTAATTCATCAGGAAAACCTTTCACACGAGTCTCATACTCGCCGCCTTCACCTGCAGGATTGAATCGGTACTCTTCAGCCAAATCAAGAAGCTCTTCAACACTTTCCATATCAAGAACTCGGCCTTCCCAGGATTCATCTAATCCACGGGCCGCTACCTTTGTAATCTCCACCTCGAAACCGTTTCTGACCAGCCATTTCATGTAGTGATCCTGCTGGAACTGCCACAGCGGTGTGAAAACCTTCAGACCGAGTTCATCCGCCACTTTATCCACACGGTCACGCTGGTAGGTTGATTCGATTGCTCCGGCAGTAACACCTTCTACACCATACTCATCCTTCGCTCTCTGCAAGGCTGTTCTCAGGTCCTCCAGTTCATCTTCCTTCTCACCTTCTGTCTCCTGAAGAAGAAGCGGGATACCAAGAATTTCTGACTGCCTCTGAAGTTCGTCCTCATGTTTCCGGGTGTCGAACATGTAGCTCTCCTTGTTCTTGGAGGTGAGAGAGATCAAGCATTCTATAGTATTGTTTCTGCGTTGCATCCTGTAAAGTGCTGCGTTGGAGTCTTTACCTCCTGATGTGAGTGCAGCCAGTTTCTTGTCTTCACGGGTTCTGAACGAGTTAAGGTATCTCTGTTTCTGGTCGAAACCGTTTTCCTTCGCCAATTTGGAGATCGCTTTGTCAAAGTTGCTTCCGTACTGTGCAGCGACCTTTCCTCTCCACGCCACTTCCTCCGGCACACCTATCTTCTCGGCGGCTTTCCTGAGAACCAGTTTCCTGTAGTCATCATCTACTTTCAGTTCTTCAGGCAGCGATAATGCGTGGCGTACAAGTTCGTCATCCAGGAAAGGTACTCTGAGCTCTCTTCCGTTTCTGAAACAGACCACATTATCCCTGTAGAGATCCTCATGGTACACACCTCGCAGATCCGACAGACACTCCTTGTTCAGATATCCTCCCTGTCTCCGGTAACCTGCGTAGATATGCTCGCTGCCCAGACCTGTGAAAACAACCTGCTCTTCACCTGATTCACTGAGAGCGAAATGCATCGGTAACGCGACACTGTTCTTGATGACATTCGCTGAGGAGATCCATTCACTGATCTTCGGCAATGCTTCCTCTACATCTTCCAGGCTAGCCATGTTGACCTCAAGATCCATATCCATCTTTTCAGCGATCTTCTCAGCCCATTCAACATCCCTGGGCTTCGAGGTATTACCGTACTGGATACCTGAAGTATACGCAGTGAAATCCTTACCAAGTTCCTGTAAAGCCGCAGCTACAAGCGTAGAGTCCACACCTCCTGAAAAAAGTACTCCGACCTCAGTATCAGGTACGCGCTTATCCATCGCCTCCATGAATCTTTCAGCTACTTCTTCAGCAGCTTCCTCCAGTTCGACATCTTTTTCATCTATACTGTAGAATTCACGGTTCTCGAAACTGATTTCCCCGTTTTCTCTATCGTAGATTAGTACCTGACGGGGATTCAGTTCCCGTGGTTCAAATCCTTCTTTTTCCAGTGCCTGTTTTTCTGATGCAAATGCGAATGGTTCTTCACTGTACCATACCGGGTTTACACCGAGGAGGTCTCTTGCAATTATTATTTCTTCCTCTGTCTGGTATGCGAACGCGTAGATTCCGTTCAGTTTTTTGACTGCGTCTTTTCCATATTTATCCAGCATCTTGAGAAGTGTTTCGGCGTCGTTCTCTGTCTTCCAGCTGTTTTCTTCGTTTAGTTGTTTCCAGTTGTATATTTCGCAGTTAGCTGTGAGAACTCCGTCTTCCTTGATCGGTTGTTCGAGTTCTCCGACTACCTTGTGGAGCTGGTGTGCGAGCCCGTGTTTTACGCAGGTTGAGCTACCTCTATGCTGCATATGACTGACTAGTTTTTCTGCTTTGGCTCCGCCTGCGATTCCGCACATACTGTTTTGAGTGGTTCGGAAAGGCTTTTATCAGTCAGCGCCTAATCTTTTGATGAGGTTGATCGAATAATGTACGAACGACTTGAACAGGCTCTGGAAGAGAATGGAGAGCTTATGATCCGTCTTGATTCCGGTAAAGAAGCTGAACTGCATCTGCACAACACCGAGTTTGTCGGCGAACCTTTCGTGAAGGTTGAAGCTGACAACGAGACAATCTGGTTTAACGCAGAGAAAGTTGAGTCTTACTGGATTCACGAGGACTTCTAAGACCTGTTATAAACAACTTATTTAATTTACCACTACCACATTTTCTTTTCTATGGCAAGAAAAATTGATAAAAATCCTCTGGAAACATATGGCAACCGAGTTGATCTGTACGAGTTTGACGGCGAACTGAACGGTTACGATTACGGTGCGTCAGGTGAAGTAGAGTCCGAAGCAGATATAGAGGATTTATCCAGTTTTCCTGAGATAGATGTGGAAGCTGGAGATGAGACATACAAGGGTATCGAGGTACAGGTGCTTTTCACGGATGATCATTATGACAGGGTTGGAGAAGCGTTATTCTGAGCTGTATTCCGGGCTGAAGTCGCTTAATCCTTTCTGGCTGTTGTCGATTGCCTCATAGGAGTTAATTACATCTTCCATATCTACCTCAACGAACTCTAGATCCCTTTCCTCAAGATAATCAAGTACTTTCTCTGTCATCTTCGGCGCTACAAGAATACCTCTGATATTTCCTGCGAACTCGTCATCTATTTCATCCACATATCTCTGAAGCTGCAGTACCGTGTTGTAGTCAGGGTTGCGCTTCACTTCGATGACAACATAGTTATCGTCTTCATCGCGGGCGAACACATCTATGAATCCGGCTGGCGTCTCTCTTTCCCGTTCAACGACTTTCATTCCTTCTTCCACTATTTCTGGTTCCTCCTCTATTGATTCATGTATATCTACTTCGTGGCCTGCTATCTTGAGGTCTGACTTGTCCACCATCTTGTCTACGAGCAAGAAGTCCAGTTCCTCGAACCTGATCTCAACTATCTCCTCAGGATTACTTCTCTTGGCTTCAAGTATGAGATGTCCTCTCTCCTCGTCTACCTCCACAGAGTAGCTGTCGACTTCTGGCTGCCAGTTCTTCGGTTGGTAGTTATCCGGGCCGTGCACCAGTATAGCGGAGTCCTGTTTCTTGATGACCATTCTTTCTCCTCTATCCAGTTTGGACTTAGCTCTTCCCTGGTAGTTCACGCTGCACAGACCGTTTACCTGTACAGTGTGGTCTCTTCTAAGGTACTCTTCCAGCAGTTCTTCAGCTTCTTCCAGATCAGGATTTTGTACAAGTTCCTTCATAGAAACAGGGTTTGCAGGTCAAAATATTTATTTACAGGTTCAACTCCATTCACGGAGGCACTGCTTCACAGAACAGTACATGAAAGCTTAGATTCCGTACAAACAAGTTTTTTGTAGGTAGGAATTTTTTGAACCATTTATGGATTACAGGATCAAGGATCTTCCTGAAGAGGAGCGTCCTCGTGAAAAGCTTCAGGAAAAAGGTGTCAGTCATCTCTCAGATACAGAACTTCTCTCTATAGTTCTCAGAACAGGTACAAAAGG